>BOBG01000114.1 GCA_026002265.1 Spirochaetia bacterium
ATAGTAGTCAGCAGCCCGAAGATCGTCTTCTTCTCCCTGATAGTACAGAAATCCTTTGATAGTATACGGCGCTATCCGCTTTACCCGGGCATGGTACAAATTAGCCGGACAAAAGGGACTTTTTCTCCCTGCCGGCTGGGGCCAGGGACAAATACCGCATTCTTTATTCAATGTTTCCCATGCAGCATTAGGCTCTTTTTCCCGCCATGCCCGAACCCGGGTATCCCATGCATTCCACTCATCAAAGTAGGCTTTCATTTCCGCATCATATTGGGCGTCTGTTTTATCTCCTACCAGCGCAGCATAGTCATCTAGGTACCGCTGACCTGCGGCGCTCCGTCTGAGCTGAGTTTCACTCATCCATGCGCTGATAGATGTACCGCCCCATGAACAGTTGATGATACCTATGGGAATACCGAGTTCGGCGTTGATATTCCTGGCGAAAAAGTAGGCTGCCGCACTGAGCGCAGCAGCAGTATCAGAAGCGCATACCTGCCAGCAGTTTTGTGCTTCTTCAAGAAGATAATCCTCGTCTACAAAAGCGCGCTTAACGACCTCTAAAAAACGGATATTCGGATTAGCGCAGTTTGCGAGTTCAGCTTTTCCATTCAGACAGTTCTGAAGTTCAAGCTCCATATTGCTTTGACCACCGGCAAACCATACGTCACCGGTTACTACATCATGGAAACAGATTTCCTTTTCTCCGTCATTTATAACAAGCCTGCCTTGCAAGCCTGCTGTCAAAGGCGGAAGTACAAAACGCCATCTGCTGTTTTTCACCTGTGTAGTTAATACAAGAGAATCTTTTCCGCTATCCCAAGAAAGACGAACTATCGTTCCTTCTCTTCCGGTTCCCCATACAGGAACCGGTTTTCCATGCTGCAAAACCATGTGATGCGAGAAAACCGCCGCTGCTTGTAACGTTTCTGCCATTATTTAACTGCTCCATTTATAAATATAATTATACTGATAAATATAAATTAGCCATAAGGATAACAGTAGTTGCGATTAACAATTTTTTCATATAGCCCTCTTATTCAAACGTAATCGCTTTAAGTCCCTGGGCATTTAAAGCCATAATATCGTCATAGTACAGCGCGGATTGGACGACCCAAGGATTGCTGTTATCTTTGGGAACGGTATTTACCCATAACCCGAAACCGGTAATACTATCACTTTTGAACACGCCGTTCTGCTTGCCCTTAAACAGACTAAAGGGAATGGTTACAAGCTTTGCTTCAGTTGTTGCGGCAAAATCAGTAAGAAAGACTTCAAATTCTTCATTGCCGGACTTAATCTGGATCACTATCTTTTGCCCCTTAGCGTCAGGCTTGAGCCATAACTGTAGTGCATTGTACTTTGACCAGTCGCCGTTGTAAGGAGTGGTGATCCCGGTCCAGCCTTCGCCGCCTATGGTAGAAATCGTGTAGCTGAATTTCATTCCATAAGAACCGGAATGTTTTTCTGTCTCTGTCAGGGAGAAGAAGACGATCTTCGGGCTGCTGACTACTATGAAATGATGTACTACCTTATTGACCAATGGCGCAGTGACTGGGGAGACGATAGATTAGCTTTTCTGTTTGTACAATTACCGATGTACGCTTCCCGTGAAGAAGCAGCCGCCGGACAGCCGGTTAAAAACTGGTGTATCCTGCGGGAGAATCAGTACCGCGCATCAGTCAGCATTGCAAATACCGGCATGGCGGTTATCATCGACTGCGGCGAATTCGACAACATTCACCCGCTGGACAAACAAACTGTGGGCTATCGTTTGGCACTGCAAGCACTGAAAAAAGTCTACGGCAAAACCATTGAAGCTGAAGGCCCTCTTTTTTCATGGGTTGAGCCTGAAGGCAATACGCTTCGGATACATTTTGATCATGCTGAAAGCGGTCTTGAATCCCGGGGTCCCCTTGAGGGCTTTGAAGTTGCCGGATCAGAAGAAATCTATTATCCGGCTAGGGCGCATATTGACGGGTGTGATGTAGTAGTACAGTCAGATAAGATTTCCGAGCCGCAGCAGGTACGTTATGCATGGATTAAATTCGGTCCAACCCCGCTTTACGCAAAAAACGGACTTCCTGCAATGCCTTTCCGCAGTTGCCGGAAATAGAAGCAGATAGACGCATATCATGTTCAGATTATTAAAGGTATAACCTTTGCACCGTTTCCGCTCCGCGGGGATCAGATAAGGCAAGAAAATGCCTGAAATAGTTAGTTTCCCGCACCAATTGCAAGCCATATCATTTTGACTCCGGCAGGGCTGCCGGATACGCCTCATTCGGAAATCACTGATTTTTCCAGTGAAAGAGCGCCGGAAGATGAGAAACTGATCAGTATTATAGGACATACTCAAACCCTTGGATTACACAAGAAGACGACAACCCTTTTATTCGCTTATAGCGGCAGTTATCTTGCCATGGTGATGTTATTTATGGGGCAAGGAATACCGAACGGAAACCTACTTAATATAAGCTATGTGGCAGCGGAAATACTGCACACCGTTGTTGGCAGTTTCGGGCTTGTCCTTGTGGCTCCTATCACAACCGCAATGGGAGCGATATTATATGTTCCCCTCATAAAAAATAAAAGCAAAACAGCATAGTTCCTTCATCGCTAAAGTATTGAGTTTTACGCCGTTTTCGATAAGTGAAAGGGATTGGCATCAGAGATATAGCGACAGTGCTAGAAATAAGCATATATAGAGTGTTATGTGCCATTTTTCTTGAAATTTTTGTAAAAAATACTTGACAAAAGAAAATGGATAACATAATATTGTAAAAATGGGATGCCAAAGGAGATGTATTGAAAAGTCACATACGACCACCTGGAATTGGAGAAATGGATGGTTTTTTTTGTAAGAATTGTGGTCATAAATTCATGGCAATAAAGCAATTTCTCGTATTTTTTATTAAATGTCCTAAATGTGGTAGTCGGAATATAGATCGGGATAAAACTATATTATGGTAGATCGTGAAAAGGAGTTGTTATGACTGATGAATTGAAGAATATTCTTGAAAATAATAATTTCATAGAATATATAGATTTGTTTGAATCAAATAAGATTTTTGATATTTCTACATTTTTTATGTTAGATGATTCAGATCTTGAAAAGATGGGCGTTTTAGCAGTAGGTGATAGGAAACGTTTGTTAGCCCTAGCTAATATTAATAGGTCTGTAGAATCAAATGTTAAAGAATTAGTTGTATATAATGCAAGGGAACAGAAAAAGGAAAATATAGAAGAAGATCATTCGTATTTAAAAGCAGCATTCTTAAAAATTAATGACAATATAGATGATCTGTTTGAAATGAAAGATCAAATTAAAGGATTCTTAATATTTAAAACGCACAAATACTCAGTAGAACAACTGTTAAATTCTACCCAATACAGACGAATAAAATCATATATCGGTAAAATTGAGGATGATATTCAAAGATGGAAACAAGCTGGAGAATTAACTTTTTCATTAAGAAATACATATAATGTGAACAGAGATTTACTAATTGATCGTTTGGAAGATTTAGAGGAAGCTATTGAGAATCGAGAACCGACATGGTGGGAAAGTGTACAAAATTTCTTTATAAAAATTCTGGCTTTTATCGCCGAGCATTTACCTGCATTGTGGAACGGTTTAATGATTGTAGCCGAAAAACTTAAAAATCATAAAATTTTAGGAGCACCGGCAAAAGTATTATTAAATTTAAATAAAACGGTACAAAAATTTATAATTTCAAAAAAGAATATTTACATAACAGATGAAACTTAGATTATTTCAAAGAGTAAATAAAAGCAAGAAAAACGGCACATAACATACGGTTTGCGGTTCGGGGCTAAAGCCCCTCCGGGTTCCGTTCGCCTAGGTCAGTCGCTGCGCTCCTTCCCACGGCTCACTCCACCCACATTTTTGTTGCCCTGGTCTTTGCTACGCAAAGCCCTTATTCGGGCAACAAAAACGTCGCAAACCTTTCACGTTATGTGCCATTGTTCCCAATTTGTTTAAATTTATGAGGAAATGGCTTGACAAAAGATATTCAAAAATAAGTAATAGTACAAATGGAGGAACATATTATGAAAGAAATAAAGAGAATGGAAATAAATGAAGAATGGGCACATTCTGGAATTGTAGAAGCTGGAGACTATTTTTTTATCAGTTACTGTATGGGAAATGAGGGACAATCAATTGAAAACCAGATAAATGGAGCATTTGATGTTTTGGAAAAAAGATTGGAATCAGTTGGTTTGAAATTAGAATCAGTTGTAAAAATGGATTGTCTATTTAAGGATATTATGGATATACATTTTTTGGCGAGCATAATTAAAGAAAGATTTATTGGAAAATATCCTGCCAGAAAAGCATTTGAAACAAAATTTCTCAGGGAAGGAATTTTATTTCAAATTGACGCAATAGGATTTAGAGGATGATGTAAACAATTTAATAGGAATTTTCGTAAAAAGCAATTGACAGTTTCCTTAAAATTTTATATACTAATACTTAAATGGATGTTCTGGTATGAAAAAATTCATATTCGCATTGGTTTTTTGGGAATAGCTACTTGGGCATTCTCATTTGAATCATCAATTTCATTGGGTTTTGAATTTGATAATTCTTTTGATAACAATAACTATATTGGTTCTCCCGGATTTGATTTAAATTCATGTGCATTATGGGGAAATATTGGATATTATATAAATTTTACATTGTCATTTCCCGATAAAATTATAAATGATGTTAATATCAATAATTATGATTATTTATTGCAGCTATCATTGGTCCTGCATTTAGATATAGTATACATGAAAAAATAAATTTACTATTTGCAATAAAAACGTCGTAAACTTTTCACGTTATGCGACATAAAAAATGAAAAATACTATTGATAATAATGTAAAAATAGAAAATAATATTTGCAGGAGATGATTTTGAATAAATATACTTGTTTAGTATTTACATTCATAATTTTAATATCTACTGCAAATGCTGATGATTTGGTATTTAAGAAATCAAAAATAATACCTTTAGAAAATATTGAAGGGAAGACAATACTAGAAAGCTATATACTTTTTGAAAGTCCAATTGAAATAGTAGAATCAGGCTTTATTGATTTATTTGGTGATAATAAATTTACTGAATTTTATGCGGTTTATTCACAATATGATGGAAAATCTGTTAGGGTTGCCTTGGCTAGCAGTAGACGTAATAGAAAACAACAGGAATGCGTTTTTTTTAGCGGCAAATCATCCATTATGATTATATTTATATTGTGTCAATAAATTTTTATTCTTTATTTACAACAAATCTTAGGAGCTATTGCGCATAACGTACCGGAGAAAAACCGCACAAAGGCGCTACTGCAGCGCAGTATAAAGTGTATGTTAAACGATGTAAAAAGCAGCTATGAAGCACCCAGCCATGGACGGCTGGGCAGACTTTTACTTTAGGATAAAACTGTTCTTTTACAATCGTTCAGATGCCGCACCAACAACTTGTGCCGTGTTTGTATCTAATGCCCGTAATCGCAATCTACGAAGATCGCCTTCTCCGTCAACCCGTCCAGTCACAATAACACTTGCTCCTGCAATCTTTCCGATTGAGGCAGCCGTCGCATCGTCCACTTCCTCGCTCATTCCAAAATCTTGTTCTCTCCGTAATCTGTCTAGCTGGCTTCTGTCGGATATAAAATACCCTTCATTTACCAATATATATTCGAGTTCACCAACGACGTAGTCGGTGGTATTTTTATCCTGAGCAGTAATATATACAATTGCTATTCTTGACTTCGGAGCAACGTTTTTTAATATCTCCTTTGCAGCGTTTGTCAAAGCGCCTTCTACACCAGCTGGTTGATTAACCAATTTTTTCCTATCAGTTTCAATTAACTTAGATCCTGTAAGATGGCTGACATCTAAGCTATAGGTAACAGCTTCAGAATTCACCTCTATTTGTATTGATACATCAGCAGCTGAACTCTCATACCCTTTCAATTCCATAATATGAGTACCATTTGAAACCACCATTCTACCAATAGCCCCATTTTGAAGCGATATTCTTGCTTCACCATTAATATAAACATACATCGTTATGGCTCCTGCCACAAATTTGTTGGTGCGCTGAATAGTGATTGATGATTCATTTGGTCCAGCTACTTTACTGGAAGTTTGAGCAACGATAGGGGGCGGAGGAGGGGGCGGAGGAGCACTCGCACAAGAAGTCAAAAAACCGACCATAAATAAAAGACATACAATCCACTGCTTTTTCATAAAAAACCTCCACATTCTTTTCTCAAAAATTTTTGAGTTAAATTTCAACGTAACCTTTCTACTCCTTACCCCCATGGAGAGGGCGCGACACGGATATATCAGTTTCGTCTGTCATGTAAC
>BOBG01000115.1 GCA_026002265.1 Spirochaetia bacterium
TGGTTAATATTATCACGGTCCGATTTTGCAAAACCGTAGACAAAAAACGACCGGAACTCGCTCTTGAAAAACACGATTATCCGGTAGCCACCCGATTTTCCGGCTCCCGGTCTGGCAAGCCGGAAAGAAAGCGAAAAATTCCACCAGAATTTTTACAATAACCACCCTCGTTTCCTTTCGTGTACCACTGCGTCCTTTGTGGTAATACAATTTCCTTTAGTGCCAGAGTGGTGAAAGGATTCCCAGCCGGAGGTCTGACCCCGTTTTCAGTTTCAGCAAACCGGCAAAACCACCGGTTTTTGAAAATACGCACAATTAAGTATAGTATAAATAAAGGGAAATGAGAAAGAGTAATTCAATATTCACTCTTTCCTACACCTTATTTCCGGAGGATTTTATCGACGGAAACACTAACCTTAGCAGATATTTTTGCAATTTAAAGTCCGGGTTCTATGTGATAGAACAGACCGGTGATACGATGCAGATTCTGGCTGCGCCTGAGCCGTGGCAGCCCAAGGCGTGGTGAACCCGAAAATGAAAAAAATCCGATCATTGGGGTCAGACCTCCGATCCGGAATAGCTATGACGGGATTCCATTGCTGACAAGGCTGACTTGCGTACTATTCTTTTTTCAAAAAAATCGCTATTATTTTCTCACCGGAACATGAAAATATTATGTGTGTCTGACCAGATTGATCCATTAGTTTATACTAATTCCATCAAAGAACGTTATAAAGATGTGACTATGGTGTTGAGTGCAGGCGATCTGCCGCTTGATTACCTTGAATTTATCGTGAGCAGTCTCAATGTGCCGCTCCTTTTTGTCTTTGGAAATCACAACACCGAACATTTATCCCATTTTAAACCGAGGGAGGCGCCGGTTTTTCATGCAACGGAATCTCTAAATATCGGAGCGATTCATATCGGAGGGAAAATTCACCGGGAAAATGGTTTGATCATTGCGGGACTTGGCGGATCGATGCGTTATAACCGGGGCGAAAACCAATTTACTGAACGGCAGATGAAAGCTGAAATATTCAAAATGATTCCGGCACTGTTGTGGAACCGGATCTTCCGGGGAAAATTTCTGGATATTCTCCTCACACATGCGCCGCCGGAGGGAATCCACGATAAACCGGATCCATGCCATCGGGGTTTTAAGGCATTCCGGTGGTTTATGCACACCTTTAAACCGAGCTATCTCATTCATGGACATATTCATCTCTACGATCTTTCCGCGGTCAGAGTCACACGCTTTGAGGAAACAACGGTGATTAATGCGTACAGCCATTACATTGTAACTACTGAGGAGAATTGAAGATGTCTGATTTTAGTCAAGATACTCTCGTTAATCATACTGCGGAAACGGATTTCAACCGGGCCCGTACAAAAGCAGTCCTCTCCCGGCTTCAGCATTTTTTGCACACAGACCGTGATAAACTCCTCTCGTTTAATGCAGTAAAAGATGTACTTAAACCAAAAAATGAATCGTATAAAGGTATGCAAGTCGTTCCCTTGGAAAAAATTGTAGGAAGTGAAGGACGCTACCGGGATTTTAACCGGTATTTTTTACCCCGGTCCGATTTTCTCCGGTCCAGGTGGCAGCGGGTGGATCAGGCGCACCTGAAAGAAATTACCCTGCCACCGGTTCAACTGTACGAAATCGGCGGAGCCTATTTTGTCCGTGACGGCAATCACCGGGTATCGGTCGCAAAATCACAGGGTGTTGAATCCATTGATGCAGAAGTAACGAGTATGTCGAGTGAAATCGCAATAGAACCCGGCATGACTGTTGATCAGCTCCGGGAAAAATTAATTCAGTACGAAAAAGAGCTTTTTTATGAAAAAACTGCTTTCGGGACACTCACCGGCGATTATCAGTTGGATTTTAGTACAACCGGAACCTATGATGTTATTTATAATCATATTCTTGTACATAAATACTTTATGAACCAATGTCAGTCTGAAGAACTGCCGCTTTCCGATGCCATCGTTTCATGGTACAACAATGTCTATGTACCGATTATTCATATTATAAAAGATGAATGGATTCAGATCGATTTTCCGGGATCTAAATCCGGAGATTTATATATATGGATCGTTAAATATTGGGATTTTTTGAAAAAAAAATATGGAATCCATTATTCAATTTCTTGTGCAGTAAAGGATTTTAGACTCCATTATGGACAGCGTAAGGGGCGTTTTTTCCGGTTTTTAATAGCAATCTGCGATAAATGGCTCCAGAAAACTACTCAACGGCTCTTGAAAAAAACTACTTAATAATGTATGAATTAAGAAGAGGTCCACGAATGTACACTAATAAATACGAATAAGAAAAATCCATTGATAATAAGAATCCATTAGTGGATATTTGTGCTATTTACGGTGTTTTTATTTTATGTATAAGGGGATTTGTATGAGTTCAAATGTTTATTTTACCGACATGAGGTGCACCGCGGGGGAAAGTCTCCTCGCCAAATTGGATCGGCTGATTACCAAGGCCGGAATCGGCGAAATTGATTTTGCGAATAAATATGTCGCGATCAAGATTCACTTTGGCGAACCCGGAAACCTCGCTTTTTTGCGTCCGAATTTTGCAAAGACAGTCGCTGACAAGATTAAAAGCCTCGGCGGGATGCCCTTTCTCACGGATTCTAACACATTGTATGTCGGGCGCCGGAACAATGCGCTCGTGCATTTAGATGCGGCTATGGAAAACGGCTATTCGCCCCTGTCAACCGGCTGTCAGAACATCATCGCTGACGGACTCAAAGGCACGGACGATCTTGAAGTGCCGGTGCCGAATGGAATTCTCTGCAAAACTGCCCGGATCGGACGGGCAATCATGGACGCGGATATCGTGATCTCTCTCAACCATTTCAAGGGGCATGAAGGTACCGGATTCGGCGGTGCGATCAAAAATCTGGGAATGGGCAGCGGAAGCCGGGCCGGAAAAATGCTTATGCATAATGATGGCAAACCCCATGTTGACAAAAATGTGTGCAAAGGCTGCCGGGTCTGTGCGAAGTACTGTCTCCAAAAGGCGATAGTCTTCGATGAACACAACAAGGCCGGAATCGATCAGGACCTCTGTGTGGGTTGCGGCCGGTGCATCGGAGTCTGCAATTTCCATGCCATTTCCAACAACAGCGACTCTTCGAGTGTTGATTTGGGATCAAAATTGGCTGAATACACAGCGGCTGTGCTCAACGGGCGCCCCAATTTTCATATCAATATTGTGAATCAGGTGTCGCCGTACTGCGATTGCCATGCGGAAAATGACGCGGCAGTTATTCCGGATATTGGTATGTTCGCAAGTTTCGATCCGGTTGCGCTGGACAAAGCCTGCATCGACAAGGTCAACGCTGCACCCGGCATTACAGGAAGCATTCTTTCGGAGCGCACAAACCTGAAAGGCGACCACTTCACCGACATTCACCCCACGACTGACTGGCGCGCCCAGATCAGCCATGGTGAAAAAATCGGTTTGGGGAGCAGTTCCTACAAACTTATCAATGTTTAATCAACGCAATTAAAGCATCTACGGTGAATCCAAAATGTTCGGCAACTTTTTTCGCCGGGCCGGATTCGCCGAACTCGTTGATGGAGAAAATATCCTCCGGTTTTGCCCAGTGTTCCCAGCCGGTTTCGGTGCCGGCTTCACAGCAAATACACCGGATTCCGGGCGGAACAATAGTATGTTGAACCGGCGCGGGCTGCGCTTCAAACAATTCCCGACTGATCATGGAAATGACCTGTATCCGTTTTTCCGGAACTTTTTCGGCAGCGGACAGCGCGAGACTCACTTCAGAACCAGTTGCAATGATCAACAGCACCGGATCCTGAACTTTTTTGACGATATATGCACCGGTCCGGATAGTTGTACGCCACTCCGGATCGTCTTTTGCAAACACCGCGATATTCTGCCGGCTCAACGCGAGAACAGTCGGTTGATTCCGGTACTCCAATGCCATTTCCCATGCAATTGCCGTCTCTTCTGCATCGCCGGGCCGCAGTACCGACACATTCGGAATCGTCCGCAGCGCGTTAAGATGTTCAACCGGCTGATGCGTGGGACCGTCCTCACCGATCAAAATCGAATCGTGTGTGAGTACATAGATAACCGGCTGCTGCATGAGCGCAGAAAGTCGCAGCGCGGGCCGTAGATAATCTGAAAAAACCATAAAAGTTGCACAAAAAGCCCGCAAACCGCCGTGAAGTTGAATACCATTTGAAATAGCAGCCATGGCAAATTCCCGGATTCCAAAGTGAATATAGGTACCAGACCGGTTTGTTGGCGAATAATCAGCTGCACCCGGAATCCCCACTGCATTTGGTACCATTAAATCCGCTGAACCTCCAACCAGATTCGGATTCGCTTGTGCGGCAGCGATCAGAGCTTTGTTTCCGGCTGTCCTCGTTGCAAGTGCTGTACCGACCGGGAATTCCGGATATTTAAAGGGCGTCGGATTTCCGGAAAGGAAAGAATCCCATTGCGTGCGTTTTTCCGGAAATTCTTTAGACCATTGCTCAAATTCGCTTTCCCATTTTTTCCGGTTTGCCTGCCATTCCAACCTTTTACCGGCAAAATATTCGGCAGCTTCAGGTGCAACATAAAAATCACCGGGAATTCCCAACTGTGCCCGTGCTGCCGCAACTTCCTCCGGACCGAGCGGTGCGCCATGAACATCGGCTGTACCTTGTTTTTTTGGGGATCCCTTTCCGATGATTGATTTTAAAATGATCAAGCTCGGCCGGTTCGATTCCGCTTTTGCCTCGGCAACAAGCCGGAATATTTCTTCAAAATCGTACATGGAGCCGTGCAGTACGTGCCAGCCATAAGCCTCATAACGTTTTGCCACATCTTCAGTAAAGGCAAGATCCGTAGAGCCGTCAATCGTGATTTTATTTGAATCATAAAATGCGATCAGTTTACCTAATTTAAGTGTTCCGGCCAAAGAACTTGCTTCGCTGGAAACTCCTTCCTGCAAACACCCGTCACCGACAAGTGTATATGTGTAATGATCCACGATCCGGTAAGAATCGGTATTAAACCGAGCTGCAAGCATCGATTCTGCGATTGCCATACCGGTTGCCATGGCGATTCCTTGACCCAGCGGGCCCGTAGTCGCTTCGATTCCGGATGCCCGGCCGTATTCCGGATGCCCCGCCGCGGGAGAAACGATTTGCCGGAAAGACTTTAACGCATCAAGAGTCATCTCCATATATCCGGACAAATGCAGCAGCGAGTATAAAAACATCGAACCGTGTCCAGCCGACAGCACAAACCGGTCCCGGTCAGCCCACTGCGGAGAGGACGGATCATGCCGGAGAATTTCCCCGTACAAAAGTGCGCCAAGTTCAGCCGCGCCCAAAGGAAGCCCCGGATGCCCGGAATTAGCCTTTTGGATTGCGTCTATACTCAAAGCCCGTACACTAAGGGCAATTTTTTCAAGAGCTTTAATATTCATGCCAATGATTGTTGAATCTTAATTTCCCTTTGTCAAGCTTTGATTCATGTACTCTAGAGCTTTTCGTTTTTTAGTGGTAATATATAATAGATTAATTCAGAGGAGGGGTTATGAGAAAAATATTAGTACTGGGGATTTTGATCGCCGGGACGCTTTCAGCTCAAACACAAAATGGTACAACATTATACGTTGCATTGAAAAGTGCGGCTGTAAAGTCAGGAACCGGTATCATCGCAAGTACCGTAGCGACGTTGGCCTTGGGTGATTCGGTTACTTTGTTGCAGGATAAGGGAAAATGGATGGAAGTCCGGACCGCGGCAAATAGAACCGGCTGGATAACTTCGGTGAGTTTAACCTCAAAACGAGTGGTAAATTCAACCCGGACCGCGACCGCCGAGGATCTTGCGCTGGCCGGAAAAGGTTTTTCGAGTGATATTGAGACACAGTACGGAAAAGATTCAAAAGTCAACTTTACGTTGATCGATCAATTAGAAAAGCAGAATATTTCAAATACCGATGTGTACAATTTCATTGTGGAAGGGCAGTTAAGAGGTGAAAGATGATAAAAATCAGCCGTTTCGCATTTATTTCCGGAATCATTCTCATACTAGCCGGTTGTCAAGGTTTTTCATTTAAGACGCTCGGCAGTATTGCCAATATCGCTAATCAAGTTAGCATTATTGCGAATATTGAGGATATGACGCCGGAGGAAGAATATTACATTGGGCGTGCCGTGGGCGCTCAAGTTCTCAACAGTTATAAACAGCGTAATGATCCGGTATTAACTCGTTATATCAACTCGATTTGCAATGCAATTACCGTCAATTCTCCGGTGCCGGATATTTACAATGGCTACCATGTGATGATTCTTGATACAACT
>BOBG01000116.1 GCA_026002265.1 Spirochaetia bacterium
TTTTTTCCATTGTTGACAGGCGGGTACGTTCAGGAGAGGTCAAACAGCTTGTCGCCGCCCCCATCACCCAGAACAGCATTGACAGCGAGGAAGCTCTGAAAGAGGCTAACCTCTACGCGGACAATAAATGGGCGGGGCTTCCCTTCGATGCCCTTGATATTACCAAACCCAATGATTGGGCCGCCTACAATGCCCAGATTACCCGGCAGAATGCCGCGTATCTTGCGGCGATAAAATCCCTCGGTCTTAAATACGATCCGAGCCGCTAAACAGCGTTACGAGCAGGTTGCATAGGACTAAAGTCCGCTGCAACTTGCTCAAAGGAGATTTTATGGCATATTCGGCAGTGGAAAAGCAAAAATTGCTGATCATTATTACCTTCTTGGCGGTTCCCCTTCTTCTACTTCTGGTATTCAGCTATATTCCCATTATTTTTAACATATTTTTAAGTTTCTCAAACTGGGACGGAATTTCAAAAATCCGGATAATAGGACTGCGGAATTATCAGCGGATATTTTCCGATCCCCAGTACATTATGTTGTTCCGCAACTGTTTGTGGTATATGCTGGCGGCAATTCCGCAATTGCTTTTGTCCTTTGTCCTGGCAATCCTGGTTAATGGAAAGTTCAGGGGACTCAATGTATACAAGGCCATCCTGATTTTCCCCTATCTGCTTAACGGTATTATCGTTTCAGCGGTTTTTATTCTTTTCTATCAGAATTCCGGAACCCTAAATACCCTTTTAAATTCCGCGGGCCTCAATTTCTTTACCCGGAACTGGCTGCAGGACCTTAGGGTTGTTAATCCGGCTATCGCGTCCATCAGCATCTGGCGCTATTACGGCATGGCCTTTGTCATGTTTTTCGGCTCCCTGCAATCCATCCCCGCGGAGCTTTACGAATCCGCCGCCATTGACGGCTGCAACAAATGGCATGAAATTTGGTACATTTCCATACCTTTTATCAGAAAGGTACTGTTCATCAATATATTGTTAAGCGTTTCCGGATCCATACAGGTTTTTGAAATACCCTACATCATGCTGGGCGGCTCTAACGGAACTGCCACGCCGGTCATTCAGATTCAACAGAGTATGACCGACAACCGGGTCGGTTTTGCGGCGGCCATGTCGGTGGTGGTATTCCTGGTGGTGCTAATTTCCGTAGGCCTTCAGCGTCTGCTGGTAAAAGAGGAGGCTTAAGATGATTGCCGAATCAAAGTTATACCGTGTCATCCGGTACATCGTTTTGACGGCCGCGGCGGCCTTTGTGATTATACCTATCGTTCCGCTCTTTTTTATGGCCTTCAAAACCGGCAGAGAGTTTGTTACTACCTCTGTTTTTGCTGCCCCCTCAAACTGGCTGAACGCTTATAATTTTGCCTATGCCCTACGGGTGGGGGATCTGCTCCGGTCGCTGGTGACCACTATCGTCATCCTCGTCGTTTCAATCACCATCAGCGTCAACTTTGCCTGTATGGTTTCGTTTGTCGTCCAGCGTTTTGAATTCAAGGCAAAAAAAGCGGTCATGTTGCTTTTTATGATGACCATGTTTATCCCGGTGGTTACCACCCAGGTCGTGGTTTTCCAGATCATTTACCGGCTTCACCTGGTAAATACCATAGGCTCTCTCATACTGCTCTATTCCGGTACAGGCATTGTGGATATTTATATCACCACCAACCTGCTCAATACCATTCCTCGGGAACTTGATGAAGCGGGACTCCTGGACGGTGCGAATTATTTCCGCATCTACTTTAGCCTCATTCTCCCCCTTCTGAAACCGGCGATTATCACCATGGCGGTATTAAAAGGCATAGGAATTTACAACGATTTTTATCTTCCCAATTTGTACCTGATCCGGGGAGTTCAGACCTTGACACTGGCGCTGTACCGGTTTTTTGCCGGGCTTTCAACCCCCTTTGAGGTGGTCAGCGCGGCGGTTCTTATGGCAACCATTCCCGTGATAATTCTGTTTATTCTGGCGCAGAAATATATTTACAACGGTTTGGCCGGAGCAGTAAAATCATAATTTGACATTAGGAGGCATTGAGATGGGTATCTATAAAAATTTTACGACCGTGATCTTTTGTACCGCGCCCTGGGCGGCGAATGTTACGGAGGATGAACTGCGGGAACAGATCGCTTTTTTCCGTAAATACGCGGATTTTGACAAGGTATATCTGGAAGCCTACCGAAGCATTTTCGCGTCTAAAGAACAGATTGAAATGTGTAAGCGGGTTTTTGCGGAACACAACATAGAGGTTTCGGGGGCCATTACCACCACCACAGACGACCTAGAGACAGCGGATAAAAACCGGCAGCGGCTATTCAATACCTTCTGCTACAGCAACGAGGCCATGCGGAATCATCTTAAAAAGGCTGTCGAATATACCGCCAGTCTCTTCGATGATTTTATCATTGACGACTTTTTCTTTAGCCAGTGTCGCTGCGAGGACTGCCAGAAAGAAAAAGGCAACCGGAGCTGGGAGGAATTCAAGCTCGCCACAATGCTTGACGTGTCGGAAAATCTGGTGATAAAACCGGCGAAGAATATCAATCCAAAGATCAAAATCACTATTAAATTTCCCAACTGGCAAGAAAGTTTTCAGGAAACAGGCTACAACCCGGCGGTTCAAAAGGATATGTTCGACTATATCTACACCGGCACCGAAACACGGCACCCTTCCCAGACGGATCAGCATCTGCCCCGGTATTTAAGCTATTCTCTCATGCGGTATATGGAAAACGCTGCCCCCGGCAGGAACCGCGGCGGCTGGTTTGACCCCTACGAGTGCTATCCCATCGACACTTATCTTGAGCAGGCATACCTGACGGCTTTTTCCCGGCCCAAGGAGATCATGCTTTTCTGCTGGCCTTCTCTGTACAACAATAAAGTTGTTACACCGCTGGGCTTCCGTCTCAAGCAGTTGGACGAGATTCTTTCCCATGTGGGCAAACCCGTTGGCGTGCCGGTGTATCTGCCTTACAACGCACAGGGCGAGGATCATCTGGAAGATTACCTGGGGATGTTGGGCATTCCTTTTGAGCCGGTGCCGGAGTTTCCCGCTTCAGGCGGCACGATCTTCCTCACTGTTCAAGCGTTGCAGGATCGGGACATCATCATAAAACTGAAAAGCCATCTTAATGCCGGGGGCCGGGCCGTGGTAACATCCGGCTTTGTGAGAGCTTCCTTGGAGGCAAAAAACGGCATTGAAGCATTAACTTCGGCACGGTGGCGAGGACGCTACATCACCGCACGCGAATACCACATCACCAAACCGGGACCGGGGATGCAGCCTCAGGTACACCGTAACGCGGCAGAAACGGTGTGCTTCCCTCTTTTGGAACACCGGAACAACGCTTCCTGGTCCCTGCTCAATGCCGGTCAGGGGAGTCAGCACGGCTCTATCCTCCTTAGGGACACATTCGGCAAAGGGGAGATGATCACCTTGGCGGTACCGGATCTGTTTTCTGATCTGGAGAAGATTCCCCAAGCCGCGCTTTCCCGTATCCGTAAGGAATTTCAGGCTAAGGATTCCGCGGGGGCGGTCTCTATCGAGCTGCCCGAAGGAACCAAGGCGCGAGTTTCGCTCTTTTTATACGACAACAAAACCTTCGGTCTTTATTCGTACACCACCGATGGCAGTTCACCGGAACAAATCCGGGTCATTATCCGTGGAGGGAAAAGTATCACCGAAATCCCCGTTACCGGCTACAGCAATCCTCAAAAGGAGGCTTTTGATATTCGTTTAAGCCCTGGGGATTTTGTCTTTTTCCAGTATACGTGAGAGGAAAGTTAGAAAGAGATATGCCTCTTTAACAGCTCCATAAACATTCTCCCATTGTGATAGGGGCATTTCCACATACCTGCAATGGGTCTGTCATAAGCTTTCCCCTCAATGGTTACAGCATTAAACCATTCTTTATCACCGATCAAATGAGTTTTGGTGTAATCCCAGATGGCGCGGGCTTTGGAGAGATAACCGCTATCTCCTGTGATCTGAAACGCGTTCACTAGCCCCACGATTGCTTCCGCCTGAACCCACCAGATACGATCCGTATCTGTAATGCCCTCTTTTATCTCGTTAACCAGAGCGTTACCGTCAAAACCTTCCGCGATGGTGCAGTCGGCCAGGCGCAGTATCCGCGCCTTGTCATCATCAAAATGCCCTGTAGCCTTTGCAGCTTCGGTTAAAAGCCATGATGCTTCAATATCATGCCCGTAAGATTTTTCATTTCCGTTTTTAACCTGATAGTCTTCGTCAAAAAACAGATCCATCCTTCCCAGCTTATCATTAAGCACTTTATCCATAAGTAAAGAGTAAGTATATTCCAGAGCAGATTTGCCTTCTCCGGTTGCATTAAAAAATTCGGTATATGCCTCCATAACATGAAGCATGGAATTCATGGTTTTTGGCGCGCCGGAGCCATCGGAAAGCTTTGTGTTCGGGATGGCCTTCCAATCAATATCAAATTGTTCAAGATAGCCCTGCTTGTTACGGCATTTTGTTTCCATACAGTTAAAGACTTCCTGGGCAAAGGCTAAAACCTCAGGAGACTTGGTTGCGCTATAATAAGCGGAAAGACCATACAGTGTAAAAGCCAGAGCATATATATGCTTATCCGTGTCCAGGGCTTTGCCGGTCCAATCCACCGACCAATACACACCTGTTTTTTGTGTATCCCAAAGTACATTCCGGATAAAGCGGTATGCCTGTTCAGCCGCATCAAGAACTAGATTTTTTTGCTCTGTTTCCAAAGGTAAAACTTTAGCACAGGTACTAAAAAACCATAAAATCCGCGCATGGTAGATACTGCCTTTAGGCGCATGAGGTAGCATGGAGATGCCACTATGTTCTCCGATATAACCGCCAAAGGTTTTGTCTCGCAAAGATACCCAAAAAGGAATCATACGCTCTTTAATCTGCGTGAGACATTCTTCATCTATTGACCTATTCACTTGTGAGCCTCCCAAAGGTTAGGGCTTCTGGTATCACCGCCAGAATTTTCTACTTTCTTCCGCCGAAGCGGATTTTCTACAGCCAGCACTCCCATACCTATAGACGTTAATTCCTGTCGCTCCGACAGTATTTAGCGCGGCAAGTTTGCACTCCTGCTGTACAGATTAAACACGAAAGCTTATGTTCATTGGCTTTCATAGAAAGTATACAAGAACGAGAACTTTTGTCAATAGTTCTTACAAATATTTTCGCTGCGGCTTATCCCAAAGCTAAAGCATTGGGTTTTACACTGACTATGATAGACTATGATATATGATACATGTTGAAAATACCGACTCTTTTTCCATGGGCAACAGTACATGAAAATGTCGCGGTTGCTTTAAAAGCCCGGAACATATATTGATATGATTGGTCTGTCCGGTGCGGAATGGTGCAGCGCGTTGCCATTATCCTTTGTTGCTAGCCACAACCCGAATATACTATTTAAAAGGTATAAGCTTTTCTTATCGGTACTTACCGGACTGCTGGAGAGTCCTCTACATTTCTGGGTGAATTCTCCATGACTGCCAGAGAGTCCTCTATACTTTTGGGTGAATTTTCCATGACTGCCGGAGAGTCCTCTACACTTTTGGGTGAACCCTCCCGGAGTTTCAGAGAGTCCCACACACCCTTGGGTAAATTCTCCATGACTGCCGGAGAATCCCCCGCATTCTTGAAGGAAACGAATAGGGTCCACGAATTGAACGAATATACACGAAGGGGTTTGGGGTTTGGGTGCTGTCATAATGAAAAACGAATAGGGTCCACGAATGACACAAATGTACATGAAGGGGTTTGGGGTTTGGGCGCTGTCATAATGAAAAATGAATAGAGTCCACGAATTGAACGAATGTACACGAAGGGGTTTGAGGTTTGGGTGCTGTCATAATGAAAAACGAATAGAGTCCACGAATTGAACGAATGTACACGAAGGGGTTTGAGGTTTGGGTGCTGTCATAATGAAAAACGAATAGAGTCCACGAATTGAACGAATGTACATGAAGGGGTTTGGGGTTTGGGCGCTGTCATAATGAATTTTACCAGAACAACCCCCGTTGGGGGGATAAAAAAAGCCGCCCCCGGTTTCCCGGGAGCTAAGGTCTCGTGCAAAGATCAGCCGGCATTACCGGCTCCGGTCATTGTGTCTCAATAACTGGTCATTGAGCCTGTCGAAATGACCTTTGTGGTTGCAAACTCTCCATATTTATGACGCCGGATGTATCTCGTCCACGTAGTTCCTCCATTGCAAGTTCGTTTTATAAGCACTCACTTTGCTTGCG
>BOBG01000117.1 GCA_026002265.1 Spirochaetia bacterium
AAGACCAACACCAAGGGCAATTGAATACATGAATCCGATGCTTTCCACTGTTACAGGCTTTAGCAATGAGGAACTGCTAAAAGGCGGATTACCGCTTATTTTCAGCCCTGAAGATTTCCGGCGCCTGGAGGGAGAATATTTTCCCGCGGCTCTGCAAAACCGGATGTTAAACTTTGAAATGGAGGTCATCAATAAAAACGGCGGATGCCGGGATTTTTCTTTTTCCGCTTTTGTCGCAGAGCTGCGCGACGGAAGGACCGGGATAGGGATCCTGGGGCGGGACATCACCGAGCTGAAACAGATGCAGCGGAGTTTGATAGTGGCAATGGAACAGGCGAAACAGGCGCTGGCCCACGAAGTACAGTTGAACAAGATGAAAAGCGATTTCCTGAGCCGGGTAAGCCACGAGCTGCGCACGCCATTGAACGCCATAATCGGTATGACAGCTATCGCGGAAAAGTCTTCCGGCAACAGCGAGCAAAAGCGTTGCTTTGAAAAAATAAAGGAATCATCAGAGCAACTGCTTGGCATGGTCAACGATATTCTGGACATGACTGATATTGACGCGGGAGTGTTTGACTTTGTGCCGCAGCCTTTCAGCTTTGCCGCCGCGATGTCTTCGATTATCAACACAATCACCCCAAAGGCGAATGTCAAAGGGCAGGCGTTTCTTACGGATATTGACGGGAATATCCACGATTCGCTGGTTAGCGATAAACGGCGCTTAATGCAGGTGCTGGTGAAACTGCTTTCCAATGCGGTGAAGTTCACGCCGGAAAAGGGTACGATCAGTCTGTCCGCCCGGTTAATTGAGAATCGGGATGATGAATGTCTTGTCCGCTTTGAGGTGAGCGATAACGGCATCGGCATCAGCAAAGAGGCGCAGCAGCGCTTATGGGGAATCTTTGAGCAGGCAGACAACAGCATTACCCGGAAGTTTGACGGGATGGGTATCGGGCTGCCCCTTGCCAAACGCATTGTTGGCCTCCTGAACGGGGAGATCAGAGTTGAGTCCGAGCCGGGCAAGGGTTCCCGCTTTATCTGTGATATCCGTCTTGGCATAGACCGGAGCGCCGAAAATGATGCACAGGAAACGGGTATCAGCGCGCCTGACGATTTTACCGGATGGCGGTTTTTGATTGTGGATGATGTAGAAATAAACCGTGAAATACTTTTCGCCATACTAGAGGACACGGGTGCCATCCTTGACGAGGCGCAGGACGGGGAAGAGGCCGTGCGGATGTTTTCTCAAAACAAATACGACCTGGTTTTAATGGATCTGCACATGCCGGTGATGGACGGTTTCAGCGCCACACAGGAAATGCGCGCCTCGGACCTGCCTTGGGTAAAAACAGTGCCGGTTATCGCGGTGTCGGCTGAAAGCAGCGCGGAACTGCACCGTAAAGGCCTGGATGCGGGCATAACCGACTACCTCACCAAACCCGTTGAGATGAACGCCTTGTTTGCAATGATTACCAAATGGCTGCCGCGATAGCTTCAGATGAAGTTATTATTAAAATTAAATTTTGGGATAAAAATCAAAAAAAGTTAAAGACAAGCTTGGTTATCTAACATTTAAAGGAGTTTGGTCTATAAAATATTAAAAATATAATAGAACAAGATATTATTCAAATGAAATTTAACATAATCATAAGTCTCATATTATTTGGAAATACCATTTTCAAGTTGGTTGGAAATTTTAAGAAAGGATAGAAGTTCTTATGATAATAATTGGGGGAAATTTGACAAAAAAATTATAAACATTATGTATTTCATAATAATTCATAATTTTAATGTTAAGCTAAAAGGGAGTTATTGTGAAAAATATTGAAAGCAATCGTGAAGAAATTGGACCAAAGGGCATTATGAAGGTGATAAAAAATATGCTAATATGCTTGGCTGTCAAGCCTACTATCAATACGATCCAGTAGAGTACCGCAAAACATAAATCAGCAAAGAAGTATCTGATTATGTTATGCACAAGTTATATGGAGGTGACGAATGAACTACATAGGCTCAAAATACAAACTTTTACCTTTCCTAAAAAAAAGCATATTGTCCGTTGTTGGCGAGGTACAGAATAAAGTGTTTTGTGATATTTTTGCGGGAACCGGAGTCGTAGGTCGTGCTTTCAAAAGTTCTGTCAAAAGTATAATCTCAAATGATATAGAACAATACAGTTATGTTCTCAACAAAAATTATATTGAAAATCATATTGATATTCCAAAAAAATTTAAATATATTGAAATGCTAAATAATCTGCCGCTGTACGAAAACGGCTTTATTTATAAAAATTATTGTTTTGGAGGAAGCGGGGAACGACAGTATTTTTCAGATTTTAACGGAAAAAAAATTGATACAATGCGAATAAAAATAGAAAAATGGAAAAACAACAGTGAAATTGATAATAACGTATATTATTTTCTATTGTGTAGTCTGCTTGAATCTGCGGATAAGATTGCAAACACAACATCAGTTTACGGCGCATTCCTAAAGCATATCAAAAAATCGGCGCAAAAAGAACTCGTGCTTGAACCGGCATTATTTGAAATTAACGAAAACACACATAAAGTTTTTCAAGAAGACGCAAACGTTTTAATAAAAGAAATATCTGGTGATATTCTTTATATGGACCCGCCTTACAATGAGCGGCAATATGGAGCAAATTATCATTTGTTAAACACAATAGCGGAATATAAAGAATTTACGCCAAAAGGTAAAACAGGTTTGCGTGATTATTCAAAATCAAAGTATTGCAGCAAGAATCATATCAAATCTGAATTTGAAAATTTAATTAAAAGTGCCGAGTTTAAATATTTATTTTTAAGTTATAATAATGAAGGCATTATGTTGGTAAATGAAATAAAACAAATTATGTCAAAATATGGCAAGTATGATTTATTTATTACTAATTATCAGCGGTTTAAAGCTGATAAAAATGAGAATAGAACATACTCCGCTAATGAAACAAAAGAATATTTACATGTTTTGGAAAAAACGATATAAATTGAGGCGGAAAACCGCCAACGAAAAAAACAAAAGAAGAATATGAAAATATATGCATAAATTATGTTAAGAGCTTTTTAGCACCTACAGCCCCCGGCCTATCGGGGTAATATCCAAAGTGATACCTTATAAAATCTATGGACTATTTCCTCTTGACATGAAAAATCAACCTAATTATTATGTCAACCAGCATAAGCAAAACTAAGCAAATGTTGTTAAAAATACTTTATAAGAAGTTGTAAAGATCCATGTGGTTTGTCCTTATAAAATTTTTAGCCCCCTCCCAATAGGTTTACTAGGGTGTATACAGCTTTCCAGTTTTGTTTTTAAATATTCTGGAAGTGTGCATATATGAAACTTAAATTCAGTATTATTGTCATCACAATCCTTGTGGTAGTTATAGCTGCCATTTCCATTATTCTGGTCAGTCAGGAACGGCTTGTGATGGATACCATATTTACAGAGATAAAGTCCATGAGTTCCTCTTTTGCAATGGTGAATCAAGCGGTGGTAGAACAGGCTGCCGGGGGTCCCAAATGCTCACCGCTTTAAAGGCCGTACAGGAAATGACCGGACAGGTAGAGGACGGAGCCGAGCTTATATATCGTACGGTTCTTTCTCTATTTTATCGGATTCGGAGTACTTATTGCCTTTGGTGTTGGTCTTAGCATGTATTTCAGTACGAGCGATATATTACCCATACCTAGGAGGTGTCGTCAAAAGACGAAAAAAGAGGTACCATGAAAAAATGCATAGGCATGACATCAGCGATGCTGTCTGGGAAAAGATAGAACCACTCCTGCCCGGCAGACCCGGTCAAAGGGGCAGAGTCGCACAGGATAATCGGCTTTTCATCAATGCTGTCTGCTGGATATTTCGTACCGGCGCACCCTGGCGCGATTTACCGCCGGAGTATGGCGATTGGAAGAATACCAATCGGCGCTTCTGCCGCTGGCGTGGTATTGCGACTCGGTATACGAAAAGTGCTGCCTCATTTTTATCCGCTCTGTATCTTCGTTGTATCGTTCTTTTTGCTGGACTCTTTTGACGACACTACCTAGTACAGATCAGCAGACAAACTGTGAAGATCGATCCCCACCGGTTTGAATCTTTATAATTCCAACTATCTCTTTTTACTGTAAAAAGGTGCTAGAGGTCTGTCCCCAGTATCTCGTTGTGTATAAAAGAAACACCCCACCCCCTTTTTGAAAAAAAAATTAAAAAAAATCCGGAAAAGGAAATGAAGAGATAGAGACTATGCAGGCGGATACTGAAGAAGAACAGAAGTAGTTATAGAAAGGTGCCGGAGAGCCTCTTGATTGCTAGGAGGCAAAACAATGAATATTTTTTACGAGTGTTTATTTTTCCGCTCGAAATGTGCAAATTCCATGGTAAAGGTTGCACGGCCCTGGCTAATAGTACGGAGGCCGGCCATAAAACCAAACATTTTTTCCATGGGAGCGAGTACTTTTACATCATCGGCGTACTGTTTTGAATCCATGCTGAGAATCTGACCGCCGCGCTGGGTGACGAGACTCATAACCGCACCGACAAATTCTTGAGGAGAAACGATATCAACTGCCATAATCGGTTCTAAAAGAAAGGGATCGGCCTCATTACACGCTTGATAAAAACAATGGCTCGCGCAGGCTTCAAAGGCAAATTCTGAACTGCTGATCTCGGAATATTCGATTCCGGTGACTGTAACTGCAATATCAATGGCCGGGTACCCAAGCATGATTCCCGATAAAAATGAAGCGGTTATACCGCGTTCAACAGCATCAAAGATTCCCCGCGGAATTTCTTTTGAAATAACAGTGCAAGTGTACCGGTTTCCCTGACCCCGGGACTGCGGCGAAATAGACATAGTGATTCCGGCCGTCTGCTCCTTGCCTGCGATGATTCTCGAAAAATGTTCCGTGTGTTCAACCGTTGTCCCGATTGATTCCCGGTAACTGACCTGCGGATTGCCGACATGCGCCCGGACATGGTATTCATCGAGAATCCGGGTTACCAACACATCAAGGTGCAATTCCCCCATGCCGGAGATGATCAACTGCCCGGTTTCAGTATTTTCTTTTGTGGTAAAGGTCGGATCTTCTTTTGCGAGCAATTCCAACACTGTTTTTAATTTTTCCTGCTCGGAAATGTTGGTTGGTTCAATGGAAACTGACATAACCGGTTCCGGAAACTGCATTGATTCGAGCAGCAGGGGCCAGCCTTCGGTACCGATGGTGTCGCCGGTTTGGGCTTGTTTCATGCCGATAATGACACCGATGTCGCCGGCGCTGAGCCGATCCAGCGCTTCAGATTTATTTGAATGCATCCGGAGAATCCGGTTTGCCCGTTCGCGTTTCTTTTTCCCAATATTATACACCACATCACCCGGTTTGAGCGATCCGGAGTACATTCTGACATAACAAAGACTGCCGGCATCTTTATCATTTTGAATTTTAAAGACCAATCCAAGGGGCGGAGCTTTTGGATCGTTTGGAACCGGCACTTCCTCATTTTTTTTACTATGATGCCCAAAAACCAGAACCGTCTCGTCAGGCGCGGGTAAAAAATCAATAACTGCATCGATCAGCGGCTGGACTCCCATGTTCCGGCGCGAAGCGCCCGCATAGACCGGCAGCAGCATGCGTCCAAGAACAGCTTTCCGCATTTCATCTTTGATCAGAGCCGGATCGAGCGGTGTCCCAGAGAGATACTGCTCGGTTACCGCGTCAGAAACTTGCGAGAGGCTGTCGATCAATTTTTCCCGCCATTCAGCCGCCTGAGCCTGCCGTTCCGGTGCAACCGGGGAGAGGATCATCTTTTCACTGCCGGTTCCAAGATCAAACCGGATTTCTTGCATCGAGACGAGATCGATCACCCCTTCAAAGTCATTTTCCTGACCAATGGGAATCTGGAGCGCTGTCACGGTGATTCCCAACTTTGCATGAATATCCTCTAAAACATGAAAAAAATTAGCGCCGATCCGGTCCATTTTGTTGACATAGCCGATACATGGCACATGGTAATGCTCTGCCTGACGCCACACGGTCTCGGTTTGGGGTTCAACACCATGCACTGCATCAAAAATAGCCACCGCGCCGTCAAGCACCCGGAGACTCCGCTCAACTTCTGCTGTAAAATCAACATGACCCGGTGTGTCGATGAGGTTGATCTGATGATCCTTCCAATAAATAGTAGTAGCGGCACTT
>BOBG01000118.1 GCA_026002265.1 Spirochaetia bacterium
GATTAGGCGCATGCGGATCAACAAGCAAGGCTATTGATGCCGCCCACAATTCAAGGAACAGCGTGAATTGGGCAGGTATTTATAGGGGAGTAATACCGGCGGCGGATGGGCCGGGGATCAATGTTGAAATAACTTTGAACGATGGCGGGACTTATAAGATAAGTTATCAATACATTGGCCGGGGCAAAGAGGTCTTTACCGAGTCCGGAACCTTTAAATGGAATGATGCTGGAAGTGCCATTACACTGGATGTCAAGGATATGCCCTCGCATTATCAAGTCGGCGAAAACATCCTGATCCAATTGGACACGGCCGGGAAAAGGATAACCGGCGCTCTTGCCAATAACTATATCCTGAAAAAGGTCCAGAAGTAAAAATGGGTGACAGGCGCGGCATCAAGCAGACAAAGAACGGGATTTGAACTTGTTGAAGCTGCAAATTAGTAGAGTTGTTCGGTAGCTTCAGTTATCGAACAACTTCCTAGGTGGAATTTATTTTGCGATATCCGGAATCATTTGGAATAGTTGAATGGTATAATCGCGAACCGAGGAAAACATCCAGCCTCCGAGGAATGCGAGCATGAGCAGAATCGCTATGATTTTTGGAACAAAGGTAAGAGTCTGTTCCTGAATCGAAGTGGTTGCCTGGAGGATTGCAACGACCAAACCCACGACAAGAGCGGTGATCAAAAGGGGGGATGCGAGCATCAAAACTTGTAGGACACCGCCCCGGAGGAGGGTGCTAATATCGCCAAGGCTCACCGGACTCTCCTACACAAAAGACCGCATAATTTGACCCGTGAGCAGGCTCCACCCATCAACTAAAATGAAGAGGATCAGCTTGAACGGCATCGAAATCATAACTGGCGGCAGCATGATCATACCCATGGACATAAGCGCACTCGCTACAACCATATCGATCACGATAAAAGGAACGAAAAGCAAAATACCAATTTTAAAGGCAACTGTCAGCTCGTTGAGTATAAAAGCTGGAATCAGGACATAAGTCGGCACGTCTGCGAGCGTTTCCGGCCGGTCCAGCCCGCGCATCGACATAAACAGCCGGATATTTTCCGGATGCCCCTGCATCTGCCGGTACATGAAAATCCGCAGCGGACCTTCAGCCTCCCGGTACGCGGTTTCCACAGAAATTTCACCGTCAGCAAGGGGTTTAAATGCATTGGTGTAAATTGTTTGAAAGGTCGGCCACATAACAAAAACAGTCAAAAAAAGTGCGATTCCCATCAGTACCTGGCCGGGAGGCACCTGCTGGAGAGAAAGTGCCCGTTTGATAAAATCCAGTACAATAGAAATCCGGAGAAAACTGGTCACCAAAATAATGATACTTGGTGCAAGGGAAATGACCGTAATCAGAAGGAGTAATTGAAGAGAAAAGGCAACTTCCTGCCCGGATTGAGGGTTTCTGATGGTTAAATCAACAAAAGGGACTCCAGGCGGAGTCGCCGGCGTTGGAATTTCCATCGTACTCGGTACTGAAAGATCCGGAAATGGATCCGTCTGAGCGCTCACCGGAAGGGGAATCAGAATCAACACAATGATCAAAATTCCGGCGTACTTCATCAAAATCTCCCAATATCTTCCCGGCGTTTCCGGATTTTTTCCGTATTAAATCCGCCCGATCCCGGTAAATGATGCAATAATTGGGAAAAACTCGGCAATTTTCCGGTTTTTCCTTCGGTACGCCGGTTCGAAGCATCGAGGATCAAGCCGTCCACCATCTCTTGGTCTGTAACTTCCGCGATCAAAGAGATAGAACCTTCAGCAGATCCAACGATCCAGGCTTTTTCACCCAATGAAACGACATGAACCGACCGCGACATTCCCAACGGAACACTTGCAAGAATTTTAAGCTTGGAATCTTCAGGCACCGGACTTTTTGAAATACGTTTCAGAACAAATATAAGCCCATATATCGCAACTGCAACAAGAAGCAGCACAACGAGTGTCCGGAGTATAACCGGCAGAGTCGGCGAAGCAGCCGTTGCTTCCCCGGGATTGGAATCGATTAGTAATTCAGTTTCCGGATTCACTTCTTCCTCCGGACCTTCCTGAGCATAGACTCCGGAAAGTACTACCATCAAAAGAAGCACACCCACAATGGTTCTGATCACAATATTTCAGTTTAACTCACTCATTCGTTCCGTAGGAGAAACGATTTCGGTAACACGGACGCCAAAATTTTCATCTATGACGACAACTTCACCCTTTGCAATAAGTTTATGGTTGACCAAAATATCCACCGGTTCCCCGGCGAGTTTATCGAGTTCAATAATCGTACCTTCACCCATTTGCAAAATTTCTTTGATCAGTTTTTTTGTACGGCCCAACTCTACGGTCATCTCCATGAAGACATCGACAATGAGTCCGATATTTCCCTGCTCTTGGGGAATAGAACGAGGCACAAGGTTTGGAAATTGTACCGATTGAACATTAGTTGACTGAGCCATATTCTGCGAACCTCCCATATTAGGCCTTCCCATACCTGCCGGTTGTGCAGGATTAGGCCGTGGAGTACTACTGCCTCCACTAAGGGCATGGGCAATATCACTCGACGTACTGGAACCAAAAACTTCCCACAGTTGTTGAGGTCCCTTTCCCACATCCATTTCGTATACTGCAACCGGAAAATTTCCACTCGGCAATGCCGCAACTGCCTTCGGCACATTCGTAGCTTCCGGAGAAATTGATGCTATAGATTGATTACCGGTTTTTTTTGTCAACGCGGTTATCTGCGTTCCTACCAAAGTCGAAATAACTTCGCCGATGACCGACAGAGCCATTTCATCCATCTGTATATCTTCTTCATGATTAACTGCCCCGGCGATAGCCTTTGCCGTATCTTCAGACATGATAAAGATATGTTCACCAGGAAAGCCGGAATTATAATCTGCTTTGACAAGAGTCACATTGCCGGGTAATTGTTCAATCAAGGCATCACGATTGGTAAATGATACCTGAGGACCTTTGAGTGAAGCACTTGCACCAACAAAACTAGATAAATTTGCAGTGAGAGCGTCAACCATTGTACCAAAAAAACGCTCAAGAGCTTTACGCTCGATCTCATTACCCTTCGGCGCATCCGCATGAGCAGGCCCAGAATCCATACCTCCGAGTAGAGCATCTATTTCAGATTGTGAAAGAGCACCATCACTCATAAAAAGATCCGGGATCGAACCCGGCCTCCCGCCATTAAAATAATTATCACAACATCTAAAGTACCGGCATGATTATAACGTTTCATCACTATCCGCGGTAAGTCCTTCCAAATCAGTCTGTTCAATTTCGGCAGTTTTTTTAACAATCTGCACTGCCATTTTTTTACCAATAACACCAGGCCGGCATAGGAATTTATTTTTATTACCAATGTTGAGAAAATAGGGGTCTCCAACCCGGGTATCGTATAACCGGATCACATCACCGGCTTGTAATGAAAGTACATCACGTACAGAAACTTGTATCTTCCCTATTTCAGCAACAACATTTACATCAACGCTCGCTAACTTTTCCTTGAGAATATTAATATTTTCCGTTGAAGTCCCGCGTCGTACCGAAGAATACCAAAACTGTGCCGACAATTTTCCAATAATTGGTTCAATCGTGAGATAAGGAATACAAAAATTCATCATCCCTTCAACATCCCCGACTTTCGTTTCAAGGGTTACCAACACGACCATTTCTGTCGGCGGTACGATTTGGGCGAATTGCGGATTCGTATCGATCTGGCCAAGACGGGGCCGGAGATCGATCACTGTGGTCCACGCTTCCCGCATATTACCGAGGATCCGGACGATAATTCCTTCCATAACCGAGGTTTCAATATCAGTCAATTCATGCTGTGCCTTGGTACCTTCGCCAGAACCGCCAAAAAGCCTGTCGATGATAGAAAAAGTAATGGCCGGATCCACCTCCAAAATGGCATTGCCCTTGAGGGGATCCATATTGATGATGGCCAACGTGGTCGGTGTGGGAATCGATCTGATAAATTCTTCGTACGTAAGTTGATCCACAGAAGCAACATGGACATGCACCATACTGCGGAGCTGCGCGGAAAGACTCGTCGTGGTAAGCCGGGCAAAGGTCTCATGCATAATCGAAACGGTACGAATCTGTTCTTTAGAAAATTTATCCGGCCGCTTAAAGTCATATATTTTGATCTTCCGGGTATCAGTCGGTTGCTTAAAATCTTCCGGCTCTGTATCACCTTGGTTTATTGCGGTGAGGAGCTGGTCAATTTCATCCTGTGACAGAACTTCAGTCATTCTTTTCCACCATTCTTGAGAAAATTACATTTCAGAAACAGTCAATGTATTAAATGTTACAGCTCGTACTTTTGCGCTTGACAAAACTTGAGTATTAAGAATGTTAATAAGTTCTTGTTTCAACTGATCCTCAAGTTCAGGTTTGAAATCTTCTGCACGTTTTGAACGAAAATGGTTCCGTATTTTATCGCGAAGCTCAAATTTTCGGTTGATGATCTCAGTTTGTGCCGCTGCATCATTCTGCGTGTAACCTAAAACTAGATCCACTACAACAGCATAGGGACTAGGATCACTCGTCGTGGTACGAACCTCTCCTATAATGTCTGTCCATTGGTATTGTTCCCGTGTAGTAGTATACACTGATGCCTCTAGCGTTGTTGTCTGGGACCTTCCATTTTTATTAAGAATATTAACGGTTATGACCACCACGGTAATGACAACGATAAGAGCTCCGAGTCCAATAGCCACAAACTTCAATATATTGGGAAGTAATGAAGCAAGAGCAGACTTCTTTTTTTTTGGCACCCCTTCCGATCCATCGGAATCATTAGTATCAAGATCCAGCTCGTCAGTGTCTGACATAATGCAAAACTGCCCTGAACATTCCCCGCAGGGAAAACGGCAGTCTACCTCCTTTCATAAAGTGAGCTACCCAATACTAACACATTGGGCTTCTTGACTCTGCGGATAGACATATTGTAGTGCAACCGGCTTTTGACAGCCTCCTCACTAGCGGTCCACCCTCCTCAAGCAGTTATAGTCCAGTACGCTCCGTACTTGACTGTGATAAAATATATACCGGAGATAAAACTTACAAGATACTATCACAGACTCATAAAGTTGTCTAGAGATCTAAGAATCTTTCCGGTTGGATAAGATCCGGAAACCAATCATGACAATTTCGGCTAGACACCGATATTTTATTGAAAATTTTTTAAAAATAAGCAAACTGGTGGAATCAGCAGCCCTGCAAGAACCGATTCCGGAATCGAGGTCTGACCCCTGTTTCACTATCTCGTTGTGTATAAAACAAATATAGAGGTCTGTCCCCAGAATAAATCGAAATTTTACTCAATACTCTTTAGCAGAATTTTAAAAAAAGAGAAATATTAGTGTATGGGACAAGGTACTGGAATGTGCAGCTCTGCGGCAATTTTTTTTAGAATGTCCCATGTTTTCGGTGCAAGAGGAATGCCGGTTTTTGTGTATCGGGACTCGGTTTCATGGGAACGCAAACCCGCATAAAAAACCCGGCTCTGTCCATCGGCAGGATCCAACGATGCCAGTTCATCAAGCATTTTTGTCATATCTTTTTTGAATTCCTCCGGCGGCCGAAAGAGATCAAGCCGAATCGCCATAAAAAAATGACAGACCCGCGCCGAAGTAACCGCGGAATCCCGCACCGCGCTGCCGAATGTCCCGCCCGATGTCAGCGCACAGAGAATATCCACCAAAACCGCTAAACCATAACCTTTGTAACCGCCTGCCACAGTCCCTTCACCGCCAAGCGGCAGCAAGCCCCCGCCCCGGAGGTAGAGCATATCTTCCAATAATTGAACCGGATCCTGCGTATAAAGGCCGTCAGTTCCAACAGCCCAGCCGGCCGGCAGCAGCTTTTTTTCCTGTGCGTACACTTCGACCGTACCGCGGGTGACCGTAGTCGTTGCCATATCAAGGCTAAACATTTTTCCGTCCAGAGCCGGTACAGCACATGCGATTGGATTCGTTCCAAACCATGCGGACCGGGCGAATGTCGGAACGCCTAGAGCAGCCGTGTTAGTCAATGCGATTCCGATCATGTCCTGCCGGGCGGCCATTTCTGTGTAATAACCTGCGATGCCAAAATGATTTGAATTCCGGACACTGCACACACCGATTCCGTGCGCTGCTGCCTTTTCGATGGCTTTATC
>BOBG01000119.1 GCA_026002265.1 Spirochaetia bacterium
AAAAAGCATGAAAACATGGGGAAAGGGCGCTATAGGTTTGAATTTCTAATTATTTCTTTTTACTGTAAAAAGATGCTAGAGGTCTGACCCCAGTATTTCATTATGTGTAAATAATATATGCACCCCCTAGATCGATCCCGGAAAAGTATGGGAGTGCATGAATACGATCCGCGAATGTACATAAATTAAGAAAAAAAATCTGGATCGGCGGAAATTGTGGGGAAAGAGCGCTACCGGTTTGAATTTCTAACTATTTCTTTTTGTTGTAAAAAGATGCTAGAGGTCTGTCCCCAGTATCTCATTATGTGTAAATGATATATGCACCCACCAGATCGATCCCGGAAAAATATGGGAATGCATGAATACGATCTACGAATGTACATAAATTAAGAAGAATAAATCCGGATCAGCGGAATTGTGAGGAAAGAGCGCTACCGGTTTGAATTTCTAATTATTTCTTTTTGTTGTAAAAAGGTACTAGAGGTCTGACCCCAGTATCTCATTATGTATAAAGGGTATATATCCCCACCAGATCAATCCCGGAAAAGTATGGGAGTGCATGAATACGATCCGCGAATGTACATAAATTAAGAAGAATAAATCCGGATCAGCGAAATTGTAGGGAAAGAGTGCTACCGGTTTGAATTTCTAACTATTTCTTTTTGTTGTAAAAAGGTGCTAGAAGTCTGTCCCCAGTATCTCATTATGTATAAAGGGTATATATCCCCACCAGATCAATCCCGAAAAAGCATGAAAACATGGGGAAAGGGCGCTATAGGTTTGAATTTCTAATTATTTCTTTTTACTGTAAAAAGATGCTAGAGGTCTGACCCCAGTATTTCATTATGTGTAAATAATATATGCACCCCCCTAGATCGATCTCGGAAAAGTATGAGAGTGCATGAATACGATCCGCGAATGTACATAAATTAAGAAAAAAAATCTGGATCGGCGGAAATTGTGGGGAAAGAGCGCTACCGGTTTGGATTTCTAATTATTTCTTTTTACCATAAAAAAATGCTAGAGGTCTGACCCCAGTATATCATTATGTATAAAGGGTATATACCCCTCAGATCGATCCCGAAAAAGCATGGGAATGAATACGATCTACGAATGTCAAAAAGGTACACGAAAAAGAAAATTAATTGGTGAATATTCATGTGTATTCGTGGATCTCTCACCCCCTTTTTTAAGGAAAAAGAAGAGTGCAGCCACAGAGATACGCGAAAAAAGTTTCCTTTGACAAGCTCAGAGAATGAGTGAGCTACCCAAAGCTGAAAAAATCAGTCGAGATCATCTGAAGCAGTGAATATAATCAAGGAAGTAGGAAAATTGTGAAGTCAATCACAAGCCTACTTCTTTAGGGATGGGTAGTTGACTCGATGTTCTGCCGTCTCCGCTGACGGATTTCAGCCGCATTTAAGACACCTGCGACTAAAGAATCCGGTTCAGTGCACCGGCACCGGATTCCGGTAAAATGTACTAAAATTTCCCCGCGGTCAGGCACCGGATTTTTTTTGAGCAGGGATTCCGTTGCAAGAATCTTTCCGGAATCGCAAAATCCGCAGTTTTCTACGCCGGCACGGGAAAAGCCTTCGATAATATCTGCGTAATTGTCAGTATGAGAAAAATGCTCGATAGTGCTAACCTCCGCACCATCAAGCCGGAAGGCCGGAATTAAACAGGATTTTACGATATCTCCATTAAAAAAAACGAGGCAACAGCCGCATATTCCGCTTAAACAGCTCTGCCGTGTGCCGGTCAACAAAAACTTGGACCGGATAATATCCGAGAGCCGGCTTTCACCATCCGGACTAATCGTTACCTGTGAGCCATTAAGTGTAAAACTGATGGTCAAGAATCACCTCTTCATGTCAGCAGTTTTGCTTTCAATGAGAATCCGGTAGGCATCACGGGAAGTCGGCGCTTTTATCAGGGATTCACGGAGTTCCGCATTTTTAAGGCGTTTATTAAAAAATGCAAGTGTTTGTAGGTAAAAAGTATGCTGAGTATAGGCTGCCACGATCATGAAAAGGAGATGTACTGGTTCTTCATCAAGTGCCTGGAAATCGGTGATACCTTCGCGGTTGATGCCGATAGTCAGCACTAGATCCGTTATCGAAAAGAGCCGGACATGGGGAATTGCCACACCGCGCCCCACAGCCGTACTCATAAGTTCTTCCCGTTTCAAAATTTCCTCGAGTAATTCCTGCCGATTCTTGATCTGCGGCGCCCTGCTGACCACATCAACAAGAGCCGTGAGCGCTTCTCGTTTGGTGTTTTGCTCGAGAAGTACAATGCGCTCCGGAACGATGAGCGATTCGATCTGAATCGGTACCGGGGGAGGATTGGGAATAAACCGGTCGTTAATCCATTTTTCTATGTCTGATCGTTTAAAACGCCATTCCGTTCCAATTTTTCCGGCCGGAATCTCCCCGTTCTGGGCCCACTCACTCACAGTCTGCTCTGAAACTTTCAGGTACTGAGCAACTTCTTCGATAATTAAAATAGTATCTTCCACATCAACCACATCCCACTTCTTATTTTTCAAAAAGTGTAAAACCGAATCGGTGAAACGTCAAATTTTTCCGGCAGCTAATTCATGCAAAGAATCGTAAGGATAGAGTTCGCCGATTGTTGTGTCGATCCGCTCCGGCCCGCTGCCCGCAAATCTGACTGGTGCATCCGGAGCCATGAATTCGCTGAGTACCTGCCGGCACGCACCGCACGGACCAACCGGTGTTTTGGAATCAGGCGTTGCGATTGCCAATGCAGTAAAAAGACGTTTTCCCTGACTCACTCCTTGAACCACTGCGCTCCGTTCCGCACAGATCGTGAGTCCGAATGACCGGTTTTCCACATTACAGCCAGTGTAAATCGTTCCGTCTTCTGCACGTAAAGCGGCTCCAACCCGGAACCGGGAGTAAGGCGCGTAGGCATTTTTTGCGGCTTCTTCCGCTAAATGAAATAATTCGTCCATAGTTACCTCTTGATCAAGAATAATAGCCTTTGGTATCATATTTGTCTGTAGGAATTTTTTGTGAAAAAAAGACAGTTATTTGTTTTAATCGCGCTCCTTTTTGCGTTGTACACCTTTATCATCAGCCGTCCGGTTCCGACAGAAACGGTACTGGTCATGCAGCAGCTCAATTCACTCGAATCGAATTATATTTTCGAAGCAGCCGGTTCAATACCCGCGTCAAACTTAGTACCCTTTGAATTAGGCAATCGTTTCGGCTATCTCGATGCTGAGAGTCATTTTACTGTTAATCAAATAAAGAAAGCTTACCTTTCTCAATCAACAAAATATTGGGCTGATTATGATGCAGTTCCGGAAGCTATTGAAGTGATGGATCCTTTCGGTGATACTGTCTGCCGGATTACTACTAAAGTCGGCTATCCGGTTTTTTTAGACGGACGCATTTTTTTAATCGCCAAGGAGCAAAATTCCATTTCTGCGGTCAATGAAGACGGTTCTATCCGCTGGAGTTATGATTTTGCTACGACTCTTACTACGATAGATGCCCGGAATGGCATTGTGGCGGCCGGATTGCTCGACGGTGCAGTCGAAGTGCTCAACGATGAAGGTAAACAGTTGTTTTTTTATAAGCCGGGCGGCTCCCGTCTTGAGGTTATTCTTGGCTGTGCATTGTCTCATGATGCATCGAAATTGGCGATTATTTCCGGAATCGATCAGCAACGCTTTTTACTGCTCGAATGGGCCGGCGATACCTATCAAGTGAATTATCATGAATTTTTGGGAGAGGGATTGAGGCGTGCGGTTTATATCTCGTTTATTGATAATGATTCCCATGTCATTTTTGAAAAAAATGATCGTTTAATTATATATAATGTTTCGTCACGTTCCAGTACTTCTGTTCTCCTGCCCGGTAAAATCATTGAACTCGAAGAATCCGGTACAGATCATTACCTTTTTTTAATAACTGCAAATGACGATAAAAAGCACTTTGTTGCGCTGCGGCTGCCGGGTATGGTTATTTTTGAAGCCCCTTTTACGAGTGAACATAGTTTTCTTGCGCGCCGTGATTCGCGTCTCTTTATTGGGGGCGGTAGCACCATGGCGACTTTTGAAATAGAGAGTATGTGATGAATGAAATTGTATCGCGTTACTGTCCCCGGATCGACTTTGATTCCTACCAAGATTTTTATGAAAATTACCGGTGCATTGTACCGGAACGATTCAACTTTGCGCTTGATGTTGTTGATGAATGGGCCCGGTTGCAGCCGGAAAAGCGTGCATTAATCTGGACAAATGATGCCGGTGTTGTCAAGGAATTTAGCTTTCGCGACATGAAAATCCTTTCGGATAAAGCTGCGTCCGTTCTTCTCGGTCAGGGGATTCAAAAAGGCGACAAGGTGATGTTGATCCTCAAACAGCGTCCGGAAGTGTGGATCATGATGCTTGCACTTTCAAAAATCGGTGCGGTTTGTATCCCGGCGAGTTATCAGCTCACACCGAAGGATCTTGAATACCGATGCACCATCGCCGAAGTTCGGGCGCTCGTCACAGTTGATGATCCGGAATTGCTCGATTCGATTCAATCTGTCATGCCCCGGTGTCCGGAAATCCGGTTTTGTGCAATAGTCGGTGAGAATGTTCCGGCCGATTTTCTTGATATGCGCCTCGCAATCGCGGAAGCGCCAGAATCATACTCTGTGCCATGGAATATTGCGTTGACGGATCCGCTTTTGATCTATTTTTCTTCCGGTACAACCGGAATGCCGAAGATGGTACTCCATAATCACCAGTTTCCTTTCGGTCATATTGTGACTGCAAAATACTGGCAATGCGTTGAAGACAATCAGATTCACATGACTCAAACCGACTCCGGCTGGGCAAAATTCGCATGGGGAAAGATCTATGGACAGTGGATCTGCGGTGCGGCCATCGGCGCTTACGACACTGAAAAATTTACCCCGGAAGGAATTATCGCGGCATTGCAGCGGATTCGTCCCTACAGTTTTTGCGCACCTGCAACTATTTTCCGGTTTTTGATCAAGGAAGATTTAACCGGTATTGATTTAAGTTTCATCAAATATACATCCGTGGCCGGCGAACCATTGAGTCCGGAAGTCTACCATAAAATGAAGGAACTCACGGGCTTGGAGATTCGTGAAGGTTTTGGTCAATCGGAAAGTTCTGTTCTTGCGGCGACTTTCAAATGGTTGCCGGTTAAGCCCGGATCCATGGGGAAGCCGGCTCCGCTGTACAAGCTCGATCTCCTCGATGATTCCGGCAATTCGTGTGATGACGGTATAACGGGCTGCATCAGTGTGACGGACACGACTGTTCCGGGTCTTTTTACCGGTTATTGGAAGGATGCCGCGGTGACTGCGGCTGCGTGGCATGACGGCGTGTACCGGCTTGGGGATATGGCGTGGCGCGATGCGGACGGCTACTATTGGTTTGTGGGCCGGAATGATGATGTGATCAAATGCTCCGGTTACCGGATCGGCCCTTTTGAAGTGGAAAGTGCGCTCATGGAGCATCCGGCCGTACTGGAATGTGCAGTGACTGCGGCGCCGGATCCGTTGCGGGGATCGGTTGTCAAGGCGACTATTGTCCTTGCGCGCGGTTTTTCACCTTCGGATTCTCTGAAAAAAGACTTGCAAAATCACGTAAAACGAGTGACTGCTCCGTATAAATACCCCCGGATCGTGGAATTCGTGCCAGAATTGCCAAAAACGGTTTCCGGAAAAATTCAGCGGAACATCATCAGGAACCGGGATAAGGAGAAATAAGATCTTATATGCCGGTTTACAATAATGAAAGACAATATATCTATATTATTCAGGCGTCTTTAGAACCATCAAAATGTAAAATAGGCAAGACTAATGACTTAGAAAGGCGCTTGAAAGAATATAATAGTATGACTGGTAAATCCAAAGAAAACATTTACCAATATTTATTCACTTGTGAAGTAAAGGATATGTCACAGGTGGAGAACGCTATTAAAGAAAAATATTCCACACTCCGAGAGGAAAAAAGTAGGGAAATATATTTTTACAATTCTTCCTTGTTTGATGATTATGTCAAATTTATAAAATCTCATGAAATGTTTTTAAAAGAAATATTTATCAAAATTGAAACTGAAAAACAAATAGTAAAAATAGTAAAGAAGAC
>BOBG01000120.1 GCA_026002265.1 Spirochaetia bacterium
TCTTGGCGTTGGCTGGGTTAATTTAACCGGTGATGTGAATAAAAATAAAAGCACTGTTAATTTGGTGAAGCTATCCTTTGGTGTAGGTTACAAGCTTCTATTTTCGGCCGGAAATGTCCGTGAAGCATTTTTTATAGAGCCTACGATACTGTATAATACTGCCATTCCGATTCAGGTTGGGTCAACACCTGCTCCCCGTGCAGACTGGGGGACAGCGACTTTGTTGGGATTAGCAGGTTTAGGCATAGAGCTAACGATTGGATTCTTTTTTTAGTGCGGTGTTGAACAGTTGTCAGCTTGACACAATGAATATTTTTTAGTAAAATGGTTTAATTCCTGGAAAGTGGGGTGAAAGCCCCCCGTCAAAGGGTTTGACAGAGAATTGGTGGCTATACTTGATTTCGAGTATAGTTCAGAACTATTAAAGAAAGGAGTATTGGGATGAAACATGGCAGTTTCAGAGCTGTTTGCCTGATTTTAATGGCATGCATAGCAGTGGTTTCAGCTTTTGGTGATGAGATTACCGAAAGGCTTGAATCCAGGGTTTTGGAGTCGTTCAATGGTGATGATTCCGACTATACGTGGGAACTTAGAGCTAGTCAGTTCGCTACCAAAACGGAGAGGGTTGATGGGGAGGTGGTTACGCTGGACGTACCATTCCCGCGGGCAAATCCTACCGTTCCGGTATTTCCGGCAGCACAGTTTAGTAAAAAGGAATTTCCTGACGGAGTACAGAGTTATGGCATTTGGGGAAAATTTGACCGCCAGGGTTATAACTGGATTGATATATATCCGGTTTCTAAAGAAGATGATCCTGAGATCGCCGATAAGGGAATTCCGGTTGATGGCCGTTTGAAAACTATAGATTTGTGGGTGTGGGGTTCAAACCTTAATTACTATGTAGAAGCATATTTCCGGGATTATCAGGGTAAGATCCACTCAGTTATACTGGGAGATCTTAATTACACTGGATGGAAAAATCTTAAGGCATCAATTCCGACTTCTATTCCGCAAGTCCAGAAGATGCAGCCTCGGTTTCAGGCATTGCATTTTCTTAAGTTCCGTGTGTGGACAAGGCCGACTGAGCGTGTAGATAATTTTTATATCTACCTGAGCCGGTTTAATATTGTAAGAGATACATTTGAAGCATTCTATGATGGTCAAGATGTAGCTGATTTACAGGATGTTTGGAATAGGTAGGATTAAGGAGGCCATTGAATGAAAAAATATAGTGTTGTTTTGTTTCTGGTATGCGCTGGAGTCGCATTTGCTCAGAACGATGATGGTTTTGGAGCTATTAATTACGATCAGATTGGGCAAAGTACAGCTCAACAGTATCTTAAAGAAGTATCACTTGATAAATTCGAGTACGATGGATACTGGAAATCTGTAATGTCTTCCGATCAAGGATATACTTCGTCTCGTCTTTTTGACGGTAAACCGGCCGGAAGTGCAAGCGAGCCTATTGCAGACGAAGCTGCTCTGGAAATTCCAGATCGTTATGTCCTGGGTACCCGGGTTGATTTTCTCCGCCGTGGCTATAGCAGTGTTACTCTGTATCCGACACACCCAATTCCAGTCGAAGGAATCACAAAGACTATTTCGATTTGGGTAGCTGGTCGTAACTTTAATCATGAATTAAAGATTCTTATTCAGGATTTCTTCGGTCGGCAGTTTGAACTCTCCTTGGGTAAGTTGAATTTCCAAGGCTGGAAAAAGCTGACAGTAGCTGTTCCGCCGCAAGAACCGGATGGTATTAATGGTATCGTTCAGCGGAATTATCATTATACCAATCAGATGGGTATTAAAGTAGTTGGACTCAAGATCAATTTTGATCCGGATGAAGCTGTTGGTACCTACTATGTATATTTTGATGATCTTCGGGCAGTCACCGATATTTTCTATGAAACTGATCGGAGCCGTGACACCGACGACATGATTGACGCTTGGTAAAAAGGACGAATTGAGGGGGAACAAAACCCCTCAACTATGGGGGTGTAGCTCAGTTGGCTAGAGCGTTTGAATGGCATTCAAAAGGTCAGGGGTTCAATTCCCCTCACCTCCACTTGTCCCCCTGCTTCAGAGGCAGGGGTTTTTTTTATGGAAAAGGAGTCTGTATGCGTGTGTATAATTTTTCTCCGGGGCCCTCGATGTTACCTTTACCGGTTTTGGAACGGGCATCGTCAGAAATGGTTGATGCAAACGGTACGGGCCAATCGGTTATGGAGATGAGTCACCGTTCAAAAGATTTTAAACCGATCATTGAAAAAACAGAAAAACTCCTCCGGTCACTCATGCAGATTCCAGATACTTATAAAGTACTTTTTCTCCAGGGCGGCGCTTCCCTACAATTTTCTATGGTTCCTATAAACCTCGCGGGAACCGAGCCGCTTGAGCCTAAAAAACAAGCGGCTGTTATTGACACAGGTATTTGGGCGCAAAAAGCTGCGGCAGAAGCTGCTAAATATATCAATGTAAATGTCCGGGCATCGTCTAAAGATAAATCCTATACCTATATTCCGGAAGCACCTGCGCCGGATCCGGCTGATGCCTATTACCATATCACGCTTAACAATACCATTGTCGGTACGAAATGGGCTTCCATCCCGGATACTGGTATTGTTCCTTTGGTTGCGGATATTTCCAGTTGTATTTTATCGGAACCTCTTGATGTTTCAAAATTCGGGATTCTCTATGCGGGTGCACAAAAAAATCTCGGTCCGGCCGGGACAACCGTTGTTATTATTCGTGAAGATCTTATCGGCAATGCCCCGTCATGGACGCCGGCCCTTCTCCGTTACGATATTCATGCAGAGGAACATTCTTTATACAATACCCCTCCCTGCTACGGCATTTATACGATTGGACTTGTGCTGGAATGGTTGAAAAATTTGGGCGGCGTTGAGGCAATCGCCAAGATAAATTATGAAAAAGCGGATCTATTTTACGATTATCTTGAACGTTCCACGTTATTTCATTCTCCGGTTGAAAAAAAATTCCGCAGTATAATGAATATTCCTTTTATTAATGGTGATGCAGAATTAGAAAAGCGTTTTATTACAGAAGCGGCCGCGGCCGGCTTGGTTAATTTGGCAGGACATCGGCTCGTGGGGGGTTTACGTGCAAGTATTTACAATGCAATGCCGGTTGACGGGGTTCAAGCGCTGATACATTTTGCGGAAAAATTTGAAAAAAAGGCAGGGGTTTAATTGTTTCGTATTCAAACATTGAATAAAATTGCTGAAAAAGGTCTTGATATTTTTCCTGACGATGCCTACGAAGTTGGCGGGGAAATTACGGAACCGGATGCATTATTGGTCCGGAGTGCGGACCTTAATTCCGCTAGTATTCCGGATTCTGTTAAAGCTATTGCCCGTGCAGGCGCCGGTTATAACAATATTCCGGTTTCTCTTTGCAGTGAACGGGGCATTGTGGTTTTCAATACACCGGGTGCTAATGCTAATGCTGTAAAAGAATTAACTATTAGTGCACTGCTTATTTCTTCACGGAACATAATTGGGGGAATCTCATGGGCATCAACCCTTTCAGACCAGCCGGAAGAGGTAAATAACCGGGTAGAAAAGGGCAAATCCCAGTTTGAGGGGCCGGAAATCCGGGGTAAAACACTTGGAATCGTTGGGTTAGGGGCAATTGGGGTGATGGTGGCGAATGACGCAGTTGCGCTCGGCATGGAAGTTATCGGCTATGATCCGTACATTTCCGTTGAAGCTGCGTGGAATCTTTCCCGTCAGGTGATCCGGGCTGATACTTTGGAATCGTTGCTGTCAAAATCGGATTATGTGAGTCTGCATCTTCCGTTGACCGAAGCAACAAAAGGAATCCTCAACGCGGAAAAGTTGCACCTGATGAAAAAAAATGCCCGTTTGATAAACTTTGCGCGGGGTGGATTGGTTGACGAAAATGAGCTTTTGGCAGTTCTCTACCAAAGAAATCTTTCCGCTTATGTCAGTGATTTCCCGTCTGCAGCACTGCTCAACTGTCCAAATGCAATCTGTCTGCCCCACCTAGGGGCTTCGACACCGGAAGCCGAAGAAAACTGCGCGGTAATGGCCGCACAGCAGCTTAAGCATTTTCTTGAATCCGGTTCCATCGCTAATTCAGTGAATTTTCCCAAATGCCGTCTGGACCGGAGCGCCCCATTCCGGCTGCTCGTGGTAAACCGGAATATTCCAAATATGGTAGGACAGATCACCACGATATTAGCCGGATCCGGTATCAACATCACAGATCTCGTCAATCACCACCGGGATCGATATGCGTACAACATCATCGATACCGAACAGAGAGTTCCTCTCGTAACATGCGAACAACTCAAGGCAGTCAATGGAATTATCCGGGTACGGGTCATCGAATAAATTCTACCACCGGGTGGAAGGGCGGGTAATTTGTTTCCGGATCGTTTCTTCACCTTTCCAGAGGATTCTGTTGGTCTCAATGTTAGTCAACTGGGCGCTTACATAATAGGTACGTGCTTCAGTAGCGCCGACCCTGTCGAAATTCGTTCTGACCGAGCCTTGGAGCAGAAAAGTCGCACCCAATTCTTTTCCCAGTCGTGCAGCACTTTCTTCGCTCGCATTATACTGCTGATCGTTTCGCTCGCTCCGGAGTTCCGCACGGAATGCACCGCCTGAGACAAAGTCAAGCACGCCGCTGTTGAGGAGCGCTGTTTCCATTTTTGTAGAAATGATTTCAGTGTCAATATGTTCCTGGCTAGAATTGCTAAACGAGCCGACCAACACAGCCGGTTTCGAGCCGTAATTACGAGATTTGTATTGATTCACCGCCTGATTCACATTGATCGAGCCGAGGCAGTCTGAGACGAGCGTCCGGCACACCTGCTCCACATCAGGATCACTCCACCGTCCGCTCAAATCAGTTTGAGAATCAACCCTGCTAACAACCGGAGCCGTTGAAACTAGAGTAGTAAAACAGCCCGTGAATATTGTCACCAATATAACACACATAAAAAAATACTTCATAATCTCTCCACTAGTTAAAGGATTTGTTATTTTACAAAAGCTTTTTCTAACAATTCCAGATTCAACTCCGGGTACAAGGGGAAACGCGAAAGAAGCTGGCCGACGCGGGCCAATGCTTCACGTTGAATATCCGGTTTGATCTGATATTTTGACCGGCTTTTCACATGTTCGTCTTTGGAATCCGCTTCGGTATTTTTGAGAACCATGGAAATAATTGAAGCAAGCTCTTCCATTTCCGGCTCCTTCATGCCAAGGCTCGTGAGCGCGGTCGGACCAATCCGGAGTCCGGACGTATACCATGGACCATTGGGGTCAAAAGGTAAAGCATTCCGGTTCAAGGTAATGTTGCAGTCAAAAAGCGCACTCTCAGCCTGCCGGCCCGTGAGACCAAGCGGCCGGACGTTGACCAAAAAAAGGTGATTGTCAGTACCGCCGGTTAGGACTTCAAGCCCCTGTTTCATGCAGAATCCGGCAAAAGCTTGAGCATTTTTGACAATCTGCTGTGCGTAGGTTTTGAATTCAGGTGTGTTTGCCTCATGAAATGCAAGTGCTTTAGCAGCAATTACATGAGGAAGCGGACCGCCCATCGTGAGAGGACAGCCTTTGTCCAATGCCTCGGCAAATTCATTCGTGGAAAGGACTAAACCGGCCCGGGGGCCGCGAAGTGTTTTGTGAGTCGTGCTGGTGACAATGTGAGCGTGAGGAACCGGATCAAAATCCCCGGTAAAAATTTTTCCAGCCACGAGTCCAGCAAAATGCGCCATGTCGACCATTAACACCGCACCAACTTTATCAGCGATTGCACGCATCCTCGCGAAATTAATTTTCCGGGGATAGGCAGAATAACCGGCCAGCAAAATGAGGGGTTTTAGGTCCATTGCCTGCCGCTCAATGTCATCATAATCCAAAAGACTGCTCTCTTTGGAAACAGAATAACCGTAACTATCAAACATCCGGCCCGAAACGTTGTAGCGGTAGCCATGGGTAAGATGCCCACCGGAATAATAATCCAAACCCAACAACCGCTGATTGCCGAAATCAGCCTTGAGCTCCTTCCACTGGGAAGCTGAAAGTTTGTAAAGGTCTTTCTGGCCGTATTTTGCAAGAAAGGGCGTCTCAACCCGAG
>BOBG01000121.1 GCA_026002265.1 Spirochaetia bacterium
ACACACAAGGTTATACATTTAAAGTATTTATACTTATCGTACTGCTGCTCTTACTGTTGATTCCCTTAAACATGATCCGGGGACTCGTCAATGAACGGGGACGGACCGCACGCACAGCAGAAGCGGATATTATGCAAGCATGGGGGAGTCAACTGATTGCGGCTGGACCTGTGCTGACTATTCCGGGCATTAAAACAGAGGAGATACGTACAAGAACGGAAAAAGATGGTGAAACGGTGCAGATTCGCACAACGCCTTTTACGCTAGTCGTTACGCCGGAACAATTGGATATTAGTGCGGAATTTACTACGGAAATCCGGCGGCGAGGCATCTTCTCGGTGCCGTTATTCTACGGCAACTTTAGTCTGTCCGGAACCATTGATCCGACACGGGCGCTTGCCGAAGTTGCTGAAAATGAAACCGTGTCATTACATCAGGCTGAACTGGTGATTGCCCTTTCAAGCCAGAAGGGGATCCGGAAGATCGCTGAAGCGGATTGGAATGGTGAGGAGCTGTTTTTTCAACCCGGCAGCCGGTCACAGGCTTTAATGAATACCTCTAATGCTGGCGTTACACGCTCGCTCATTGATCAAGCTAATGCCGGCATTTATGCGATGTTGCCGTTGGTTGAACCGGGAAAGACACCGTTCCGGGTCAATATCGCCATACAAGGCGGGCAGGCTGTGCAAGTACTGCCGATAGGTCAGGATACACACGTCAAGATTGCTGCGGATTGGGGATCGCCGTCTTTTCGCGGGGCTTTTCTCCCAGCAACCTCAACCATTACCGATACTTCCTTTGAAGCTGAGTGGGACGTGAGTTATTTAAGCCGGGATATTCCCCTGTTTTGGAAAAATGCTGCGGCTGATTACAGTAATTCCCTTTTCGGTGTGTCCTTTTTCCGGACAATTGACACCTATTCGCTGAATACCCGGGCCGTAAAGTATGCGATTCTCTTTTTAATTGTCCCTTTCTTTACCCTTTTTGTACTGGAAATCTTTACAAAGAAACGTATTCATCCGGTCCCTTATATCTTATCCGGAATCGCTAATGTCATCTTTTATCTCCTTCTTCTTTCCTTTTCTGAACAAATGCCTTTTTACACCGCCTATCTGCTTGCGGCTGTTGCAGTAACTATTCTTATGACGCTTTATTCCCGGTCACTGCTTCCATCATGGTCAAAAAGCTGGTATATGGGGCTGGTTGTAAGTCTTTCGTACATTTTACTCTATGCTGTTCTCAACGCGGAATCCTACGCACTGCTCATCGGCTCAGTCGGTGCATTTGCCGTGACTGCGCTTGTTATGTTTATAACCCGGAACCTCGATTGGTATGCAACAGGAAATCCCGGTGACGCTGAAGACCCCCCGGTGAATCCTGACATTGGTCCGGAGATGGGTTTGGAAGATATTTTAGAAAAATCTGAAAAACAATAAAGCGGATATTACTCTTTACTCTTTTCCTAAAATATGCTACCGGTACCTATTCCTTAAGGAGGTATTTCGTGAAAAAAATTGGAATTGTACTATTGCTTGCGGCACTTGCCGGAAGCGTGTTTGCGAATGGCGGGACACAGCAGTCGGGAGCATCAGGCGATACCATCAAAATCGGGGTTTTTGAACCGATGACCGGTGCCAATGCTGCTGGCGGTGCAATGGAAGTCGAAGGTATCCGGCTTGCTAACGAGCTGAATCCGACCGTTACCATTGGAGGAAAGACGTACAAAGTCGAACTGGTGGTTGCAGACAATAAGTCTGACAAAGTGGAAGCTGCAAACGCTGCCCAGCGCTTGATCGATCAGGATAAAGTAGCGCTTCTCCTCGGTTCGTGGGGTTCTTCGCTGTCAATGGCCGCGGGTGAAGTTGCCCGTGATGCGGGCGTTCCAGCCATCGGACTTTCTTGTACGAATCCGCTCGTAACAGCCGGAAACGATTGGTATTTCCGTGTTTGTTTTATCGATCCGTTTCAAGGCAGAGTCATGGCGAGCTATGCCTACAATGAAGTTAAAGCACGGACAGCAGTCATAGTCCGGGAAGTTTCCAATGATTATTCGGTCGGTTTAGCGAAGTTTTTCTCCGACACCTTCAAAGAATTGACCGGAAACCAGAATGCAATTCTTACAACTGTCGATTACAACACTGGCGATCAGGATTTCAGCGCACAGATCACCTCTATCAGCAGACTCCGCCCCGATGTCATTTTTGCACCGGGTAATTACACCGAATCTGCATTGGTCATGAAACAAGCACGGGAGCAGGGCTTACAAACTCCCTTCCTCGGTGGCGACACATGGGAAACACCTGAATTCATTGACGTGGGACGCGAACGGGTCGAAGGTGCGGTGTTCTCAACCTTTTTTGCTTCGGAATATGCGGCAAATCCAGTCGCAGAAACCTTCCTCCGTGAATACCGGACACGCTACAACAAAGAGCCGGCCGCAGTGACTGCCCTCGGTTTTGACGGCTACTTGCTTGCACTCGATGCAATTACGCGCGCAGGTTCATTCGACCGGAAAGCAATTCGGGACGCAATCGCCGTAACAAAAGGCTTTTCAGGTGCAACCGGTCTTGTCACCTTGGACACAAATGGAGACGCTACCAAGAGTGCTTTCATCAAGATAGTTCAGGGCGGAAAATTTGTATTCAAGACCATAGTAAATCCTTAACATAATGAAAGGGGCGGCAGAGTTCTTTAGAGCGGATTCTATTCGTGATCCGGAACAAGAGCCGCTGCTCGCCCTTCATGTCCCCTTCGACAGATTCCGGGAACGCCGGCTATTGAACCTGTCGAAATGCCGGTCATCGAGCGGTGCGGTGAACCTGTACCCTAAACTCACCGGCTGGGCGGTATCGAAGCGCCGGCATCCCCTGATCATTTAGAATCCGGAAGAGAGGAATAATTATGACGTTTGAAGATTTTCTCCAGAATGTGACGAATGCACTTTCGCTCGGAAGCCTCTACGCGCTTATTGCCATTGGCTACACAATGGTTTATGGAATCCTACGCCTGATCAACTTTGCCCATGGCGATGTGTTTATGCTCGGCGGCTACATTGCATTTTATGCAGTAACTCTATTGTTTTTGCCATGGTGGGTTGCCTTTATCGTTGCATTTGGAATAACCGGTATCTTTGGAATCGGCTTGGAACGGGTTGCTTACCGGACCCTCCGATCTTCACCAAAAATTTCAATTATGATCAGCGCAATCGGTGCTTCTTTTCTTATGGAAAACCTCGCTACAGTCATCTTCGGCGGGCGTCCCAAGGGGTTCCAAGTACCGGCATTATTTAACCAAGTAGTACACATTGGATCGGTTTCTGTAGTCAGCATCAGCCTATTCATTCCAGTTGTTACCATGATCCTCCTTGTATTGCTCCTTTTCATCATCAATAAGACCGTAACCGGCATGGCGATGCGTGCAGTGTCTACCGACCTCACGGCAGCCCGGCTCATGGGTATCAATGTAAATAGAATCGTTTTCTTTACCTTTGGAGTCGGCTCCGTACTGGCGGCTGTTGGCGGAGTCATGTGGTCACTCAAATATCCGCAACTCAATCCCACGATGGGTATGATTCCGGGTCTCAAGTGTTTCATTGCCGCAGTTATCGGCGGTATTGGTAACATTGCCGGTGCAGTACTTGGTGGTTTCCTGCTTGGATTCATCGAAATTATGCTCGTTGCATTCATATCCGGACTCACCGGTTACCGTGATGCTTTTGCTTTCATTATTCTTATCATCGTTCTTTTGGTCAGACCATCAGGACTTCTCGGCAAGAACCAAATAGAAAAAGTTTAAGCATTGTACTCAAAAAAGGAATAATCTATCCATATTTTCAAAGCAATTTTAGCATGACAACCCATATATATAGTAGGAGAAATTATGGCAATTATTGACGGTATTGACGAAGCATTGAATACGATCAATGTCAAATTGTACGAGAATCGCCTGAACAAGGGCGAAGGACGCTTTATCGCACGGGTTCAGACTGATAAAACTCTGACTATCGAAGAAGTTGCAGTATCAGCGGTTGAACGCGGCGGTGCAACCATGAATGTGCAAACGCTTATCGAAGCATACAACACCATGACTAAAGAAATGATGTATCAGGTGCTGAATGGTTTTGCAGTTCGGAACGACTTTTTCCGTTACCATGTACACGTACGCGGTACCTACGACAGCCCCCATGATCCGGTAGAACCGGCGAAGTGCAGCTTTTCATTTACTCCGTTACAGACGATGCGGCAACTGCTCTCAAAAATCACCGTGAGAATCGAGGGGATTGCAAGCGTTGAAGCCTACATTGTTCATGTAGAGGATAGTACGGCCGGAGATATTGATAGTATGCTGACGCCTGGTGGTGTACTTACGATTCATGGACAAAAGATCAAAGTAGAAGGTGACCCGGATATCTGCGGTGTTGAGTTTGTAGACGAGACAGGATCAGCCACAAAAGTAACAGCACGTCTTATCGAGAATCTTCCAGCAAAACTCATCGTACCAATACCGGCATTGGCTGCCGGCGTCTACCGGGTACGCATTACAACACAATTTTCGCATGGATCTGTATTATTGAAAGAAGCGCGCTCTGTTACAAACCACAATGACTTGATCGTATCCTAATTTAGATCATCATGAGTGATCTCTGGGGATCACTCGCAGTGATCTAATCGGATCACAGTCAGTGATCGCTGGGGATCACTTGCTGTGATCAGTGTGGATCACAATCAGTGACTACTGTGGATTACTACGAATGATCGTTGGGAAGATATATAGTTTTAATGGAGGTGTATCTCTATTAAAAATAGGTTTATTGGAGATTGGAGCAAATGCCTTTGAACAATGTGGTCTCACGTTTATTATAATACTGGATGGTGTAACAAATATTGGTGATGGGGCCTTTTGGTGGTGTAGTGGACTGACACCGGTTACGATTCCGGGCAACGTAACGAGTATTGAGGGAGAGACTTTTGACATGTGTAGAGAACTGACATCGGTTACGATACCAGATGGTGTGACAAATATTGATGATGAGGCTTTTTCCAGGTGTAGCGGACTGACATCGGTTACGATTCCAGATGGTGTGACAAGTATTGGTGATAGGGCTTTTTCCGGGTGTAGCGGACTGACATCGGTTACGATTCCAGATGGTGTGACAAGTATTGGTGATAGGGCTTTTTCCGGGTGTAGTAGTCTCACTTCTATTAACATTCCTACCGGGGTAACGAGTATTGGAGAATGGGCTTTTTCCAGGTGTAGTAGTCTCACTTCTATTAACATTCCTGATGGGGTAACGAGTATTGGGAAAGGGGCTTTTTCCAGGTGTAGTAGTCTCACTTCTATTAACATTCCTGATGGGGTAACGAGTATTGGGAAAGGGGCTTTTTCTGGATGTAACAGACTGACATCGGTTACGATTCCGGCTGGGGTAATGAGTATTGAAAATCAGGTTTTTTATGGATGTAGTGGACTGACGAGTCTTGTGATTCCGGCTGGTGTAACGAGTATTGGGGATGGTGCTTTTTACGGGTGTAGCGGACTGACATCGGTTACGATTCCGGAAAGTGTAACAAGTATTGGGGGTGGTGCTTTTGACGGGTGTAGCGGACTGACGAGTCTTGTGATTCCGGCTGGTGTAGCGAGTATTGGGGATGGTGCTTTTGACGGGTGTAGCGGACTGACATCGGTTACGATTCCGGAAAGTGTAACGAGTATTGGGGATGGTGCTTTTGACGGGTGTAGTGGACTGGCATCGGTTACGATTCCGGGAAGTGTAACGAATATTGGGGATGAGGCTTTTTCCGGGTGTAGCGGACTGACTACAGTTACGATACCTGATGGTGTAACGAGTATTGGGGATGGTGCTTTTTACGGGTGTAGCGGACTGACATCGGTTACGATTCCGGGAAGTGTAACGAGTATTGGGGATTGGGTTTTTTACGGTTGTAGTGGACTGACATCGGTTACGATTCCGGAAAGTGTAACAAGTATTGGGGGTTGTGCTTTTTCCGGTTGTAGCGGGCTGACTACAGTTACGATACCTGATGGTGTAACGAGTATTGGGGGTTATGCTTTTTACGGTTGTAACGGACTGACTACAGTTACGATACCTG
>BOBG01000122.1 GCA_026002265.1 Spirochaetia bacterium
TTTTTGCGGAAAAACCGGAGAATATTCAGAACCTAGGGCTTCCGGGACACAAAGGGAAGCACAGTTAGAGAGCTTTCCCTTCTTCATTCATGCTCTTCATAGTTATTCCAAAATGAGAATTGCCGGTTTATCCTGGAATATGACACTCTCCGATGTACAAAAACCTGAAGATACCGTATACTGAATTAGCAGTATAAGGAGCTTCTTAAAAATGAGATTACGTTACCGTTTGACTCTGATTATCGCCCTGCTGATGGTGGTGATAGTCGCCACGGTGTCTATCATCCTGTTAAACCAGTCCCGGAAATTACAGACTGATGTTGCCTTTGAAAACATGCTTAACATGAGCACATCCATGTCATTCCAAATGCAGCAGCAGTTTGAGCTGTATATGGACGCCGTTGCTACCATTGCCAATGTGGTCAACGGCTTTCGGAGTCTGCAAGAAGAGAACCGGCGGTCATACTTCAACATGGCCATACGAAGCACCCTGGAGTCGAATCCCGGCTTTGTGGGGATTTATTCGGTATGGAAAGAGGGGATTATTGACGGGGGAACGCCCGTGTACAGCACCCTCTATACACGGGAAACAGGCCCCATTGAATACCACGATTTTTCAACATGGAATCCGCCCGAATACAAACGCTGCCAGGCGGCTATCGCCGCCAATGACAAGTCGCAAACCGTAAGCGAACCTATCCCCTTCAAGCACCAGGGGAAGGATATCTTGTTTGTACTGATGACCGCCCCGATTATTGAAGATACCACCGGAGCTCTTTTGGGCTTTATCGGCGTGGGGGTGGATCTTTCCCCTTTACAACCGCGTATCGAAGCTTTAAAGCCTTATGGCACAGGCAACGCGGCTCTCTACTCCACCGGGGGAATCATTGTTGCCCGTTATGACCTGTCCTCTCTGGGCAAACCTTTCCAGGAAGTAAACGCAGTCCGCTTCGGGAGCGAGGGCATCGGCCTGGTGGAAAATTCCCTGAAAACCGGGGATTCCTGCCGGTTTGTCAATAACAGCACTATCTTCGTCGGCGCTACTTTCTATACCGGTACCAGCAAAAACGCCTGGGCGGTACTTGCCTCCGCGCCCCTGGCCTCGGTACTGAAGGAGGTATATCAGATGCAGATATTCACCGCCATCTTCGCCGTGTCCATGGTGATTGTCGCCTTAATAGTCATCTTCCTGGTTATCAGCTTTGCGATAAAACCCGTGGTTAGCGTAGCGCTGACCCTCAAGGACATTTCCGAGGGCGAGGGGGACCTGACCAAAACCATTGAGGAGAAGGGCAAGGACGAGATCACTGACATGGCCCACTATTTCAACCTGACCCTGGAGAAAATCAAGAATCTTATTATCATCATTAAACAGCAAGCCGTGAACCTCTTTGACATCGGCAACGAGCTTGCCAGCAACATGACCGAAACCGCCGCCGCGATCAACGAGATTACTGCCACCATCCAAAGCATCAAGAGCCGGGTGCTGAACCAGTCCGCCAGCGTTACCGAAACCAACGCCACCATGGAGCAGATGACGGGAAACATCGGCAAGCTCAACGGCCATATCGAAAAACAAACTAGCAACGTTTCCCGCTCCTCGTCCGCCATCGAACAGATGCTGGCTAATATCCAGTCCGTTACATCGACCCTAGTGAAGAACGCCGGTAATGTCCACGAGCTTTCCGAATCTGCCGAGGTGGGCCGTTCGGGCCTACAGGAAGTGTCCGCGGATATTCGGGAGATCGCCCGTGAATCCGAGGGCCTGCTAGAAATTAACGAGGTAATGGAAAACATCGCCAGCCAGACCAATCTGCTTTCGATGAATGCTGCCATCGAGGCGGCTCATGCCGGAGAAGCGGGCAAAGGCTTCGCGGTAGTCGCCGACGAAATCCGTAAACTGGCGGAGTCTTCAAGTGAGCAATCTCAGACCATCAGCACCGTACTCAAAAAGATCAAAACTTCCATTGACAAGATCACCCATTCCACCGATTCGGTATTGAACAAGTTCGAGGCCATCGAAGGTGGAGTAAGGACCGTGTCCGAACAAGAAGATAGCATCCGCAGCTCCATGGAAGAACAGGGTGCCGGCAGCCGGCAGATACTTGAATCCATCAGCCAGCTCAACGAAGTGACGCGGATGGTCAAAAGCGGCTCCGAGGAAATGCTTGAGGGCAGCCGGCAGGTTATCACCGAAGGAAAAAATCTTGAGATGGCGACAGCGGAGATCACCGGTGGCATGAACGAAATGGCCGCAGGCGCGGATCAGATCAACACCGCGGTCAATGGGGTCAACAGCCTGAGCGGACGCAACAGGGAGAACATCGACATCCTGGTGCGGGAAGTCTCGCGGTTCAAGGTAGAATGACAAAGAGGAGGGAGAAGAATAAAAACCACCAAGGACACAAAGAAAAAAGGAATCTTATCTTCCTTCATGTTCTTTATGATCTTGATGATTAAATACTCTTTTTCTTAGTTTAAAATAAAGAAGCAGCGCAAAGGTGTTGGTTTTAGAAGGAATATATGAAAACATTGCAAATGAAGAGCCTCAAAACGCGTCTCTTTCTGTTCTTTACCGGATTGGGAATCCTCGTTGCGCTTGGCGTGGGAATTGCCATGTATGTGCAGTACGAAAAGTACATCAAGCGCACCTATATCAACACCTTGACGCAGGCGGTGTGGTTTGTGGAAAAACAGTATCCTGAGCTTGCCGACCCTGACTATATCACCGGGGAAGGCATGGCGCGTTCTAGTGTATACCGGAAATTGCTGGCAGACCTTGGCGTAATAAGCAATTCTTTTGGCTTGGCATCTATTTATTATATGCAGCAGTGGAACGGTGCGTATCACTTCATCCTGACATCGGAGTCCGTCTCATTTCTTGACGAATTGCCGCTCACTGCATCCAGAGATGAGATGTTTCTAGCCTACGATGTGGTGTCTGAGGAGATGGCGGCGGCAGTGAGGACGAAGACCTTACAGATAAGCAAGGAGCCATATACTGATGAGTACGGGACATTCATATCGATTATCCTCCCTATACTCAATAATGGCCAAGTCGTTGGGCTGCTCGGTGCGGACTATGAGATTTCCTATATACGGGGCATTAAATGGCAGGCGCAGCTTGCTCTGATTATTGCACTGGTTCTGGCTATTGGGGTATCGCTTGCTCTGGCGCTCACCGTATCATCGTCCCTTATCAAGCCCATACGCCGCGCTATTGACGCGCTCAAGACCATTGCAACCGGCGACCTGACCGCGTACATTGAGGTAACAAGCGATGATGAACTGGGTGAGATGATGCGGTTTCTGAATCAGACGCAGGAGGCTATCCGGCATCTTGCTATGGCTATTAAAGAAAAAGCCGAAAGCCTTTCCGCGGTGGGAGACGAGCTTTCCAATATGATGAGCCAGACCGCCGCGGCGATCAACGAGATTACCGCCACCATCCAGAGCATCAAGAGCCGGGTGCTGAACCAGTCCAGCAGTGTTATCGAGACCAATGCCACCATGGAGCAGATGACGGGAAACATCGGCAAGCTCAACGGCCATATCGAAAAACAAACCAGCAACGTTTCCCGCTCCTCTTCCGCCATCGAGGAAATGCTGGCTAATATCCAGTCCGTTACATCGACCCTGGTGAAAAACGCCGGTAATGTACACGAGCTTTCCGAATCTGCCGAGGTGGGCCGTTCGGGTTTGCAGGAAGTGTCCGCGGATATTCGAGAGATCGCCCGTGAATCCGAGGGCCTGCTGGAAATCAACGCGGTAATGGAAAACATCGCCAGCCAGACCAATCTGCTTTCGATGAATGCTGCCATCGAGGCGGCTCATGCCGGAGAAGCGGGCAAGGGCTTCGCGGTAGTTGCCGACGAAATCCGAAAACTCGCCGAGTCTTCAAGTGAGCAATCTCAGACCATCAGCACCGTACTCAAAAAGATCAAAACTTCCATTGACAAGATCACCCATTCCACCGATTCGGTATTGAACAAGTTCGAGACCATCGAAGGCGGCGTAAGGACCGTGTCCGAACAAGAAGATAGCATCCGCAGCTCCATGGAAGAACAGGGTGCCGGCAGCCGGCAGATACTTGAATCCATCGGCCAACTGAACGAAGTTACGCGGATGGTCAGAAGCGGCTCCGAGGAAATGCTTGAGGGCAGCCGGCAGGTTATCACCGAAGGAAAAAATCTTGAGATGGCGACAGCGGAGATCACCGGCGGCATGAACGAAATGGCCGCAGGCGCAGAGCAGATCAACCTCGCGGTCAATGAGGTCAACACCCTGAGCGGCCGCAACAAGGAGAACATCGACATCCTGGTGAAAGAAGTTTCGCGGTTTAAGGTAGAATGACAAAGAGGAGGGAAAAGAATAAAAACCACGAAGGGCGTACAAAGAAAAAAAGGAATCTCTTCTTCCTTAACGTGATCTTAGTGGTTAAATATTCTTTTTCTTGGTTTAAAATAAACAAAAGAAGCAGCGCAAAGGTGACAGAAGGAGAACTGCATGAGACCCCGTTTTCTTACAACACTGATTATCGGTTTGGGCTTCATTGCCGTTGTGGTCGTGGGCTTCGTGTTTTACGCGCAGTTTCGCGGCTTGACCCGGGAATACAGCATATTCACCAGGGAATCATTTACCGTGTATATCGATCTTTTGAATAAAAATACCATTGCGAATATGACCGCGTATATCGAACAGGAATTTCCCGTTCTGCACGACACGGAGCGGCTCAAGCGGGAAGCGGGTACGGATTGGTTCTGGGAGCTGTCAGGCGAACTCACCCGTATCGCAAAAACTTTCGGTTTCGCCTACATATACTATATAGAAAAAGCTGAAAACGGCTATATATTCCTGATGTCTTCTGGCATCGGGCGGGACGAGCATCCTGAGTGGCTAGGCGGGCCGGTATGGGCTGGTCCAACTCCGGCTTTTATTGACGAAGCCTGGGAAACCGGCAAGCTAACCTTTTCCCATGAGCCTACGAACAATGAATGGGGTTCCCTGATTTCGGCGGAACTGCCCATCCTCAATGACGGCAGGGTGGCGGGCATTTTGGGCGTTGATTATGAAGCTTCTACCTTAATGCACCCCTTGCAGCAGAATGAGATTGATTTAAATAAACACGGAGAAATATTATTAGGCAGGATGCTGATCGTACTCATCGTTTCCATGGTTGTTATGATGGCGATCATGGGCGCTCAAATCGCGGCGAACCGTACCATGGTCGTGATTCCGGCCCAAGTTATAAAAGCCAACGAGCGTACCCAGATTATGATGGACGCCATGCCCATGGCCTGCTCCGTCTGGGACGGGAACGGTGTCATGCTCGACTGCAATCTGGAAGCCCTCAAAATGCTGGAGCTTTCACAAAAATCAGACTATATCGAGCATTTTTTCGATCTGAACCCGGAACGCCAGCCCGACGGGACAAACACCCAAGAAAAAGCCGCAACCCTCATTAAATCGGCTTTTGATACCGGATACCAGCGTTTTGAATGGATGTACCTCACTGCTTCGGGGCAAGAACTTCCGGTAGAAACGACCCTGGTCCGCGTTCCCTGGAAAGGCGGCTTTCAACTTGCTGCCTATTCCCGTGATTTAAGAGAAATCAAGGCAAAGGAAGCCGCCGCCAGCGAGAGTGAAGAGCGGGTAAAGCTCATGCTCGACACTATGGCTTTTGCCTGTTGTATATACGATGATTATGGGAATATTACCGACTGCAACCAACGAATGGTGGAGTTGCTCGGCTGCAATGATAAGCAGGAAGTAATCACCTCCATTGCAAGATTTTTTCCGGAATACCAGAGCAGCGGCAAGCTGAGTACGGAGCAAGCGATGGTAGAAGCCCAAAAGGCTATTGAGGACGGAATGAATACTTTCTTTTGGGATCACATAAAGCTCGACGGATCTCCCCTGCCGGTAGAGATAACTCTGCGCCGGGTAAAGTGGCGGGGCGGTTACACTATCATCTCCTGCATGCGTGATTTGAGCGATCTTAGAGAATCGGAAGATAACCTGAAGCGGATATTGTTCCTAACGGAAGGTTCCCCGGACCTTATGCTGTA
>BOBG01000123.1 GCA_026002265.1 Spirochaetia bacterium
TTCCGGCCCGATTCTATGTGATCGACAATTTGCTTGATTGCGTTAGATGCCTCCTCAATAGAGGCATTTTGAGTCTGAATAGCTTTATCTAGTACATTCATATTATTGGCAATACTTTTAACTGAAAATAAACTATGTTTAGCTGATTCTATCTGATCGTCAGATTCTTTTTGTATAGAATCCGTCAGACCAGCCATAGTAGCCATATTACCTTCAGATTCATCAAGGATTCCTCTTAAATCCTTGCTTGCATTTTGGATATGAATAAAAATATTTTTATCTTTTTGATTCACTATGTTAGTTTTCTTTTTTTCAATATCAATATTTTTAATTGATCGCTTGAACCACGCATCTTTTATATATAAAAGCCGTTCATACATTATTGTAAAAACAGTTATAAGAAAATAAGTCAAAAGGAGTCGGGAAGTAACTGAAGCTTCATAACGGATCGCTGCAATTCCGGGAACAGTAGTGATAACAATCATTGCGACAAAAAAAGCTACGGAAATTATTGATCCTATTTTCACGCCTAGCATAAAAATGGACAACAACGGAATTAAAAAACACCACAATGACGCAAAGCCGCTCTGCTCTCCGGTTTGGACCCACCGGGCGCACGCTATCGCAAAGGGAATTATAAAAATGCAGCTGCTTATTTCAAATGGAATATTAGTCCGGAGGAGGAATATAACCAGTAGACACAATCCGGCGATGATAAAATCAATTACAGCAGGCGCTCCGCCCCCATGAGATAAAAGATTGACTCCGAATCCGAGAACAACAATGGCACCCATTGATAAAATTGAGGCAAATAAAATATGGCGGATCATTTGAGCGACAACTGCTTCATCAGTAAGTGTTGGATCGAGTTTTATATATTTTCCGCCCGTCAGCACTTTCAAAAATTGATTAGTTTCAAGCGACAAAATTATCTCCTCTGCATGACAATTTCCGGATTGGTACCGGCACCTGTAACGAGGAACCGGTACCTTCTACTTACTGCCTATTACTTAATGGACCATGCACCATTTCTATACTGATAGATTCCGGCCTGTCTTCCCTGTTCTTCGTAATATGTGGAAAAACTTGCACCATGCACTCCAAGTGAACTTGATTTAATGTTAACATTTTCTCCAATACGAAGCGATTCTACCGAATTTCCCTTGAATGCGCCTTCGCCGATTGATTGAAGCGTTTTCGGGAAAATTAAGGTCATATCTGGATTAAGAGTATTGCCGTCAAATGCATACGCGCCGATGCTTTCGACATTTGTACCAAAATCAATTTTTGTAATAGAATTTCTTTGGAATGCATTGATCCCAATATCCGTCACTGAATCCGGAATTACCAATGTTGAAATAAAATTATCTGCGAATGCCTTGCCGCCGATTGATTGAAGTGTTTCCGGTAAATTAACCGCAGTTAAGCTCTTATTATAGAATGCACCTTCCGCGATGGCAGTAACCGATTTTTTTTCTATCTCAGACGGAATGGTGATGGATCCTCCGGTTGTTCCGGTGTAACCAGTTATGGTGACAGAAGCTCCCTCCTCATCGGTAGTATAGGTAAATTTCGACGTGGGAATCGATCCTCCTCCGCCTTCACCGGTGGGAATCCAGAATGCATTCAGCCATATCGTGTTGTACCATATAGTGATCCGGTCACCGGGTTTGTATATTTCTCCGGAATATTCCTCTCTCCAGCCTTTGAAGCTGTATCCCTCCGGAGTATCTCTCGGCGAAAGCACGATGGCACGTTCTCCAGTACGGTACGCAGTATCATCAGACGGTACCGAAAAAATAACATCATCATTGTAGTACACATAATAGGTACCATCTTCGATGGTGACAAAAGGACATCCTGACAGTAAGATGAGCAGCGCAAAAGCGCCTGTAATCTTTTTCATAGTTTCCTCCAAATTTATGTTTCTATAGTGGATTCTACCATAGTATTACCGGTAATTCACGATAGAATTTAAATTTTTCCGGCTTGAAGCGCCGGAAATTGCGTCTGAACCGGGACCAAGTTTCCCAACTCGGACAATTGCCACCGCGCTATAGCCAGAGGGAATGCCGAGCTCTGAAGCAAAACGCTGGTTGACACTCGCGATAGGGCCGGTGTAGATCCGGGATCCGAGTCCAAGGGCTTGTGAGGCAAGGTACATACTCTCGACAGCGAGTCCGCAATCGAGGAAGGCACTCGACTGCGGCGGATTTCCGGGTGAGGAAACAACGATGAGAATATTACCATCAACGACTCCGGGTACGATCTTTTGAGCTAGAGTCAGATCCCGAACAACAGTGAATGCCCATGGCTGCCGGTTACTGGCACTGGGCGCCCGGACACCGGCGCTGAGAATCTGGTCGATCTGAGTACTCGTCAGGGATCCAGCCGCAAAGGTACGGGCTGCAACATGCGTGAGAAACGGATCGAGCGGATCCGCGGCATACACTGCTGCGGCACTGCAAACGCACAAAAATAATATCATTGTTAATCTTCTCATAAGAGAAGGATAAAGCAAAAATGCAAAAAATACAAGGGAAGATTCCGGAAACAATTTTACGATGCCGATAATCAAAATATGTCGTCACTGTACATTGTCGGGACCCCGATTGGAAACCTTGGAGATTTAAGTTACCGTGCGGTTGAGATTCTGAAAAATGCGGACCTTGTTGCGTGTGAAGACACCCGGCGGACTCTTAAATTGTTGACATCTTTGGGGATCCGGGTACCGTTGATCTCCTGCCGGTCCCAAAATGAGGAAGCCGCTGCCCTCAAGATTCTCGGTGCGCTCGATTCCGGGAAAAAGGTTGCATATTGCAGTGATGCGGGAACCCCCGGTTTGAGCGATCCGGGCGAAACAATGGTACGCATGGCGAGCAGTGCCGGGCATACAGTTATTCCGGTGCCGGGGCCTTCAGCGTTTGCAGCTTTGGTCAGTGTTTCCGGCGGTCGCGGTACTCAGATTTTTTTTGAAGGATTTTTATCACCCCGCCCCGGCCGCCGCCGGAGCCGGTTGCAGGAACTTTTGGAAACAGGTTATGCCTTTGTACTCTATGAATCACCGTTCCGGATTCTTAAATTAATGGAAGATCTAGCTACGCTCGATTCGTCCCGGTATGTGTGCATAGGCCGGGAAATGACCAAAATACATGAAGAATATATCCGGGGATCCGCGGCAGAAGTCCGGGAATTAGTGTCCGCGAGTCAGCCGCGGGGAGAGTATGCGGTTTTTGTGGCCGGTTTTTCACACAATGAGCCTTCAAAACTCTAGACAAAAATCCGGCTCTGTGTTAGCATTTTCCACAATCATACCGGTTTTAAAAATAGTCCGGTAGCAAGATGAGGGGTTCAGTTGGCAGACAGAGATTTGCGGCTCAATGAGCAGATTCGGGTGCGTGAGGTTCGTCTCATCCGGGACGAAGGTGAACAACAGGGGATTATGCCAACGGTAGAGGCGCTTGCCCTTGCAAAAGCGCAGAATCTTGATTTAGTGGAGGTTGCGCCCCAAGCCAATCCTCCGGTTGTCAAGATCATGGATTACGGCAAATTCAAATTTGAAAATGAAAAGAAGGGCCGTGATTCAAAAAAGAAGCAAAAACTGCTCAAATTAAAAGAGATCCGGATGCAGCCGAAGATCGATGACCATGACATTGATTTTAAATCGAAGCACGTTCAGGAATTTCTCGCGGAGGGTAACAAGGTAAAGGTGACAGTCCGGTTCAAGGGACGGGAACTTGCCCATACCGAGTTGGGATTGGAAGTCCTCAAAGATGTGTTAAAACGACTTGAGGGTGAATATGTTATGGAACGGTCCCCGACCATGGAAGGGCGTTTTATGTCCATGATTGTGAGCCCAAAGCCGAAAAAATAGCCGGATGTTGTTCCGGCAGGAAATAAGGGAGTAGATCCGGTATGCCAAAGATGAAGACGAAAAAGAGCGCTGCAAAGCGTTACTCATTCACCGGTAGTGGTAAGGTAAAGTACAAAAAACAGAATCTGCGCCATATTCTCACAAAAAAATCTCCAAAACGCAAACGGAATTTGCGTCATGGGGGAATTTTATCGCCGGAAAATGTGGGAACCATTAAAAAACAATTGTTGCCGTACGGTTAGGAGGGGACATGTCACGAGCTGTAGATGGTTCAAAACGAAAGGACCACCGGAAAAAAATATTAAAACGGGCAAAAGGCTTTTGGGGCCGGCGCCACTCGAATTTCAAAACCGCGAAAGATGCGGTAACACGGGCTCTTTCTTATGCGTACCGGGACCGCAAGGATCGGAAAGGTGATTTCCGGGAACTCTGGATCGTCCGGATCAATGCGGCTTGCCGTGCCGAAGGAATATCCTATTCCCGGTTTATCAACGGACTCCTCAAAGCCGGAATCACGATCAACCGAAAGGCTTTGGCTTTTTTGGCAATAGAAGATCCGGAGGCATTCAAAGCGATTGTGTCGCAGGCAAAAGCGGCCGTGGGAGCCTGACGTGGGGATTATCGATCAAGTCAAGGTACTGGAAAGCAGAATTGTCGAAGTTCTTGAAAACGCGACGCAAATTAAAGAAGAGAATCAACAGCTCAAGGAAAACCTTGAATCGGCCCAAAAACGGATCAATCTTCTTGAAAACGAACAAAATGCGGTTCAAAATGGAATCCTCGAAATGCTTGGCCGGCTGAATACTACGGAACAAGATCCGGCGAACGGTGCATCGTAAACGTTTATGGCCTATGGGGAACGTTCCGGTAAAACCAATCTGGACATTGATGTACTGGGAACTTCACTGCGTATCAGTGTTGATGACGCGGATTCAGATCATGTAATGGCTTTATTAAAGGATTACCGCTCAAAAATTGAGCGTGTCAGAAAAAATAATGGGGCACAATTAAAAGAGGATTCTCTTAAAATTGCCATTCTCGCAGGATTTTTACTGTGTGAAGATGTCTATAAGGCGGAACGGATGAATGAAGAAAGTTCCTCTCGTATTTCCGGCCTTATCGACCGCCTCGATGGACTGTTGCAATAGGTTCCGGAATGTTCAGAGCTGGGGTTTTTTAGTTAAACGAAAGCTAATCGAAGCTATGTTGTTAGCCGGAAAAGTCTTTTGCAGATCATCGAGCAATTCTTGCTGCTTTGTTTGGAGGAGTTGAATCCACGCGGGATGCTCCGTCTCCACCATGACCGAGCCATGTTCAAATTGTACAATCCGGGAATGATCTGCCGCAGCTGCAATGCCATGCCGCCGTGTCAGTTCTTTCCATGAAGCTGACATTTTTGAGTAATTCATCATTTTGTCCATTGTGTCCGGGCCAAAAATTGAAGATAAAATCTCAGCAGCGCTTCTCATACTATGAGTATAGTGTTTTTCTTTCAATTTTGCAACATTTTTTTAGGAATATATGCTTTCCGGAACACTTCCCTACCGGTACCGGCCGGGTACAACAATTCTCCACAGACTCGGTGCCGGAATTAAAATGATCCTGTTGATTCTTATTTCTACAGCCGCGTTTTTTGGAATTCCCGGAAAAAGTGCAGCCGGAATCATCATTTTCCTCGGCGCTTTTGCGGCAAAAATTCCGGTAAAAGAATTGTTAAGGGGAAGCCGGCCGATTTTTCTGCTCCTCCTTTTTGTTATCCTCTATAAATCATTCGATTTTTTTCCGGTATCGTTTAATATTTCCGGCTTTTACGAGGGAATACTCTCCGGAATCGCTGTGATCCTCTCTTTTTGTGCCGGATCCTTGGTTTTTGCCGTAACGACTATGGGTGAATTACGAGATTCGCTCTCCTGCGGCGGACGGTTCCGGACGCTCAGTCTCGGAATCTCCTTATTACTTGGGTTTTTACCGCGTTTTTTTGAAGTGTGGAACAGTGCCGAAACTGCGTACCGGGCCCGGTCCGGAAAAAATGGGCTAGCTCTGGTTTTTACCCTTGCGCCGCTCGTAACCGAGCGAATGATTTTGATAGCGGTTGAAACTTCCCTTGCGATAGAAGCAAGAGGGTATTATAA
>BOBG01000124.1 GCA_026002265.1 Spirochaetia bacterium
GCACCCTGACCATGGGTAAAAACCACCGGCAGCCGGTGGTAAGTATTCATAAACATACAAACTCCTTTACCGGACCGTCACCATCCAGTTTTTGGTATCCGGAATCGTACCGTACTGAATTCCTTTGAGGCTATCGCGTAAATCCGCGGTCAAAGCTCCGATTTTTTCAAACGGTGCTTTTTTGCCTTTGTATGTAAGGGATTCTATTGGGGTTGCACCGGCAGCAGTTCCGGAGACAAAACATTCCTTTGTTTCTGATAAAGCTTCTTCTATGCTGATTTTACGCTCGGAAACGTTCACGCCCCGGTCGCGGGCCAATTCGATTAAAGATTTTCTCGTTATGCCGGGTAAAATGGTGTCACCGAGTTCTGGAGTGACTAATTCGCCGGATTTAAGGTAGAAAAATATGTTGCATGAGGAGCCTTCTTCGATATAGTTCCGCTCCGTTGCATCTAAATAGATACATTCCATGAAACCGGCTTTTTGGGCTTCGTGTTTAGCAAGTGCTGAAATGACGTAGTTTGACGAGGCTTTGATCCAACCGGTTCCCTTTGGGGTTGCCCGTATCCGCTCCGTGACCACCGCGTCAGCATTACCACTGGAAAAATAGGCGCTCACCGGCGTGTTGATCATCACGACCCACGGTTCCCGGCTCAAGTTGACTCCGATTCCACCCTCTGCTGCGGAGAAGGGTCGAAGGTACACTGCATCGGCTGTCATGAAGGAATTTTTTTCCCATTCTTTGTCGTAGACCGGACTGAAACCGAGTGCAGCGTTCCGTTTAACCGTTTCAACGCAAGCGGTTATAAAATCTTCTTCCGGAAAGCCGGGCATATAGAGTCCTTCCATTGAGCGTTTGAACCGGCTTGCATTTTGATCAGGCCGGAACAGAGCGAGTCCTCCACCCTTTTGGGGCATAGCTTTGAGTCCTTCAAAACAGGAAAGTCCATACTGTGTGGTATAGGTTACGAATGGCATATCGTCATAGAGATTCCGGGATTCTTCGAGCGTGCTGCGTTCTGATTCCGGAAGTGATGCCTCCTCGACCGCGTTTTTGTGCGGTTTTTCCAGATATTCTCCGGCCGTCCAGCCACCGTTTTTGTTAAATTTTGCCCGGAAAACCACCGGGTATGTGCTCAATGCAAAAGCCATTTTTTACCTCCGGCGTTCATGATAGCACAAAAAAAAATAAGAAAAAAGCCTTGAAAAATGCGCCGGCCGGAACGAAAAATGGGGACAGACCTCCGTATTTATTTTCAACATAACAAAATAACTGGGGTCAGACCTCCGGCAAAATTTTTACACCGCCCCGTGAATCGCCATAAAAGAGGTAGAGCAAGCATCACGAAACTAAAAAGCCAGCAACTGGCTGAATTAACTTGACAAGATTTTTTTTAGGTTAAATAATTTTTCCATGCAGTTAAAAAGACCGCGTCTTTCTGTATTATTTACCGGTATTTCATTAGTTATCGTCATAGGAGTATCGGTTATACTGTCATCAGTATTTTTGATAAATCTCCGCAATTTTTCGTACCGGCAGATTCAAGCTACTGTTCGTGAAACATTGAGTCATAAACGGGATACACTAGCAAATTTATTTACTGAATACGAAAATCTGCTGCGCCATGCCTCGGCCGGCATTGTTTCTCACTTTAGCCGCGGTTATACCTCGCCCGACGAACTGCGGGCTTACCTGAAACGTTGCGCGGATACCCTGCCGGATATATCCTATCTTTACTATTCTGGCAACCCTCTTTGGTATTCAGAGGAAGGATATTGGGTCTGTTATCCGAACTGGATACCTGAGATGAATTACATCCAGATCCAGCGCCCGTGGTTTATCGAGGCAAAACAGCATCCGAGTGCGATTGCATACATTGAACCGTATCTTGATCTGGCTACCGGCGGCATTACCGTGGCATTGTCAACGGTGGTGTATGATTATGAGGGTACAGATATTGGAGTTATCTCGGTAGAAATATTGGTGAACTCGCTCGAAACCTTGATTAGCTCTGATCCAGCAACAACCCAAAAAAACTATCTGCTGAATAAAGATGGACTTTTTATTTATCATAACGATCCAAAAGCAGTCATGCAGAGCAGTTTTTTTTTTGAATTTGGTCTGGAACAATACCGGCCTAATATTCTGTTCTATGATTCTTTTATGCAGGTGGATAAACAGCAGATTATTTTTTCACAAAAGATACCGGGAGCTGAATGGATTATGATATCAACAGTTCCGATATCTGCGGTGTTTGAAGATGTAAATCAGATGCAGATTTTTGCGATAATAGTCAGCGTCATTATTGCTTTTATTGCCTCGGTACTTATGTTCATGATATCTTCATCATTTGTGATCAAACCAATGAGAGAAATTGTAAATGCTTCACTTTCCTTGGCAGATACGCAATTCTATATAAGGTTTTCTATCCCAAAAATACGTGAAATCCAAGATATACAGGATGCTCTTTATACTATCCGGGATAATTTACAAGAAAATATAACGGACCTTAAAGAAAAGCACTCCGGGCAACTCAATATTAGCCAAAATCTGAAAGATTCCGTTTATCAATCTTCAGAGAGTCTAACGGTTATCACGAGTAATATGGAGTCAATTCTACAGCAAACCAATGTACAGATGGATTTTGTACGGCAAACTACAGATGCAGTCGAGGATATTATTCAGCGTATCAACCAGCTCGATAATGCAGTTGATGCTCAATCGCAGAATATCAGCACTTCCTCGAAATCTATAGAGCTTATGGTTAAGGACACCGAATCAGTCCGGTCCACCGTAGATCAAGTGCATCAAACTACGGCAATTCTCAGTACCTCTTCTAAAACAAGCCGGAAAAAACTGTCTCAACTCACCTCAGAATTAGAGCAGATTGCCGAACAATCGGCTTTTCTGGAACAGGCAAATGCAGCTATTGCCAACATTGCAGCTCAAACCAATATTCTCGCCATGAATGCAGCAATAGAAGCAGCCCACGCGGGGGAAGCCGGAAAAGGTTTTGCCGTTGTTGCGAGTGCAATCCGGAATCTTGCGGTATCATCTGATAAAGAGTCCACTTCTATCTCGCAAGGAATCAAGACGATGCGCGGGAGTATAGGGAAGATACAGCAGGTATCGATTGAGACAGCCGACACGATGAATACTATGTTTGGAGAAATCGGTGCGATGAATGACTCGTTCAATACGGTGAATAATGCGGTGGGAGCATTGGCTTCGAATGGGAGTCAGATTTTGGAGGCACTTGCGGCGATTCAGCAAAAAACTGATCAAGTACGGGACGGTTCCGAGGAAATACAGAGCAGAAGTGCTATGATCAATAAAACCGTAGCCACTCTCAAAGAGCTTTCGCAACGGGTGAATGATAATGTTCTCAATGTACAAGAGGAATGTAAAGGAATTGCAACATCTTTGCACATTGCCCAGAAAATTGCTAATATGCAGTATTTAATACATCCTGCAAAATAATTAAAAAAGGAAGGAGAAATTTTTTCATCATCGTTAGGAGCAATTAATGGTTAAACTCTTAGACTTTTAAAAAATTATGTTTGGAATCGATTCGATACCGGAATATCGTAAGATCCGGTATTTAGTTTTGACCAAACTGTCCATGGATTCGTGCCCCACCTTGCCGGAGGATTCCTCAACGACTTAGAATGATTAGCGTTCCGGAAAACCGGAAATTTAATCCTTTCTCCTTCCCCTATTTACAAAAATTTTTTGACCGTTTCCGGATCAAAATGCACCACTGTTTTGAAATTTGAGTCAGCTAATGCTTCTTCGATTTTTTCCTTTTCTTTTTTGAAGGCATCTAATTTTTCAACAATTTCCTTTTGATTCAGCACCGGTTCAAGAGCTATTTTGTCCCGGCCGCCCTCGGCATTATATTCGTACCGGAACTGTTCAACACTCCTGCATTTGAGCGCAACTGTTTCGTACAAAGCAATACTGGCCTTGAGTGTTTCCAAGCTGATAAGATTTTCCCGGTTAATAATATTGGCTTCATCTATTGCCAGATTGAGTGAATGTAACTCATGCATCAACACAACAATGATTTCAAGTGTTTCTTCAAAGGTTTTTCCGTCAAAAAGAGCTGTATTTTCCGGAGTACCGGCGTCCTTAACTGCACTGGCAGATTCAACATGTTCAATGCGTTTCCGGATCTGTTCCTTTATTTTATTCCGGAGCCGGAACCCAGAAGCTATCGTGAGATTCATTCAAGCCACCCTTTTAAGGATTCATGGGCAGTGCTGAGTTGTTTAATGATCTCTATATGCTGCGGACATTTCTGTTCACATAATCCACATTTAACACATTTGTCCGCGCTGTGGCCGAACCGGGTTGTAAACATATATCCGCGGCGGGGCTGGTTAAAATTGCCAAACATCGACCCTTCATTATAAAGTGAAAAAATGTTCGGAATCTCGACACCATTTGGACATGGCATACAATATTCGCATTTTGTGCAGGGGATATTTTGGTAGGTATTATACGCTGACCGGATCCGCGCAAGAAGCGATTGATCGTCCGGACTGAGGCAGCCGGGCACCGCATCAGCCTTGGAAAAGATCGCAATATTTTCCTTGAGTTGATCCAGAGTCGTCATGCCGCTCAAAATCGTACTCACTTCCGGGTAATTGAGCAGGTGCCGGAATGACCATTCGACCGGCGAGTGCTGTACCGGATACTCGCCATAGAGTGCCTGAATCGCGGGCGGCGGCGTTGTAAGACTCCCGCCCCGGAGGGGTTCCATGATCACGAGCGCGCAGCCTTTTTTTCCGGCTTGACGAATCGCCTCTTCCGTCGCTTCATTTTCAACATCCATAAAGTTTTGCTGAATTTGACACATGGTCCAGTCATAAAAATCGAGTACAGCTTTAAAGGCCGGATACTGTCCATGGTATGAAAAACCGATTCCCCGGATCAGCCCTTCACTCCGAAATTGTTCATATTCTTCAATAATTTTACGCTTTTTAATATTTTCCCACGTTGATCGCTGAATATTATGAATAAGATACACATCAATATAATCGGTCCGGAGTTTTTTCAACGTACTTTCGAGGTTCCGGCGGATGTCTCCCTGAGTTTTCATCTCGGCAAACGGCTGCTTGGTAACAATTTTTACCTTTTCCCGGCGCGCCTCCTCGGCAAGAGCCTCGCCAAGTATTGCTTCACTCGTTGTCCCATGGTAGCCAAACGCCGTATCAAAATAATTTACACCATTATCAGCCGCATACCTGATGAGTTCATAGGCTTTTTCCCGATCAACCGGTGCCTCGCCCTGTTCCTCGTTAATAATCCGAGGTAAACGCATACAGCCCAACCCAAGCGCCGATACCTGAAACCCTGTTTTTCCGTACATTCGATAGTGCATAAACTTTTCTTCCTATGACATCAAGAATTCTGAAAAAGCATATTAATTATAGCTATTTTTATCCGCAAGGTCAATATTGAACGGAAAAGAGTGTTGAAAAATCTTGTTATTTTATCATAGTTGGCGAAAACCCAAATGTTTCAACTTTGGGATAAGCTGCAGCGAAAATAGTGGAAGTAGAAAATTCTGGTGGTGCTACCGGAACCAGCGAAAGCAATGTTAAAAACTCAGCCTGAGATTTATTTCTCAATAAATTTTGGGGGACAGACCTCGATCTGCCGTTCGCCCGCGTAGGTTCGATCTCTTCATTTTCTTTTCCGGATTTTTTAAGGGTGG
>BOBG01000125.1 GCA_026002265.1 Spirochaetia bacterium
CACATTATGTGTGCAGTGATCAGTATTCCTTTTTTATGTATGTTTCCGCCGGAATTCGCACTGTCTAATGTTTCCGGGATTTTATTCATGGGTATTATTCAGATCGGCTGCGCCTCTCTCCTTTTTGCGTATGGAATTAAGCGGGTTAGTGCTGTTCATGCAATGCTCATTGCGATGATCGAACCAATTCTTAATCCGGTGTGGGTTCTGCTCATCACTGGGGAAATACCATCATTTTCAGCATTGATCGGCGGCGGAATTATTATACTGGTGATAGGAATTTCTGAGTTAATCGGAGTCACAAGGCATCGATCTAGTACAGCTTGAGGTCTGACCCCTTTTTTTGCTAGAATGAGTAGATGGACCGGCATGAATTATTGCAAAAAATAGCTACTTTTCCGCTCATCGCCCGGAATCTTGCAGAAGATTTGTTGACTGGGGATTTCCGCTCGATGTTCCGGGGGCAAGGTATCGAGGCAGATGAAGTCCGGCGCTATGAACGTGGAGACGATGTGCGTTCTATTGACTGGAGCGTGAGCGCCCGGTTCGGAAGTCCTTATGTCAAAATGTATCGTGAAGAACGGGATATGGTACTTTCTTTGGTGCTTGATTGTTCGCCGTCAATGCGGTGCGGCGGTGTTGTGAGTTGTTATGATCAGGCGATTCTTGTAGCTGCACTCATTGCATTTTCAGCGGAACAGGCCGGTCTCCGGGTCGGCGCTACGTTTTTTGCCCGGAAGATCAATGCGGTATTTCTGCCGCGTAAGGGCCGCGCCCACCTTATGTCTATGATCAATGCTGCAATTCAAGCAGAGCCGACCGGAAATGGGAGCGACCTCGGATTCGCACTCACAACGGTACGTCAGTCCCTCAAACGGCGATCCCTGATTGTCGTCATTTCTGATTTTCAGAGCGTTCATTGGGAGGCGGAAATGGGTGATCTCTGCCAGAAGCATGAAGTATTGGCAATCCGGATCAGCTCACCACTGGGAGAGGCATTGCCGGAAGCTGGGCTTTTGAGCATACAGGATCCGGAAACTGGTATTATCACCTATGCGCCGACTCATTCTGCCGCTTTTCAAAAAGCATGGAGCCAATGGCATCAAGATCGTTCCACATCATGGTATGCCTTGACGCGGCGCGCGGGAGCACGTTCTCTCAACATTAGTACTGATGATGATGCCGCAACCTATTTGATTCGTTTTTTTAAAAACCGGGGCCCGCGATGAAAATCCGGTTGTGTGCGGTACTGTTGATCAGTGTGAGTGTCTATGTCTTTTCACAGGAACCATTTCTTATTCCGCAAAATGTTTTTGTCGGGGATCGGGCAAAGCTCATGATTCCGTCCGAAAACGTTCAGAAATGGGAGCAGACTATGGATCTGCCGCGCTCACCGGAGCTGCATATTCACCGGATTTCCGGTGAAAAAGGCTACATTGTCATTGATTTTACCGCATTTTCTCCGGAAATTGTGGAAATCCCTCCGATTCCGCTGCCAAATGGAACTATTTTGACCGGTTTGACCGTGTCTATCTCTTCAATTCTTAACGATGATTCCATGCTCCTCTCCGGACCGTCTGCACCGCTTTTGATTCCGGGTACTCAAACCTTCTTTTTAATATTAACCGTGTTTATTTTGATTCTATGTATAGTCGCAGTGAGCAATACTACACAGGGTAAACATTTTTTTTACAAAATCGGAAAACAATTGCAGCAGCGTTGGTTTCTCCATAAGCTCAAACGAATAACCGCAGAATTGTACAACACCGGATATACGGATCAGAAGAGTCTCGACCGGCTTTCTACGGAATTACGTAATTTTCTGACCTTATGGACCGGCATTGACTGCCGGGTACTCAGCGCAGAGGAATTTATTAGTGTGGAAACGGATCAAGAACTTTTTGGAACCATGGTGAGCGGTATCTTTAACCATTGTGACGAGATCCGTTTCGGCGGTTTGCCGGTAGAACCGGAAAAATTACACACTATGATCAATTCTGTACAAGATCTAGTAGATAAAATCGAAAAAAATACCTTCAGATTTGAATAGCTGACATTGTTGTTAAAAGTTTTTCAAACGAAGTGGAAAAAAATGGCGGGGCTTCAACTGATACATCTAATGCAATCTCTGGAATGAGGATTCGTGCAGCGTAGAGGAGCAATTTCCGGATTTTGAGCTGTTTATTGAGGGAAAAGTCACCGTAGCGATCGTCTCCAATGATCGGGGTGCCGGTTTGTGCAAGGTGCCGCCGGATCTGGTGCATTCTGCCCGTGCCGAGTTCGAGTTCGAGCAGGGAGTAGCCGCCGCCGGCTGCGAGGAGCCGGTATGATGTTTCCGCTTTTTTGAGGGTTCCCCGGATATCAAGAGGAATCCGGATGCAGCCAGAGTCATGGTCGGTAGTGCCTGCACAGAGCGCCCGGTAATATTTTGAAACACCGCCGGCACCAAGGAAACGGGAAAAGTCAGCCGCTGCTTGTTTATGCTTTGCCACCAGCAAAAGACCGGACGTTTCTTTGTCGAGCCGGTGAACCAGCAGTGGGCGAGGATCTCGTTCCATAGCAAGGAGCGAGTCCACTGAAACAGTGATACCTGCCCCGCCCTGTACGGCAAGTCCTGCCGGCTTGTTAAGCACAATATAGTCAGCATTTTCAAAAATAATAGGTACATTTTTCATAATTTACAAACCGGTGTTGAAAGTGTATGCAAACAGTGCTACTCGATCAACCCTCAACCAATCTTTCACAGTTTTACATTTTTTTCCAAAATCAGTTACCTATAACGATCCTAAACGAATCAAAATGCTCACTCTCTACCATAATATTGAGATGGAGGTGTGCGAATGTTTGTGGCAGCTTATACCCCATTCGGGGCTGAGGGAATTGTGATCCGGGTTGAGGCTGATATTCGGCGGGGAATTCCGGGTATTGATGTGACAGGGCTTGCCGAGGGAGCGGTTCGGGAGGCGCGGGAACGGGTGCGGGCAGCCTTCCGGAACTCTGGTTATCTCTTTCCGCCTGATAGGATTTTGATCAACTTAGCACCAGCAGGCGTGCGTAAAGATGGTGCTTCTCTGGATCTGCCCATAGCCATTTCAGTGATGGCTGCAGCGGGTCTTGTACCAAATATCGATAATGTTATGGTTCTCGGTGAATTAGAACTTTCCGGCAAACTGCGGCCGGTTCGAGGCGTTCTTGCAGCGACCGCGGCCGGAATCCGCGCCGGGATTCAGGATTTTGTGGTGCCGGCTGAGAATGCGGCTGAGGCGGCTATTCTCGCAACTGGGCATTTTACCGCGGCACGGACACTGAGTGAAGCGGTCGAAGCATTGCATGTCCGGGCTGAAACCGGCTCCCTTCCTCCCTGCGAGATTGCACCGGCCGAGACCAATGAAAGCGCTATTCTTGCCGATTTTTCAGAGGTTCGTGATCAAGGTAAGTATAAACGTGCGTTGGAAATCGCGGCAGCCGGTGCACACAATCTGCTGGTCTTTGGCCCGCCGGGTGCTGGGAAAACGATGCTGGCAAGGCGTCTCCCCGGCATCATGGCGCCGCTACTGCCATGGGAAGCTGTCGAAGTGACCAGTTTGCATAGTTTATCCGGTCAACTTGGTCATATTTCCCTCATCACAGAAGCCCCCTTCCGGACCCCCCATCATTCTGCAAGCGCGGAAGGGATTCTCGGCGGGGGAAAAAATGTACGACCCGGTGAAATCAGCCTTGCACACTTTGGTACGCTTTTTCTTGACGAGGCGCCGGAGTTTCGTAGCAACGTGCTGCAATCGCTTCGCGAACCGCTCGAAGACGGCGTCATCACTATCTCGCGTGCAGAAGGTCCCGTGAAATTACCGGCCGATTTTCAGATCGTACTTGCTGCAAACACCTGCCCGTGCGGCCGGCTGGGAATGCGTCATGGAGATGGCGAACCGGTTTTCAATTGTTTTTGCTCTCCAGAGGAGATTCATCGTTACTGGAGAAAGTTTGGGGCTGCGCTCCTTGACCGGGTTGAGTTAAGGGTCGGAGTCAATACGCCGGATATTGCGGCCATTGGACAAACAGGCGAAGAGACAAGCGCGGCAGTTGCGGCACGAGTATTGAAGGCAGTCGAAAGGCAGCGTGAACGCTTTACCGGGACAAAGATTCGGAGGAATGCCCGGATGCCGCCCGCATTATTGGATCGTTTTTGTATTTTGAACCGTGAAGCCGAGTCTGTTCTGCATACCAATTCAGCCCGTCTTGGGCTTTCAGGCCGTGCCTTTCATGGAATCGTGCGTGTAGCCCGGACCATCGCAGACCTTGAAGGAACAGAAAACATTTTACCGGCTCACATCGAGGAAGCTATAGTCCTACGCCGGCAGGGTGATGACCCTTACGATATTTTGAATGAGTAAATATAACACAAGATGACAAGGGGGGAAGTCTCCCCCTACGCTCCCAACCTACGGTTGTCCGCTACCCTCTCTATAGCCAAACGGGACTGGCTATGCTAAAGCCTTTAGTTCCACGAATTCATTTACCCCAGCATCTTCCCATATTCGCAAGCGTGATCAAACAGTTTGATCAGTGCTGACTAACTGCTCATCAAGTGCGATCAAATTGTCCGACAGAGGCACCCGGCAATGTTACTCCACTACTCCTTATTATTCATTATGCTTCGACTAGCTCGATTGGCTCACCGCATCGCTCAGGGAACCTTCCGCTACCGGTCATTAAACCTGTCGATTTGTAGGAACCGGAAGTCCTTTCATGGAATTTTCATGTAGCCCGGACCATCGCAGACCTTGGAGGAACAGAAAACATTTTACCGGCTCACATCGAGGAGGCTATAGTCCTACGCCGGCAGGGTGATGACCCTTAGGATATTTTGAATGAGTAAATATAACACAAGATGACAAGGGGGGAAGTCTCCCCCTACGCTCCCAACCTGCGGTTGTCCGCTACCCTCTCTATAGCCAAATGGGGGTAGCTATGCTAAAGCCTTTAGTTCCACGAATTCATTTACCCCAGCATCTTCCCATATACGCAAGCGTGATCAAAGCGTTTGATCAGTGCTGACTAACTGCTCATCAAGTGCGATCAAACTGCCCGACAAAGGCACCCGGCAATGTTGCTCCACTACTCCCTATTATTCATTATGCTTCGACTAGCTCGATTAGCTCACCGCATCGCTCAGGGAACCTTCCGCTACCGGTCATTAAACCTGTCGATTTGTGAGAACCGGAAGCTCTTTCATGGAATCTGCGTGTAGCCCGGACCATCGCAGACCTTGAAGGAACAAAAAACACTTTACCGGCTCACATCGAGGAAGCTATAGTCCTACGCCGGCAGGGTGATGACCCTTAGGATATTTTGAATGAGTAAGTATAACACAAGATGACAAGGGGGGAAGTCTCCCCCTACGCTCCCAACCTACGGTTGTCCGCTACCCTCTCTATAGCCACACGAGGGTGGCTATGCTAAAGCCTTTAGTTCCACGAATTCATTTACCCAACTATCTTCCCATATACGCAAGCGTGATCAAATTGTTTGATCAGTGCTGACTAACTGCTCATCAAGTGCGATCAAACTGTCCGACAAAGGCACCCGGCAATATTACTCCACTACTCCTTATTATTCATTATGCTTCGACTAGCTCGATTAGCTCACCGCATCGCTCAGGGAACCTTCCGCTACCGGTCATTA
>BOBG01000126.1 GCA_026002265.1 Spirochaetia bacterium
TTACCGAAAGCCTAGCTTCTTTATGAACATTAATCGGTACATTAAAATTAGATCCGGGCGTAAAAGCTAAACAGATCATCAATCAAACTTACCGGCGCATTTCTGATTTGATTCATTGATTGATCCTGTGTTGAGCGATACCGAAAACCGCGAATGAACAAGGATAAAGAAGGATAAAGGCAGAAAAAAATATTAGAGGGGAAATTATGACAATTTCTGAAGCTTTTTCGTATGATGATGTGCTACTGGTGCCTGGTTACTCTGAAGTTCTGCCGCGTGATTGCGACACGAGTACGGATCTCTGTGCGGGCATTCGCCTGAAGATTCCGGTTCTTTCGTCTGCGATGGATACGGTTACTGAAGAGGCACTGGCGACACAGCTTGCGTTGGCCGGCGGAGCTGGTGTGATTCACCGGAATCTTTCGCCGGAAGAGCAGGCACGGCAGGTTTCTGGTGTAAAGAATTTCCGGGATCCTCTTCAGCCGCGGTCTGCGGTTGACAAAGACGGCCGGCTTGTGGTTGGAGCCGCGGTTTCTCCTCAAGATTATTCCGTACGGATGCCCCTTCTTATGACCGCGGGAGTCAACTTTGTGGTGATCGATGCCGCGCACGGGCATACAAAAAATGTGTGTCAAGCTGTCAGTACCATTAAACAGCACTTTCAGATTCCGGTTATCGGCGGTAATGTCGTTACCCGTGAAGGGACGCGCCAGCTTATCGATTCCGGGTCAGATGCTATCAAGGTCGGCTTGGGTCCCGGATCGATCTGTACGACCCGGATCGTTTCCGGAGTCGGTGTGCCGCAGTGGACAGCGGTTTTTGAATGTGCAGAGGAAGCCCAGAGTTCCGGTATTCCCGTCATTGCGGACGGCGGAATCAAATATTCGGGGGACATTAGTAAAGCGATTGGTGCGGGTGCGAGCGTAGTTATGCTCGGCAACCTTTTGGCGGGTGTGGAAGAAGCGCCGGGCGGAGACTTACGCATTCACGGCCGGCTTTATAAATCCTACCGGGGAATGGGAAGCATCGGTGCGTTAAGGGCCGGAGCCGCGGATCGCTATCAAATTACTAAAGATGAAAAACCGGTCCCCGAAGGCGTGGAAGGATTGGTTCCGGCCACGGGAAAGCTCCGGGATTTTATCATGGACCTGGTCGCCGGACTCCAAAAGGGAATGGGCTACTGCGGGTGTAAAAACATAGCTGAACTGCAACACTACCGGCGCTTCGTGAGAATCACCGGCGCGGGCTTGCAAGAAAGTCATGTACATGATCTAATCGAGAGTGACATCTAATGCCCTTCAACAGGCTCAGAGCTGCTTATGTCCGGTCATTGAGCCTGCCGAAATGACCGGCTTTCCACCACTCATGGCACATTCCAGATTCACTCTGGAAACTGCTGGTATAGCTTTCCATCAATTGTACAACCGTTGACATACCGGTCCCGCTTTACACCGTCTTCGCTCCATGTTCCCCATTGTTTAAAGAAAAATGCGGTACCAGAATCTCTCGCTTGTTTTTCTATGGAAAGAACCCATTCTTTTTTCATAGGACGTACCTCGGATCCGCTTTCTCCGCCGACAATTATCCAATCAATATTATCCAGATTCAATTCACCTAAATCTTCTAATAACGGCTCGCAGCAAAGGTACCGGACCGGTGCATTCATTGTACGTACAATATCTATCCGGTTTTTTGTTGTTTTTGACTCCACTGTAACACCAAGCCATAGATTGTGAGGAATTTTTCTGTGCTGAAAATATTCCGACATCCGTTCTGCCCGTTTTGTAAGAAATTGGTACTTATGCTGCGGTGTCAGCATAATTGTCCGTATTATTTTATCAATAAAAGAGAAAGGGACATGTTCATGGAAAATATCGGCCATTGAACAAACGAATACATGGTGAGATCTTTTCCATTTTACCGGCTCAGATAAAGAATCTTCATGCAGTAGCAGATTAAAACCATTTTTATATTTTTCCTGCCCCATTTTACAGAGCCATTCACATATTGTTTCAGCGTAACAATGAAGGCATCCGGGAGATATTTTTGTACATCCTGTCACCGGATTCCATGTTTTATCTGCTAGTATATTTTTGACTTTTTTTGACATATTATGTATTAGGAAACATATCCTGTGAATTTTCTATTCCATTTAAATTTTGCTGGAATACCGACAGCATCTCTTTAATATCATTTTTAGAGATTTGCGACTGTGTAATCATCGCATCTAACCGGTGCTCTAAATCAGTATATTCTTGAAGTGCATTTCCAAGAGCGTCCATATCCAATCTAATGTTATCGAGCGCAGTATGCTGCTGACCGCTTAATTCAACAATATGTGAAACGATCTTTTTTCCCTCATCGACTTCTTTTCTCATATCATCCATCTTTTTTGAAAGATCATTAATCTTTGTAATAAGAGAAGTTATATTACTAGAAATATTTTCAACCGCACTCTTTGTGGTGCCGGCGTGTTTCCGGATCTCTGAAGCAACTACGGAAAAGCCACGGCCTGCGTTCCCTGCACGGGCAGCTTCGATAGAAGCATTTAACGCAAGCAGGTTAGTTATTTCAGTTATATTATTAATAACCGAAAGATTTTCACCGGTTTTCTTGGCAATTTGGTTGAGATCATCGGTAATTTTAAGTGAATCTTCAAAACTGTTATCAATACTCCTAAAATTCCGGTCAATATTTTCCACTGACTTTTGGCTGTCGCTGAAGGTCTCAACAAAAATTTTATTATTTGTCTGAAAAGAACCTGAAGCTTTTTTCATAGTCATTGAAAACCCGTTAAAAGCATTATCCAAATATGAAATCGTTACATTAAGCAGCTCGCTCCGGGCAAGCACTTCAAACATAAGCGATTTAAATTTATTATGCAAATATTGAATAATCCGTTTCGTCTTAAGTGTAAAGCTATCTTTAGTGTACATTCTATCTCCCAAAAAAAACAGCAGTTAATGTTTGATTATGGTGCATAAATAATTCCTCACCAAATGTGTTACATCCGATGAATTGCAGAGGATTAAAAAGCTTGCAATATTCTTCATTTTTCCCCAATTCTTGTAATTCAAGAAGTCTGAACACACAGTTAAAGAGAATGGCCCCTTCCATATTAGGAAGATACTGCTCCGTGTCTTGGAGCAGCTTCCGGGTGTGTGCGAGCATATCTCCATGTTTAAGAAGGTGAACCTGAGTTCCTGCCTGAATATCACAGAAAAAGACCAATCCTTTTCCATCGTCAACGACAGAAGATACATCACGTACATAAATATCGTTGCCAAACACAACTCCCAGGGGGTGCTTTGCAAACATATCAGTAGAAAGCTGATTTACACTTGAAAGACCTATAGCTTTTGCATAGACTTCCGCAGCCGGCAGTCCATCCAGCTCCCACAGAATCCGGCGATCAGAGTCAGATCTTGTTACGATAAAAGATTCTGGCAGAGGGCTAAAATGCACATAATGCCCGCATATAAAAGGGATCCGCATCTTTAAGACCAGCACTACTAGTCCATTAGCAAATAAATTTTCCTCAGCGCCGACCAATGTTTTGACAAAAGCCAGCTCGTCAGCAGCCGCACCCCCAACAATAGGGAAATTAAGGGATTTATTGAGCGTTAGCTCCTTCATGATGATTTCAGCAAGGCATAATCCGTCTACGAAAATGATACCGAGGTATTTACCCGGATCATCAATTTGCCGGCTAATCGTACGATTAATATTTTCGATGATACTTCGAGCCGCCTGCAACGGATTCGCTTTTACATCAGTGCTGGAAAAAACAAAGGCTTTTGTAACTTCGTCTTCAGAAAATGACATCGCAACGATACCCTTATCCAGCGCTCCGGCCGGACTATAACCTCCCACCGATGACATACCAGCACAAACAGCGTCAGGAAACGCATGTTTCAAAGCTTTCTGCGGAGCGCTCGACTCAAATTCGATTGAAAAGAAATAGATTACTACTTTGATCCTCGGTTGATTGATCTCTCTGATGATTCCTTCTATATCATTATTAGATCGTGATGCTACTTTTATTGCCACATAAATCTCCTACTTTAACAAACGTATACAAAGACAAAATTAGTTTAACATGATAGTAGAATCATTTCCAGCTCATCAAAACATGGTGTGAAGAAATTCCCTTTTCACTGCTCTTTCCTATTTTCTATTTTCTATTTACTCTAGTAGTATGAAACATACACTTTTAAAGACTGCGGCGGTAGCCGCTCTATTGGCTTTTCTAACAGCCGTGAACCTATATTCTCAGGAATATTACACCGGAACTATTCTCGATCCGGAGCTTTACAAGAGCATACCTCAAAAAGCCCTTCAAGTAAGCCGCGCCTACACGACACTTCCTGCCGCAGTTTCGCTTAAAGCTTATGCTCCAGTTCCGGGGGATCAAGGCGAATATAGTACCTGTGCAGCCTGGTCAAGTGCTTATGCAGCACGGACTATCGCTGAGTCCATTGCATTGAACCGGACAAACCAGTCACTCACAACCGATAATAGCTTCTCTCCAACTTTCGTCTACAAAAGTGCAGCACGCGATCCCTCCGGTAAAAATGGTACTGACCTTCCCAGCGTACTTAATTTTATGAAAACAGAGGGAGCGGCCAAGATGCTTGCAGTTGAACGGACCGGTGATTATTTCCGGAACACGTCCCTCGCCTTATTTGCAACCAGCCGCCGTTACCCAATCAAAGATTACGTGAAATTAAGCGTTGAGAGCTTCCCGTTAAGCGTTATGGTGAAAAAGAGTATCGCAGAGCAAAAGCCGGTTATTTTTGGTATGAAAACATACCGATCATTCAAATACGTTTTTGATGTGTATAACCCTAGCTGGCAGCTCGGTATGTACGAAGGCGGTCATGGAATGTGTGTGGTGGGCTATGATGACACTAAATACGGTGGCGCCTTTGAGATTCTCAACAGTTGGGGAACTAATTGGGGAAATGGCGGGTATACATGGATTCCTTACGCACTGTTTGACCAACTCACGATGGAAGCCTATGAACTCATAGAACTATTGGATTCGTATAAAGATGCGACCGAATATGACGGCTTTGCTCAGATCGAATTATACGGATCAACAGCCGGAATGCCGGTTGTCTTTTCCAACGGGTACTACCGGACAACTGCTTCCTATCCTTCTGGCACTGAGTTCAGGTATTTGCTAGGAAACGATAAAGCTGCGTATGTATACGCCTTTGCCGCAGATGAAACAATCCGGGCGACAACCCGCATATTCCCCGTAGAAGGCAGCAACGTCTCCCCAGTGCTGGATTACTCAAAAAATTTGATCGCATTTCCGGGTGAATACAACTGGATTAAACTGGATAATCAACCCGGAACTGATTATTTAGTCGTACTGTACTCAAAGCGGGAACTCAACATTGATGCTATACGGAATAACTTTTCCCGTGCCAGAGGCTCTTTCCCGGAACGGGTTGCCAGTGCGGTCGGATATAACTTCATACCCTACAATCAAGCATCCTATAGTTCCACCGAACTGCGTTTCTCAGCCCGGTCATCAAATCCTAATGCTGTGTTCGGATTATTATTGGCAATCAACCATAGATAAAGAGTGAAGGCAAGCGTGAGGAGTGAGACAATCCCACCGGGTGGTAGTACCAATTCCTA
>BOBG01000127.1 GCA_026002265.1 Spirochaetia bacterium
AGAGGCGGCCGACATCATTGCCAAGGCTAAAGCCGATGCGGAACGGTCGGAGAAGGCCGGTACTGCGGCGCTTGAGCAGGCTTCTCGGAATCTAATTTTGGCGTTCAAGGGTGAGATCGAGTCTCTCCTGAATAAACTTGTATCCCAAAAACTTTCCGAATCCTATACTTCAGATGTGCTCAAAGCAGCACTTCCCGATCTGCTCAAAGCATGGGCTACGAAGGGAACTAATGAATTGGATCTGGTGCTTAGTGCAAGTGATTTGCAAAAATTGCAGGGCTTTTTCAACATTAGTCTTGTGTCTGAGCTTAAAAAAGGCATTGAGTTGAAATCTGACCGGAATTTAGCCGCAGGTTTCCGGATTGCAAGTAAGGATGGGTCTGCATACTATGATTTTTCTGCGGAATCGGTTGCCCAAATGCTATCCGCGTATTTGAATCCTAAACTTGCAGCAGTTCTCACTTCAACTGTGAAAAAGGGCTAAACTGTGGCGTACTATTTTCTTATCAGTCAACTGCCCAGTCTCCGGTATGGACAGACAGCGCCATTTTCACCGGTTGAATTCCGGAGTCTGTGCCAAACTGCACTATCTGCTTCTGATGCTAAACTGTTAAATTTATGTAGCTTAGATCCGGATCCGGCGCTTACTGTTCAATGTAAATTTATTGAGCAGTGGTGTTCGTGGGAGCGAGCGGTACGGCTCAATGTTGCTCGGTACCGGGCTTCAAAACTAAAGCGTGATTCAGCGATTGATGCACCGGAATATCCGGCGAGTGCTGTTGCTGCGGCTAAAACTGCTGTTGCTTTTGATTCGCCGCTGGATGCTGAAATTTTTTTGGATGAAGTGCGGTGGAAAACGATTGAGGATTTGCAGGGACTTGATTATTTTAGTGTCAATGTTGTCTACGCCTATCTTCTTAAATTACTTCTTATGGAACGGCGTTCTCTTTTTGTTACAGAGGAAGGATTTGCCGAGTATAAAAAGCTCTACGATACTGTTATGTCAAAAAATTCGTAGCCGGAGAAAGAAAATATGCAGGATAGCGTCGTTCAGTATATTGTTGGAGACCTACAAAAGGCAGTCATATTTTCCGGCCGGTCCAGAAGGGCCGAGTACTGGTGGTATCTGCTGTTTTATATGATAGTAACCGGGTTACTTTCAGCTATTGACAGGGTAGTTAGTGTACCGGGTTTTATCCAGTGGCTTATAACAGCCGGACTTTGGATACCAACATTATCAACCGGGTGGCGGCGGATGCATGATGTCGGCAAGCCGGGCGGATTTATTCTTATTCCGATATATAGTTTGATTTTAGCGTTGACGGCCGGTGATGTTGGTACGAATGCCTACGGACCGGATCCAAAAGCTTGATAATGTTTTTAATAAAATTTGTCGGTTTTCAATATTTCGGCTGAATCCGAAAAAAGACCGATCCCTTTTCTATAGCGGGGTTTGCAATGGTTGGAACACAGGGAACTGTTGTTGGTGTAAATGGCAATATGGTTAGCGCCCGGTTTAACGGTGCCGTTTCGATGAATGAAGTCGGTTTCGTAAAGGTTGGCGCACAACGCCTTAAGGGTGAAGTCATCCGGATTCGAGGCGATATTAGCCAGTTGCAGGTTTTTGAAATTACCAAGGGTATTGCAGTTGGTGACGAGGTCGAATACTCCGGCGATATGTTGTCCGTTGAGATTGGACCCGGCCTGTTGGGTCAGGTTTATGATGGATTACAGAATCCGCTGCCTCAACTTGCAGAAAAAGCCGGCTACTTTTTGGAGCGGGGAGTGTATCTTGATGCATTACCGGTAGATAAAAAGTGGGATTGGAAGCCGGTGCTAAAAGTCGGGGACAAGGTTGAACGGGCTGATACGTTGGGGACGGTTCCGGAAGGATCATTTACTCACCGGATCATGGTGCCGTTTAACCGGTATGGATCTTACACTGTTGCCTCGATTCAGGGTGCCGGACCTCACACGATCCGGGATACAATCGCTGAGTTGCAGGATGAAAAGGGCAATAAATTTCCGGTGACGATGTCGTTCCGGTGGCCGGTAAAGCGGCCCATTGACTGTTTTGAGGAACGTCTGCGGCCGGAACATCCTATGGTGACGCAGGTGCGCTTGATCGATACCTTTTTTCCGGTAGCACAAGGCGGAACCTACTGTATTCCGGGACCCTTTGGTGCAGGTAAAACCGTTTTACAGCAGATCACGAGCCAGCACGCGGATGTTGATATTGTCATTTTAGCAGCTTGCGGCGAGCGGGCGGGTGAAGTTGTTGAAACGTTGAAAGAATTTCCTACATTAACTGACCCAAAAACCGGTCACTCCCTGATGGAACGTACCATTATTATTTGTAACACATCCTCCATGCCGGTTGCATCGCGGGAAGCTTCGGTTTATACCGCGGTGACTTTGGCTGAATATTACCGGCAAATGGGTCTGAATATTCTCCTCCTTGCGGATTCAACGAGCCGGTGGGCGCAGGCGATGCGTGAGATGTCCGGACGTCTTGAGGAAATTCCGGGTGAAGAAGCTTTTCCGGCCTACCTTGAGTCGACTATTGCTAGTTTCTATGAACGTGCCGGTTTGGTGCGGCTTCGTGACGGATCCTTTGGATCGGTAACAATCGGCGGGACCGTGAGTCCGGCTGGCGGTAACTTCGAGGAACCGGTGACGCAGGCAACGCTGAAAGTAGTCGGTGCGTTTCATGGTCTTTCGCGTGAACGTTCCGATGCCCGTAAATATCCGGCCATTCACCCGCTTGATTCGTGGTCAAAATATAAAGGAATCATTTCGGCTGACAAAGTAGATTACGCGCATCACTTTATGGCACGAGGGAGTGAAGTTGAACAGATGATGAAAGTTGTCGGTGAAGAAGGAACGAGTCTCGCTGACTATGTAGTTTTCCTTAAAGGTGATTTTCTTGACGCAGTTTATTTTCAGCAGGATTCATTTAATGAGGTGGATTCCGCGGTGAACCCGGAACGCCAAAAGCATATTTTTGCATTGGTACTGAAAATTTTAGCTTCACAATGTGCGTTTACAGACAAAAACGAAGCACGCGGCTGGTTTAACCGGCTCCGGCAGAAATTCTTGGATTACAATGGATCCGTATGGAAAAGTGAAAAATTTGGATCATTGGAAAAAGAAATTGAAGATACTGTTGCAGAACGTTCACAGGGTATCGAAAAAGCGGCTGAAAAAATTCTTGCATAAGGAATTCTGGTGAAAAAACTTTTTTACGCCTTTATGCTGTATTTTTGTACTATTATTTTATATGCGGAAATTCCGCAAAGCGGCCGGTACACATTTGAAGTAATTGGAGCTGAGGAGACTTTCAATGTAGAGATTTCCGGATCAAAATGGACGTTTATATCAGATGATGGAGATGAAGAAGAGACAACAGTGTCAGTAAACACACGCCGGAAAACGATTTCGATTCCAATTTTTGCAGAAATAGCGGATCCTTTTCTTTATGAGGAAAAAGATCCGTGTATAGATTTTTACCTAAATTACGATCAAGATTCTAATCCGTTGATGGGATATTTTCTGGACTCAATGTCATTAGACGAAATGCTTGGAATAAATAGTGTAACTGATGATTTTGCATATTTGCTAGTTGAAAAATTCACGGAAATTTTCCGGAAACTTCCCATTATGCGGTTAAAACGGTAGGACGGTTATGAACAAGGTTTACAGTAAAATCGAATCGATCACCGGTAGTGTTATCACGGTGAAGGCTGACGGGGTGAGGTACGGTGACCTTGCCGAAGTAGATACTGTGTTCGGCACTTCTCTTGCAGAAGTCAACCGGCTTGACCGGGGACTTGTTTCATTACAGGTATTTGCCGGCGGGCGCGGTATTTCCACCGGCGACACAGTGCGCTTTTTGGACCGGCCCATGCAGGTGAGTTTTTCCGAAAATCTCCTCGGACGGGTTTTTACCGGATCTGGTACTCCCCGCGATAAGGGTCCAGCTCTCCATGAAAATATGATTCCTATCGGCGGTCCCTCTGTGAATCCGGCCCAGCGTATCATTCCGCGGCGGATGATCCGGACCGGTATCCCTATGATTGATCTGTTTAATACCTTGGTTGTTTCACAAAAATTGCCGATTTTTTCTGTTTCCGGTGAACCGTACAACCAGCTCCTCGCCCGGATCGCTATGCAGGCTGAAGTTGACGTGATCATCCTCGGCGGCATGGGACTGAAATATGACGATTATCTTTTTTTCAAGGACACATTGGAAAACGGCGGCGCTCTCTCCCGGACGGTTATGTTTGTACATACAGCTTCCGATCCAACCGTTGAATGTTTGATGATTCCGGATATGTCGTTGGCAGTTGCCGAGCAATTTGCATTACAGAATAAAGATGTACTCGTTTTGCTGACTGATATGACGAACTTTGCAGATGCGATGAAGGAAATTTCCATTATTCAGGAACAGGTTCCCTCGAATCGTGGGTATCCGGGCGATCTCTACAGTCAGTTGGCAAGCCGGTATGAAAAAGCCATTGACTTTGACACCGCCGGATCTATTACGATCCTGGGCGTTACCACGATGCCCGGCGATGATGTCACTCACCCGGTTCCGGATAATACCGGGTATATTACCGAGGGGCAGTACTACTTGAAAAATGGTCGTATCGAACCCTTTGGATCCCTCTCCCGGCTTAAACAGCAGGTTAATGGAAAAACCCGCCCCGATCACCGTGCAATCATGGACGGTATGATCAAACTCTATGCGGCCTATAAAGATACTCTTGAGAAAAAGGCCATGGGTTTTATGATGACAGAATGGGATGGAAAACTGCTTAAATATGGTACGGCATTCGAGCAGCAGATGATGGATTTGTCGGTCAATATTCCGCTGGAGCGGGCTTTGGATCTGGGGTGGGAAATTTTGGCTGATTGTTTTAGCCCAGAAGAAACCGGTTTGAGATCGGATCTGATCAGTAAATTCTGGCCCAAAAATGGGTAACGCTATGGAAGAGGAAAAGATTTTTGGATATACTATGGCCGAGATAGAAGAAATGATCGATTCTGTTTCGGAAAATGTTGACAAAAATCATCCGGCGGTCAACGATTCCACTGATAATTTTATCGCTGTAGTCAAAAAAGGGCTTAAATTAATGAAAGAAGATAAAAGTTTCCTGGCTAATTTTAAGGCTGATAAATTATGTCCACACGAAATAGCGATTTGAAATATATTAACATGCCATTTACATTAATTGAAACGATGAGTAATGAAACTTTTTATCAGGAATATCCTAATTTGGTTGGTTTGTGGTAATTAGTTGTGATGAAACCTGAGATGAGGTGAAGATCGTGGCAAAAATTAAATTTACCAAAAATGAGCTGAAAAAACAAAAGGACGATCTCAAAATGTACCGCCGGTATCTGCCGACACTGATGTTGAAAAAGCAGCAGTTGCAGGCGGAAATCCGGGTAACGGAGATCAGAATCCAGGAATTATTAACGGAAAAAGATGCAGTTAATGAGTCGTTCAAGGTGTGGATCGGTGTTTTTGGAGAAAAAGAAATTTTCCGGCCGGATA
>BOBG01000128.1 GCA_026002265.1 Spirochaetia bacterium
TCGGGGACCCAAATACCACAGTTTTGAGTGTCGGCTACATGGCCGAAAATACCCTCGGACGGCGGATCCGGCGGCGGGAACCGGAAGTCAAGATCCATGGGCAGTGGTTCACGGTCCGGGCTCAAGTCGAAGAGATCAATGCGTTCAGCGCACACGCTGATTATGCAGAGGCTGGTGCATGGCTTGATTCTATTGACACGTCACGACTTAAAAAGATTTTTCTGGTCCACGGCGAGCACAAATCCCAGTCTGCGTTCAAGCACTATCTGAGTGAAAAAGGTTTTGATGTAGGAATCGTCAAGTATGGCGAAAAGTATTCTCTAGACGGTTAAAAGCTGTAAAAACGGAAACCGGAGGAAAAATTTGGAAACGCAACGTTTAGATGTTCTTATTGAATGGGATGACCGGTATTCGGTGGGAGTACCGGCCATCGATGCCCAGCATAAACAATTGTTGGAGCTGACGAATAAATTGTATAAAGCTTGTCTCAAGGGTGAAGCCGCGGCCAAACTCGAATTTGAAGATACGCTCCACGAGGCCGTTGACTATGTCCGGTTTCATTTCAGCGCCGAGGAAAAAATCTTAGAGCAGATTCACTACCCTGGACTTTTGGAACAAAAAAAGCAGCATGCTGAGTTCGTAAAAGAAGTCATGGAAGGGGCAAAGAAATTTCAAGACGGAAAAACCTTTGTACCCAATAACTTTGTACGCTTTCTCAAGGAGTGGATTCTTGCTCATATTGCAGTTTCCGATCAACGTTACGGTGAATATATCGAAAATCTGCATAAAAAAGGTATGCTGACTGGAACACTTTAATACTTTTAAAAGGATTTTATCGTGCAAAAGCCGGATGGAGCTGTGCTTGTTGAGTGGGATGGCCGGTATTCAGTTGGAGTACCGGCCATCGATACCCAGCATAAAGAATTCATCAAAAAAGTCCTCGATGATGCAGCGAATTTCAAAAGCGGGAGGAATTTTGTACCTCAATACATTTGTGTGTTTTCTCAAGAATTGGATCTTCACTCATATTGCAGTCACTGATCAGCGTTATTCTGAGTATATTGCTGAATTAAAAAAAAGAGGAACACTTATTTCCGGGAATGATGCCTTGATCGAGAAGGATATGAAAATAGTAAACCAATTCCTGGGTGCGCTCTATGGCAAACGAAGGAATGAGAATCCGGCCCCGGGTTTTAACAGCCCGGAGCGTAACCGCGGCCAGTTTCTTGAGCGCATCATCAGTGTTGTCGTGCAGACGGTCCCCGTAAGTACTTTCCAGTACAAGATAATCCGGAGCCGGAATGTCCGTATCAGGATCCTTGATGATCGGTTTACCGGGCCGGCCCAGATCGCCGGAACAGAGAATCCGGGTTCCGCTTTTTTTCACCGTAAAAAGGGCCATCGCTGAACCGAGGATATGCCCGGCATCAAAAAATTCAACCTGCACCCCGTCCCCGACCAAAAAGGGCCGCCGGTAGGAAAATCCCACACACTGATTCGTGGCTTGAATCGCATCTTGTTCTTCAAAAACCGGCTGCCATGTGAATTTTTCACCGCGTTTTTGAGCTTGTTTGCGTAAATATTCCGCATCATGGAACTGAATATTGGCAGAATCCAGCATAATTAAGCTGGCAATATCCCGCGAGGCCGGCGTAGCGTAAATACTCCCCTGGTAGCCATTTCGCGGAAGCATCGGCAAGAGTCCGCAGTGGTCAAGGTGTCCATGGGTGAGAATCGCGGCTGCAATTTTTGACACATCAAAGCCGAGGTTCCGGTTTTTGCGATCTGATTCTGCACGGCTTCCTTGGAAGGCTCCGCAATCGACAAGGTACTGCTCACCGTCAATGTCAATAATATGTTTGGAACCGGTCACTTCTTCGGCCGCCCCAAGTGAATAAAAACTAATACTCATATTTTAAAAGTATACAACCAGCTCAATTTACACAAGAGCCTTTTGCTATACAGCAATAAACGAAAAACAGGTGTCCGATGATCGGTATGGTACCATAATTTTCCGGTACAGCGTCCCAGCAGGAAACCGGAACGCCTGTTTACCGCATAGACACACTACGGAAGAGTCAAAATAATCGGTTCATTGGTATCGAGTGTAAGGTCTCCGGTTATGCCGGTTGTCTTTTTTTTAATTGCTGTGAGAGTAGCCGAATCAGTTTTGAGCTGTACAACACCGGCCTCAGTACCGGAGAATTTAATAGTGAGAACTTTCTCAGGTTCGGCTGGGAGAATCTCCTCTACACCGGTCACTGTTTTATTAGCAGTGAACCACGATATAACTTCAAATGGTGTTATATTTTTCACCCATTTCCCGCTACTCAACGTCAGTGTTACTGTTGCGGGAGCGCTATCAGCTTCAAGCGATAGCGTTGCAGATTTCTCAGGCGTCTGACATCCTACTAGGGTCAACACCACGCCCACTACAGCGATTATTCCAAAAACAGATGCTCTTTTATTCAACATAAAACCTTCTAAAAATGAAAGAATATCTACACTAGTGAAAAAGGGTATCACTTATTTTAAATAAGGTCAATATTTTCTTTTCAGCAGTTGGATTGAGTAAACCCAGCCAAAATTTGGGGACAGACCTCTGTATTTCTTTACTGTATAACAAAATAGCAAAAAATTCGTAAAATCTAAAGGTTAAAAAAGCGCTTTAAATATTGTTCCGGCTTGAGTACCGGCATTCAAAGCGCCTAATGCATCCGGCCGGCTGCCGTTGCTCAAGATCATGGGAATTCCGTAAGGAACGACTAATTCGGCTGCGTCCAGTTTTGTAGCGATGCCGCCGGTGCCGAAGATATTTGTTCCACCAATGCGAATCTGCTTCCGGATACTGCCAATGTCCGGTACTTCGCATAGGAGTTGTGCGTCCGGAAATTCTTTTGGATTTTTGTCGTAGAGTCCGTCAATATCGCTAAATAGAATCAGTAATTCCGCACTCCACAGGACCGCTGACCTCGCAGCCAGCGTGTCATTGTCCCCAATTTTGATCTCATCCACTGCCACACTATCATTTTCATTGATAATCGGGACGATTCCTTCGTCAATAAGGGTAAAAAGGGTATTCCGCATATTCAATGTCCGCAGAGAATCTCCAAAGTCGTCACGGGTGAGGAGAATCTGCGCCGTGTGAATCCCATGTGGTGCAAAAGCCTGGGACCATGCCCGCATCAGCTCCACCTGACCGACCGCGCACAGGGCTTGTTTGTAGTGCAGATCCTGTTTACGGGCCCATTTTCCCAAAATCGAGAGTCCTGCAATCTGCGCTCCGGAGGAAACAATCACAATTTGTTTATTTTTTTTGATGAAATTGGCAACTTCTGCGGCAAAATGCTCCAAAAATGCGTTATTCACTGCACCGGTCGAATCTTCGAGCGTACTGGAGCCGATTTTGATGACGATTTTACGTACGTGTGCGATAAGTTCCGGTATATTCATCGAAAAATAAGGCGTGGAAACCCAATGCGTTGGGAGGAACGCCTGCGAACTTTAGCTCGCTCTCCTTTTAAACACGAAAGCCTTGGTTATTAGCTTTCATAGAAAGTATGAAAGTAACGAGAACTATTGTCAATAGTTGTTACAAATATTTTCGCTGCGGCTTATACGAATTAATAAAAGAGACCGAACCCTTAGAGGGGGTGTCTTCCCCCTGCCTCCAAGCCCGCCCTTCGATAAACTCAGGGAACGGGCTTTCCGGCACCCCCCTCGTGGTTGAGAGCGTTCCCTGAGCCTGTCGAAGGGAACACCGGAAGATGTCCACAAATATCCACTAAAGAATTTTTATTCGTGTACATTCGTGTTATTCGTGGACTCTATTCTTCTTTAACTTAGTGCGATTCATGGACTCCATTTTCACTAATTACCAACACCCGCTAAAGAATTTTTATTCGTGTTTATTCGTTCAATTCGTGGACCCCATTCTTCTTTAACTTAGTGCTATTCGTGGATCCCATTTTCACTAATTACCAACCGATTTGTTTTCCTTTTTTGTGGAGTGTAAATGAGAAGGTGCCGGTCCATTTTTCCGGTAGATCCGAAGAAGCAATTTTCAGATTAACCCGCCACCAGGTGCCTGTTGCGGAGATTCCTGTTGAAATTCCCCACACCGGATCCTTAGAATCATAGCCGGTATAATCAAATCCAGCCCGGAATTGAAAAATCTTGAGCCGGTAGGAAAAATCCATTCCTGCTTTTAGCGATTTAAAATCAGTGGAAATATCCGGAATGGGAATAAAAACCGGAGTGGAGTCGTGCGATGCAGTGTTTACAAGCGAGCTGGATAGCGAAACTGAAAGGGCCTGCCACACGAATCCGGCGCTGAAATCGAATTTATCCTCGATTTTCTTGAGATCAGAAGCGTTCCGGCCTGCGCTCAATGAAACACGAGTCGGCTTGACCGGAAAGGAAATGTTTGTGGGAAAATGGTAATAAATGGTGGTTGAACTCCGGTTAAACGGTTCTCCGGCTGCACGTGCCCGAAACAATGTGTTGACCCGGAACCGGGTACTTCTGCCGCCGAAATATTCTGCTTTCGCTCCGATCCGGAAACCCGCACCGGTTGCAACTCCGTCCCGGCCAACGTACCGGGAACCCATGCCGTCAGCCGCAAGTGAAAATTGCCATGGACGGTTGCCGTACCGGATTCCTATATTTGTGTACAAATCAATTCCGTACGCTGCCGTGTTTGAAGACGCAAAATCCGCAGCAATTTTTAATAAAGGTGAAGTCCATGCGGCACTCAGCGCAAACAGATCGAAATTCCGCTTCGGAAGCGGCGGGGGATTTGAAAACCATGCACTTGCAGGACGCGCTGGCAAATCTTTTCCCGTGTACAATGCTTCGATCCGGATTTCCTTTTTTGTATCTATCGCGAGGCTTGCCCCCGCGCCGAAGCTACCGTTCCATTCAGGATCAAAATGAGCTGAGGCAAAGGCCCGCAGTCCTCCGGCCGGAGTCGCAAAGAGGGGAGTTCCAGCGTAAAGGTAGAGTGAGGGAGCAGTTCCGGCCGCGGTAGCTCCGGTTTTGAGATCCCCGCGGGAAATGGCGTGGGATTCAAAAAATGTTATGGATCGGTTCAGAGGTGAACGGAGCCGGGCAGCGAGTCCGAATTCGTCTATTGCCCCAAACAAAAGCCGTGAGCCGGTTTGATTGTGGTACATTCCGGTGGAAAAGCCGGTTTCACCGGCCCCGTCAAAAGTAATTGGACGCCGGTCAAGCAGTTGGAACCGAGCAGAAAAATCCTGCCAGCCGATTTTTGCATGGATCCGGTCGGACAATTTTTTTTCATATTCTCCGGATGCATTCCACAGCACATCCCAGAAAACCGGAATTTCCGCGTAGATAGATTCTACAACAATGATCAACAATATAATTGAAATATTACGCATACTTTAGTCATGGGTCGATCTGCGGATTTTGATTCACTGTACCGG
>BOBG01000129.1 GCA_026002265.1 Spirochaetia bacterium
TATCTTTCCCCCATATCCAAATTGACCCGGTTATTCAACTTTGAATCGGGAAACTTCCCTGACCAGTACGTTGATATTTTCCCTGTTATCGTTTGACATATCATTTACATGATCAACTGCACTGTTAATTTGTTCTGCGCCGGATGCCATTTCACTCATACCTTCGTTGATTTCATGGGTCAATGATTCCAAATTTTTGCTTTCTTTAATAACCTCTTTGCTTCCTTGAAGCATTTCTGTAGCGCCGTCTTTAACTAATTGTGTTATCTCATTTAATTTGCCTATTGCTTCAAGAATCTGCTGACTGCCAGCTTCCTGCTCTTCCATTGCATTCCGGATATGCTCTTCCTGATTTGAAACGGTCCGGACTCCTCCGTCAATAGTTTCAAAGCGGCTGATAACAGCTTCGGTCGATTCGGTGATTTTTTCAATAGAATCATGAATTTTTTTTAGCACCGTTGAAATGGTCTGAGACTGCTCGCCGGAAGATTCTGCCAATTTCCGGATCTCGTCAGCAACGACCGCAAAACCCTTACCAGCCTCGCCCGCATGAGCAGCTTCGATAGCGGCATTCATGGAAAGAAGATTCGTCTGGCTGGCGATACTCTCCATAACCGCATTGATCTCCAGCAAACCCTCGGATTCGCGCGCAACCTCTTGAATATCGGCTGCAACTTCTTGAAGACTCTCACGGCCAATTTCAGATGCCTCAGCAAGAGTCTTTACATTAGTCGCATTTTTAATAAGAGTCTGCGTCACGGACTGAATGTTGGCGAACATTTCCTCGATAGCTGATGAAGATTGTGCAACATTTTCACTCTGTACTTCGATATGACCATTTAATTTATCAATAGTGTGCGATATTTGATCCATTGTAGAGCTGGTTTCAGTAACACTTGCCGACTGACTCACCACACGCCCTTGAATACTCTGGATATTTGCGGTGATTTCGTTGATCGCGGATGCCGTCTCGACCATATTAGTGGAAAGTTCATTTCCAATGTCGAAAAGCTTGTCAGATTGCTGTTTAATAGTGACGGTCATGATCCGGATTTTTTCCATAGTAGTGTTAAAATGCGCGGCAAGTTCGCCCACTTCGTCTTTTGCATGAACATGGATTCGTTTGGTTAAATCTCCCTCTCCCTCGGAAATATCCTTGAGACTGTTGGACACATCAATAATCGGTTGTGCCACATTGTTTGATACCAATAAGATAACTATTGCAGCGACAACCACTGAAACAGTTGCAATGACAATAGCAAATATAGTCATTCCCCGGACTTCTGACAACACTCGATCACCTTCAGTGATTATGATAAAACTCCATGACGTGACGCTGCTTCCGATCCGGAACGGGTAGCTCTGAATGAAATACCCGCTATATCGCACCGTAACCGGTTTATTATTCTGAATCGACTGCTCGATGAGTCTGATTCCATCAGACCCGGTATTAGCCAGTGATGCTTGCTGGAATTTTTGACCAATTAAACTAGAATCGCTGTGTGCAACTATAGTACCGTCGTTGGCATAGAGTGCTGCCAAGCCCGTTTGATACGGTTTTATCGTAGTAATAAGTGTTTGGACACTCGTTAAATCAAAGGTCATTCCAACTACTCCGACCAATTCCTTTGTTGCCTCAACAATAATAGGATAAATAATTGATGAAACGTATGCCCGTCTTCCATTTATAGTACGCTGTTCCGGGTTTTTGATAATTGGTGTCGGTGTAGCCGTCTGGAGAAGGGACTGGTAACCATCGTAAATTTGGAGCGTTACCACTCCGGCATCGCGTGTATACCGGGGAATAAAGGCGCCGCTTTCATCGGTTCCCTCAGAATCTTGATACAGATCATCGTAGCCGTCTAATGCGTTAGGAAGCCACACAGTAAATATATCAGTCAGCGCCGCATCGGATTTGAACAGGGAGAGAAGCATCTCGGTGTAGCGTGAGCGCCGTTCATTTATATTCACATCTTCAAAAGAGTTCATTATCTGAGCGAGTCCTTGTACTAAGGAGTAGTAGGTAGTATAACGAGTCTGTATTGTTTGGGCATTCAATCCGGCCATATTTTCCATATTTTGGATCGCAGCGTCAGTCTGCAAAGTCCGCGCCCGGATCAGAAGAACTACAGCCAAAATTACAACTACAATGATCATCATTCCACTTGTAATTATCGTTAAGCGCGTCCTCAATTTCATGTTGTACTCTCCTTAAATATTATTACTATATAAACTGTACAGTACATTGTTGAATGTAACAAGGGACACTATTTTGACCTTTTATATTAAAATATGCTATGCTTTTGCTATGAGTCAATACCTTGTTGAAGGCGGAATTCCGGTAAAAGGAACAATACGGGCGAGCGGCAACAAAAATGCTGCACTTCCCTGCATTGCCGCGGCTTTGTTGACCGATGAGCCGGTTATTCTCCGAAATATTCCGGATATTGAAGATGTCCATGTGATGCTTGCAGCGTACCATGCGCTCGGCGGTGAAGTGTCCCAGTTGTCCACACATGACTATCAACTCCATACCCGGAATATAACTATATCCGCGATTCCTGTTGAATATGCACACCGGATCCGGGCTTCGATTCTCTTTGCCGGACCCCTCCTTGCCCGGACCGGAACCGCGGAACTGCCACCACCCGGCGGTGATGTCATCGGCCGGCGCCGGCTTGATACCCATTTCCTTGTGCTCACGGAATTAGGCGCACAGGTGCAGATTAATGGCAGCTTTTTGTTCACTGCCTCAGCGCTCCGGGGAGCGGATATTTTTTTGGACGAAGCTTCGGTGACAGCAACTGAAAACGCGATCATGGCCGCTGTCCTTGCATCGGGAGTGACCACACTCAGCAATGCAGCAAGCGAACCTCATGTCCAAGATCTCTGCCGGATGCTCAACTCTATGGGTGCAAACATTCAAGGAATCGGTTCAAATATCCTCACCATAACCGGCGCGGCAAAACTTTCCGGCTGTGATTGTACGATTGGGGCGGATTTTATGGAAGTCGGCTCCCTGATCGGACTCGCGGCAATCACCCGCGGCGAGTTGTCCATTGAAGGCATCAAAATGCAGGACATCCGTCCGGCCAAAAATGCCTTTGCCAAACTGGGAATCCGGTGGGAACACGAGGGACAGACCCTGTTCGTCCCGGAACACCAGGACTTGAGCGTCAACTGCGACCTCGGCGCTATGATTCCAAAAATTGATGATGCACCGTGGCCGGGTTTTCCGGCCGATTTAACGAGTGTGATCACTGTTGTCGCAACTCAAGTAACCGGTACCGTACTGATTCATGAAAAAATGTTTGAATCCCGGATGTTTTTTGTAGATAAATTGATCGCTATGGGCGCGAGAATCGTGCTGTGCGATCCCCACCGGGCAGTCGTTTCCGGCCCGACCCGGCTCGCTGCGTCCGAGTTGTACACGCCGGATATCCGTGCAGGCATGGCGCTCGTTATCGCGGCACTCTGCGCCCACGGAAAAAGTACGATCAACAATGTCTACCAAATTGAACGCGGCTATGAAAACGTTGTGGAAAGGCTCGCTGCACTCGGCGCCCAGATCAAAAAAGATGCATGAGTCCCCTCTTTTTTTCCTCGCTCCAATGGCTGAAATTAGTCACCGTGCCCTCCGGGAACTGATCGAATCGTTTGGAGGTTGTGACGAATATTTTAGCGAAATGATCAACGCCTCAACGCTGATGAGCAATGGGCCTTTTGAAAAATGGTACACTGATGCGGGTCCCTGTCCGGAAAAGGTCGTGTTTCAGATCGTGGGGACAGACCCCGTCCGGATCGCCGATGCTGCGGGGCGTTTGGACCAGTTGCCATGCCGGGGAATCGATCTCAACATGGGCTGCCCGGCACCGGCAATAGTCCGTACCGGCGCAGGGATTCGGTGGATGGAATCCATTGATCGGGCTGGAGCATTGATCGCGCGGGTGCGTCCCGCAGTTAGTCACCGGCTCAGCGTCAAACTCCGGATTGGATTGACTGATGACTTTGATTATCTGCTGCGCTTTTGCAGGCGGCTCGCCGCAGAAGGGGTTGATCTAATCACCTTGCACCCGCGCACTGCCAAGGAAAAACTCAAACGCAGCCCTCGGTGGAATTACGTCACCCATTTGCGTGCGGAACTACCGATTCCGGTTGCAGGAAACGGTGATATTGCAAACGTGCCGGAACTGCTCCTTCGTTCTGGGCAATGTGATGCAGTGATGATCGGGCGGGGTGCGGTACGCCAGCCGTGGATTTTTGCACAGGCGCGGCATGGAACTATTCCGGAACTCAATGGTCAGAGCATTTCCCTCCAGTTTTTAGATCTGCTGGAGCTATATCAACCGCCAGAATTCTTTCTCAGCCGTGCCAGGCGTTTCTTTGCTTTTTTCTGCGGCAACTTCACATGGGCGCATTACCTTAACACATTAATCAACCGGGAGAACGATCATGCGGGAATTATCCGGGTTCTCTCTACCTATTTCCATGAGAATCCAGAAGAGATGCTAATTCCCTGATGAGGGGGTGTCTTCCCCCTGCCTCTATCTCGACAGGCTCAGAGAGCTTGCCGGGCATCGAGCCTGTCGAGATGCCGGCACCCCCCTCCTAAGGGTAAATCTAAGTTGGACGCACTAGCCCAAAATCATCTCACCGGATAGCCCAACCTACCCGCACCAACTAGTCCATAAATAAAAGTATTACATCTTACTTATTCGTGGCTATTGGTGAGCATTCGTGGACCCTATTGCTATTTCTTATTAGTGTACATTGGTGAGCATTCGTGGACGCTATTCATCTTTCTTATTCGTGTACATTGGTGAGTATTCGTGGACCCTATTGCTATTTCTTATTCGTGATATTAGTGTATATTCGTGGACGCCATTAATCTTACTTATTCGTGTATATTCGTGGACCCTATTTGTTTTTCTTATTCGTGATATTAGTGTATATTGGTGAGCATCCGTGGATCCTATTGCTATTTCTTATTCGTGTATATTAGTGTATATTCGTGGACCCTATTGCTATTTCTTATTCGTGGCTATTGGTGAGCATTCGTGGATCCTATTGCTGTTTCTTATTAGTGTACATTGGTGAGCATTCGTGGACGCCATTGCTGTTTCTTATTCGTGATATTAGGTATATTCGTGGACCCTATTGCTATTTCTTATTCGTGTATATTGGTGAGCATTCGTGGACCCTATTGCTGTTTCTTATTAGTGTACATTGGTGAGCATTCGTGGACGCCATTGCTATCTCTTATTAGTGTACATTGATGAGCATTCGTGGACGCCATTGCTATTTCTTATTAGTGGCTATTGGTGAGCATTCGTGGACCTTATTGCTATCTCTTATTAGTGTATATTGGTGAGCATTCATGGACCTTATTGCTATCTCTTATTA
>BOBG01000130.1 GCA_026002265.1 Spirochaetia bacterium
GGCAATGGAAAATTTTGTGCCTATCTGCATAAAAAACCCCGCATAAGGTGTAGTATAATAGGCTTTTCCGTTTTTTTCAACGCGGGATTAGGCAATTCTAATAATCCGCCCCTCTTTGCGCGGCTTTACGGTGGGGGCTGTACCGTCAGGATAACCCAAAAGGACTATTGCCTTTGCTTCGTAACCTTCAGGAATGGCCCACTCTTTAAAAGTGGTGCCACTGTCCTTGTATGTTTCAAATTTACGCCAGCAAATGTCCAAAAAAGCCTGGTATTCATCGGGCATTATGTGGGTGCTTTTATCAAAGGCTTGATTTGCCAAGCCGCTGGTCGGACAATATCGCGCAAAGGCGAATATATCAACATGGTTTTTAACAACGGTATCAATCAGCGCGGGTATTTCATGTATATTTGTTCCCGAAACGGTAGTCATTATAACACTTTTTATTCCGGCATTATTGATGAGCGGTATTTTTTCCAGTGTTTCCGCAAAAGAACCGTTTTTATGGATTGTGTCATGTGTTTCCGTTAAACCGTCAAGGGACATTTGATAGCGTTCACAACCAGCGGTGTATAATTTTTCGCAAACTTCACCCCTAAGGTAAAAAGGATTTCCCATAAGGCTAAAAGCTATGTTTTTAGATTTAAGCAGTTCCAAAAGCCGCCAAAAATCCTTGTGTAAAATTGGGTCGCCGCCCGTGATATAAAAAAAAGGAATGTGGTTCGATTGACGTTCACCCGCAATATGCGGGTGGCTCAAGTTTTTACACATTGCTTCACTGGTTTCTACAACGGCCTGTAACTGTTCCCACGTCATTTCAACAATCGGCTTGCTGTTGTCCTCGGAAAAAATATAGCAGTGTTTACACCGCTGGCCGCAGGTGTCGGTAATATGCCACTGGATAGAAAAATACTGTTCCATTGTTTGTTCCTTTGTTCGATTTATATAAGATGCAGACAGCGAAACGCCGCCTAAGGTTCCATGCCGCGCCCCTATCAAAATACAGAAGCGGTGGCACAGAACAAGCGCGGGTTTATTTTTTGTCACCCGCACCACAGGCACTTGGCTTGGGCTTTTTTTCGCCTTTGTCATCATCACCTGCACCGCAGGAACCGGCAGCCATCGACACCAGCCCCGCATTCATAACGCCTTGAGCGCTCTTGTTCAAAGAAAACGCGCTCCCACCGCTCAACCAAACGGCCAATCCGTTCAATTTAGCCATAGTTTTACTCCTTTGCCCCGTTATAATTTCAAGTGTTATAACGCAAAGTTCCTAAAAAAAGAGTCATTTTTTTTTCGGGCAAGCAGTAGAAGTATAGAACTGAAACAATTCGGGGTGACCTACCGCATTATTGGACAAACGCTTCATTTACAAGGATTTAAGAAGACATTCAAATTGGAAGGGCTCAAACAGATTCCCGCGGACGCAGAAATCGCCAACGCAAAACTGGTTGGCGGTCAGAAGCTATGTTTGTACGTGTGGGTATTCTGGAGACAGGGACACGAAAGCAGCACAGAGCATACTAGAAGAAGGTCTAAGAATTGTTGCGGGGCGCACCAATCCAATGCTTGTGGAGGCTAAAACCGCTGGTCTGCTAGAGCTTGCTCTATCAGTCTAAGTTTGGTCTGCGAAACAAGAAGCCCAAACCTTCAGGCTTGGGTAGCTCACCATATCAATTATGGCTGGGTTTGAGAGTCGCCATACTTTTTAGATCACCTCCAAAATTTTAACTTTGAAGATTGAGTTTTTTTGTTGACAACTCAAAAATAGGCTTATATCATTTTGAGTAAATTAATTCAAATTTTTTGGGGGGAACAATGAAAAGATTGTTAAACATGAGTCTTATGCTCATGGCGGTAGGCTCTTTTGTATTTGCTGCCGGGGTGCGATCTCCAGCTAGCAAAACTAACATTGGTGTTGTCAAGACCGCCTACGGCGATGTCAGCGGCGTACCGAGTGATTTGTATCCTGAAGTAACCATATTCAAAGGTGTTCCCTATGCGGCGCCTCCTGTTGGCGATTTGCGTTGGCAAGCTCCACAAGACCCCGCATCATGGACAGGAGTACGAGCTTGCGATACGTATGCAGCAATTTCTCCACAATATGCAGATCAAGGTGCCGGTTCCGAACCGTGGAAGACGGATTTCTATAACTGGGGAGCATTTCCCCCGGTCAGTGAAGACTGCCTCTATGTGAACATCGCTACAGCCGCACAGTCTCCAAATGAAAAGCGCCCGGTGTATATATGGTTCCATGGTGGCGGTTTGCGTCACGGGTGGTCCTATGAGCCGGAGTCCTTGGGTGATACCCTTGCAAAAAAAGGTATCGTGGTGGTTTTTGTAGGGCAGCGTCTCGGCGTTTTCGGCTATATGTCTCTGCCGCAGTTGACCGCGGAACAGGGCCATAGCGGAAACTACGGCTTAATGGACCAGATCAAGGCGCTGGAGTGGGTCAAGAAAAACATCGCTGCTTTTGGTGGCGATCCAGAAAATATTACACTGGGTGGTCAATCCGGCGGTACCACAAAAGCCGCGGGGATGGTCAGTTCACCTCTTACACCTGGACCCCAACATGGCATCAAAAACATGATTTTCGAAAGCGGTATAAAATGGTTTGACACATTCAAAGATCAAGCTGGAGGGGAAGCTGATGGACAGAAGTACCTTAGTCACCTCGGCATCGATCCGAATGCAAGTCTTGCATCACTCCGCTCACTGGACTTCAAGGTTTTCCTGGGTAAAGATACCAATGACTATGTGGCCAACACGCCCACAAACATGATAAACGACGGCTATTCTCTTAAATATTCCACCATCGCCGACGCAATCACAGCGGGGGAATGGAAAGGGATCAATATTCTCTCCGGTACCAATCTTGGCGAGGCGATTGATGCCGTGAAGATGACCGCTGCTGAGTTCTACGCCGCCTACCAAAAGGGTCTTGGAGACCTCTATGACCAGTACGACTTTGAGAGCCTCATAACAGTAACTGACGAGAATGCAGCCGACGTCTACCGGATACTGGCATCTCACGGACTAAACGTCAATTTAGGCGCAAGTTATAGCCGCAGCCTGATGGTGAATCGGGTCTTTGGTCCATATATGAAACAGATCTACGGATCCAGCGCCGGAACTTATTATACCTATTTGTTCAGTCACTTTACCCCCTCCAGTCCTGAAGAAACCGGTACTATCCGGGACAGCAGGAATTTTTGGGCGTGGCACTCAAGCGAACTCTGGTACACCTTCGCTACTCTACAGCAAGGTATACCTCCCGCGCGACCTTGGACTACCTATGACTTCCAGCTTGCGGAAATCATGAGCAGCTATTGGGCGAACTTCATTAGGACCGGAAATCCAAACGGTCCAGGTCTGAGCACATGGCCTGAAACCGATGCAGGATACGCGTACTTAGATATTGGCGATTCCATCGTAAGCCATAACGAGATGGACAAACTTAATCAATTAATCCGTGAGGTAGTACTCAGCAAATGGGGAATTACACTAAACAAATAACCCTGTGTGGAGTCTTTCCTGATTAATAAAAACCGGTCGAATTATATTGAATTTAAATATGGAGGAATGTAGTGAAAAGATTGTTAAGTATGTGTGTCATTCTCGTTGCCGCGGGTTCCCTGGCATTTGCCAACGGTGTGAGGCATCCTTCAACAGTGCCTGAACTACCGATTGTCAGAGTAGCCGGCGGTCAGCTCAAGGGATTTGTGGAAGAAGATGGAACACTGGCTTTTACCGGTATTCAGTACGCGGTGGCTGAACGTTTTGGGAAACCCCAGCCGGTACCGGCATGGCAGGGAGTGAAACCTGCTCAGGTCTATGGCCCTATTGCTATGATTCCGGATCAGACTGCTGTCGGTTATGATGAATTCGCATGGCCCCATCGTTACGGCATTCAGAATGAAGACTGTTTATATCTCAACCTGTGGACACAGTCTCTTTCCACCAGCGCAAAAAAACCGGTGCTCTTTTTTATACATGGCGGTGGATTTACCAATGGTTCTTCCATTGAAGCCGTTGCCTACGAAGGTGGAAACCTGAGCAAGTTTGGTGACGTGGTAGTGGTAACTGTGAACCACCGGCTCAATGTTCTGGGATATTTGGATCTTTCTTCTTTTGGATCTGCTTATAGTGATACTGCGAATCTTGGAATGTTAGACCTCGTAGCTGCTCTTCAGTGGGTCAAGGACAATATCGCTCAATTCGGCGGCGATCCCAGTAATGTGACCATCTTCGGTCAGTCTGGCGGTGCCACCAAGGTGCAGACTCTCTACCATATGCCCGCGGCAGAGGGTCTTTTTGCACGAGGTGTTGGTCAGAGTACTGGCGTATTCAACCCGCTGACCAAAGCGCAGGCAAACCGGGTCGGTCAACTCACAGTACAGAAACTCGGACTTAACGCAGGTACCATCGATCAGATTAAAACCATTGACTACCGCACGCTCTTAGCTGCCAGTGTAGCTGCCCTTGCGGATGCTTCAAAAGAAGTGGGCGTGAATATCAACTGGCGCTCGGTGTTGGATGGCTCCACGGTCGTGGCTGATTATCCTGAATGGGCAAATGCTCTCCCTTATATGGCCGGTACGGTGTTTAGCGAAAGCAGCAACAACAACCTGAACCTGATCGCCCAGGGCATCAACAAGAATGACTGGACAGCCGCAGAAGTGGATCGCTACCTTGTCCAGCGCTTCGGCGCTAATGCCGCAGCCGTCAAAACTGAATTCAGCAAGCTCTTCCCTGAGAAAAAGCCCCAGGATGCTTATTTCTATGTTGGCAACCGGAATCCAACCAGAGATGCTTTAGCCCTCAAAGCCCAGACCGCAACTGCGCCGGTGTATAATTACCTGTTTGCCTTTGAAGCCCCTGCTAATGGCGGAATCACTGCCTTCCATTGTTCGGAATTGATCTATCTGTTCCACAATGTGAATCTCAGGGAAATAACCAAGGCCACCGGTGGAACCGCCGAGGTGTATGTGATGCAGAATCTCGTAGCTCAGGCATGGATCAACTATGCAACTAATGGTAACCCCAGTCAGCCCGGCTTGGAATGGAAACCCTTTGATCCGGTGACTAAAACCGGAACCCTTATCTTCTCTAATAACGGTCAGAGTCGCTTTGCTCCGCTGGATGATAAAAATCTGGAGCAGTTAATGGCTCCTCGTTAATCTTAAAGACATAAGTGTATAGCCGCCTGAAAGGGCGGCTTTTTTGTTGGTCTCGAAAATCATGTTCTAAATTTTAGGAGGCAAAAATGAAAACTCTGGTCGATTCATAAGTCTTTTATAGTAAAGCTCTATCGCTTGATTTGCAAAATAGGTCGCTATCCCGGTTCTCGCCTTGATCACCTTAATCGTGTTGTACCAAATATAAAAT
>BOBG01000131.1 GCA_026002265.1 Spirochaetia bacterium
GGACTCAACAATTTTGTACTTGAATACTGAAACATCGTACCATCGTCTCGAATATTTGCGCCCATCTCCCAAGGCTTTGTACCCTAGTCCCGAATATCCGTACCCTTCCCCCAAGCCTTCGTACCATTTTTAATTTATTTAAAGCCATTTTGTATATCATGTTTGGCGTTTTCCCCATCGCGGTAATTGGGCTACTCATGACGCAAAATATCGCGGCAACTGGTCGCCATACATTCCGCGCAACATTATTCTGCGGTATTCCAGTGAAAATGATTTAGTTCTCGATCAATTTGTAGGTGGTGGTACCACGCTTGTTGAGGCAAAATTACTACATCGCGATTGTATTGGCGTTGATGTAAATGATACTGCATTGGCTAGATGTATAGAAAAATGTAATTTTGAAAAAGAAAACGCAGGACATATTACGATTAAAAATGGCGATGCCCGTAAATTGGATTTTATACCCAACAGTAGCATTGACTTAATTTGTACACATCCGCCGTATGCAAACATTATCAAATATAGCGAGGACATAGAAAATGATATTTCTCGTTGTGCTATTCCAGAGTATTTAAAAGAAATGGAATCTGTCGCAAGAGAGTGTTTTAGAATTTTAAAAAATGAAAAGTTCTGTGTAATTTTAATGGGAGACACACGGCAAAAAGGCCATGTTATACCGCTTGGATTTTCTGTAATGAAAATATTTGAATCTACTGGTCTTAAGCTCAAGGAAATTATCATAAAAGAACAGTTTAATTGCTCAACTACAGGATATTGGAAGACAAACAGTATAAAATATAATTTTCTTTTGCTTGCACATGAGTATTTGTTTGTATTAAAAAAATAATTGTAGGTGCCCGACTTCGCATAACAAACGGTTTGCGCTGCACCGCAGTAGCGGCTTGGTCTCCGCTACGCTACGACACATTTTCCGGCGGGCGGACAAGCCGCTCTGTCCGCCGGAAAACGTCGCAAACCTACGACGTTATGTGCCATTTTTCGCCCGGAGAATTCAGAATACCGCCCGCCGTCCATGGCGGGCGGGGAGAAGAAGACCTTTGCGGCATCAATGGTTAGTAGCGTTTTTCGTTGACTAATGCTATTGTTACATTTCTCCTGTAAAGTATTTCAGGAGGTAGATATCATGTTGAGTTGGGTAGCGAAAGTTTTTAGAAGTTGGTTTGAAGCTGTTTTATGGCTTGTGCTCATCATATTTACGATTGGTGGCGGAATAATCGGTAGTATGTTGGGGCGTTATTCGCGTGATGGCAGTGGTGGCTATATTTTTGTGGGTGTTGTTCTTGGAGTGATAATAGGACATATTGTCGTTGTTATAGGAGGTGGGTTTATAGCAAATTTTTTAAACTTAGTTGATAATGTTGCAGTGTTAAAGAATAAACTTTGTGGGAAAGAAATTTTAGATTCTACACTAAAAGAACAAGAAGAAGTAAACGGAGAAATTTTACCAGAAGAAAAGTTCGTTGTAAAACAGGTAGTAGCTTTACGAATTCGTCCAGGCAATGAAAATCCAAGTATAGCGACATTAGAAGAATACGAAATAGTAAATAGGACACAAGAGATTGTACATGGTGAAGACAAATGGGCTAAAATAAAAACTAACAAAGGTTTAGAAGGTTGGTGCTTCTTGGATTGTTTACGTAAAGAAAAATAATCCGCCCGCCAAACATCCGTGTTTGGCGCTCTGTAGCGGGTGAAACACGGCACATAACATCCACTTTACGCTTCGCCCGCAGTAGCGGGCTTGGCCTACGTTTTTGCTAGGTCGGTCGCTACGCTACTCCCACGCAAAAACTCCGGCACATTTTTCGGCGGGCGGACAAGCCGCTTTTATCCGCCGAAAAACGTCGTAAAGTTATCACGTTATGTGCAATAGCCCCTAAATTGGTTGGGAAATAAAAAAAAGAAATTTACTAGAAAATGGCTTGACAAAATAAAAATTATCTACTAAAATATACAAAACGATTGAAGGGAGGCCTAAAATGGCTAATGAATTTGAGTATTATTTTATTAGTAGGGCAAACAACCCGCAGCACCCGTTATTGATAGCGGATACGGATTGTCCCCCTTATTTACGTACACAAGAGTATATTGAAAATCCTGAAACAATGGCATTTTGTTTAGGTAAGCCGATTCCTCGAAAACCTAAAATGGTGGATTATCATTCTACACCTGATTCTGTTATCTCAAAAAAGATTTTTGATGTATTGGATAACTTGAATGTCAAAGGAATACAGTTAATTCCCACAATCATTACAGGAAAAAACGATGAAATCTATGAAAATTATTGGTATATTCATATTATAAATCATTATTCTGTAATTGATAAAGAGAACTCAGAATGTGAATGGAATACTTTGGGAAAAATTAGGGCTTTAGACAAACTTGTTCTGGATGAGGAAAAATTGAAACCTGTTCCGCTCGACGAACGTCTTATTTTTCGGATGCCTGAATACAGAGTCGAACCATTATTTCATAAATCGGTAGTAGATGCTATAATGGCAAACAATCCCGAAGGCGTTGTTTTTTATAATGTGAAAGAATGGAATCAAAGTCAGCAGTTTGATTAATAAAAACATTAATTTCACAAAATCCCGTATAAAATACACTAAACATAAATGATATAATATATTAAAAAAAATATTTGTCAATAAATATTATATAAAAATAATGGAGTACGGGGCTACTGCACATAACAGGATTGTATACGCTGCGCCCGCAGTAGCGGGCTTGGCTTCCATAAAACCGCAGTCGGGCTACGCCCTTTGTGCAGTTTTATTCCAGCACATTTTTGCGGTTGCTGGAACGCTTCGCGTTCCTTTATCGCAACCGCAAAAACGTCGTATACAACCGGAACGTTATGCGACATTTGCCCCAACGTTTTTCAAAAATATATTGACAAAAATTAATAAAATATGATATAATGAAAGTATGAATAAACTTAAAGTATTTATCGGAATATTGGTACTTTTAATAATTTCCTCAGTTGTTTTTGTATTTATTAAAACAAAATTTGTAAAAAATGACGGTCAAATAGAAATTATTGAAAATGATATTGTAAAAAATATAAATCAAGATATTGCAATAATACCATTGGAAAATGAATATACATTAGATTTATATAAAATATTAAATAGCAATTTATTGCTATTATTAGATCAGGATAAAATCAATGATTTTGTTAAAAAATTTGATGAAAATATATTAAAAGGAGAAGAAAAAAATTATATAAAAGGTTTTTATAATGACTTAATCAATTATGGCGGGATATTATATCCCGAAGCTGGGATAATATTAAAACAATATATCTATGGGAATGGTGAAGAATTAATAATAAGGTCAAATTATTTCTTTGAATCACAAATGATAAAAAATATATTGGAAAGAAATAGCGGAAAGGAAATTATTGGACCAATAATAATAAAAACAAATGAGGATCCAAGAATAGGATATGCTGTTAATGGCTTTTATATAAAAAATGTAAAAGATATAGAAATATATCAATATATAAAATTTGCTGAAAGGAATAACAAAGAAGCATATACGCCATTTGAAATAAATGGAATAAAGGCAATATTACCACATAGATTAATAAGAATATTTGAGGAAGATAATGGATGTAAGGGGTTTACAATAAGAATAATAAAGGAATGAATTATGAAGAGGGGCAAACGTCGCATAACATACGCTATACGCTGCGCCGCAGTAGCGGCTTGGCCTACGAAAGAACGCAGTCGGGCTGCGCCCTTTGTGCGTTTTTTCTCCGGCACATTTTTGCAGTTGCTGGAAACCTGCGGTTTCCTTTATCGCAACCGCAAAAACGTCGTATAGCTTTCACGTTATGCGCCAGTTTTACCGGATTATTTCAACATTATACACCTTCATTCCGCAATTCCACCGGTAGACCAACTTTTCAATCAGTGGATCCCGGATCATCGCATCCACTTCAGCCTGATTCACTCCTTCGCCGGCTTCATCCTCAAGCTTCAACCGGCGCTTCACTGTCTTGAACAATCCGCCATACGCAATCAACCGCCGCCCTTTCAACGCAGGTTCCAGCACCTCGATCACCTCCGGACGATCAACGTAATCCACCGGCTTCACTGTATATTTTGCTACTGGCTACCGCACCAACCGGCTCATTCCGATCTACGGCTTCGATGTAAACCTGCGGATCATAATCAACACCGAGAACCCGGCGCCACAGTTTCATCAGCCGCTCATGATTCACATAGTCCAGATTTCCTTTGCTAAAATAGCTCTCTTGCACCGCTGCAATCACGTGAATGTGCGGATGGTAGGTCTGTTCTACTGCATTGTAAGTTATTTCTACAGAACGAAAAGTTCCCAAAAAGGACCGGCAAAAGGGCTGGCGTTTATCCCTCGTCAACTGATGCCACGCACTCTCCAAAAGGTCTAAGGTTCCCGGCAAACTGGCAGCATCACAGTTCCGGATCGTCAACGTCAAAAACAGGTAACGCAACCCTTCAAATGCCGAACTGCCTATGATTGCATAAATATTCCCAAAAACCCGCAGGGAACGCCTCCACGCACACATTGGACACAACCGGCGATGACAGAAAATCACAGACAAAATCTTTTCTGTGCCATCAACCTTCGCAGTCACTATCCGATTCCCACAACACCTCAACTGAAGCACTATCTTGCCCCGATTCTCCAAACTCGTCTTTTCCACTGTTACCGCCATCTGCTGATTCAACAGCTTGTAGGGCCGGAACTGCTCTCCTACATTCTTGCCATTTCCACGATTTTCTGTTACCTTTCTCATAAGTCACGCAATTCCGGAGGATCATAGGACGGCAATCCTACCTCCGAAACTGCTTTCCCTCCTACCAAAATTTTACCAGAATCATACCAAAAAGTGGAAGTTATTTACATATTGTTAAAACAAGGGGGAATCAAAAAAAACACCCAGTCCGTACACCTCAAATCAAGCCTGAAAATCACACCAAAAAAAATCTAATTTTTCCGGCAAACCTGTTAATTATTCCATAGACTATTTTCTAAAATATTTAATCTAATATCCCATTAATTATTAATTCTATTTAAATATTTAATTAAAAAAAAATAATTAAATAAATATATTTTTACTATTATTTAATTAAAACTATTTAATAATAATTCCAATTAATTATTAAAGTTATTAAATAATTATTAAATTATTTAATATTTAATTAAAGAAATAATTAAAATAAATCCGATTTATTAAATACATCTTTCTTACCAAAAATTAGCCGACAATAAACCAGCGCATAATTACCGGTTTACGCCATTCAAACGGCGCAAACCTTCACATTATG
>BOBG01000132.1 GCA_026002265.1 Spirochaetia bacterium
TTCCGACTTTATATTTTACTTTCTCGGAAAAATCAGGATCATAAACCGCAGATGCTATCCGATAACACCCTTTCTTATTCCTCGATACCTGAATAAGCGTCCGTTTGGGAATCTCGTAAAGTCCGCCGATAATAGAAAGTTCGGCGGCGTTTTCGACGCTTACTTTCTTCCAATTTGCCTGAATATCTTCTTTCGACTCCAAAGTCTTAATGACATTTTGAAGATATGTTTCAAAAGGTTCAAAAGCTTTTCGCGCTGTTCCCATTACTGCTTCTGATACGATTTTATTTGTATCAAAATCAAGAGCGCTGCCCTTCGACAGATTCAGATAATAATGCAGCATTTACTTTTCCTTGGCCTTAAGGAACGGATTCGAGTAGGTTTCCTGCCGCAGTTTCGGGATATTGTCATTCTGCCATTCATCAAGCGGCTCCGGCGTTTTTGAAGATGCCGCGACTGCACGGCTTTGCGCCCATTTGCGCATTTCGCTGATGGTTTCGTGCATGGTACGCGCCAAAGGGAACGTTTTTGAGATGGCGTTTAGTATATCATCGTCACGTAGGGTACGCCCCTCATCAAAGGCACGGAAAAGCGCTTCCTTGACGGCTTCTTCCAGTTCAGCGCCGGAAAACCCCTTGCTTTTTTGGGCAAGCTTCGCCAAGTCAAAATCATCATCCGGCTTCCGATTTTTCTTTTGAAGATGAATCTTGATAATTTCCTTGCGCTCGTCTTCTACGGGGAGGTCCACAAAAAAGATTTCGTCCACCCGGCCCTTCCGCAGCAGTTCAGGCGGAAGCTGGGAAATATCATTGGCGGTGGCCACGACAAACACTGGTTTTGTTTTTTCCTGCATCCATGTCAAAAAAGTTCCCAGAACGCGAGAGGTTGTTCCACCGTCAGAACGGCCAGATGATGAGATACCGGACATGGCTTTTTCAATTTCATCAATCCAGAGAATCGACGGGGCTATCGCTTCGGCGATATTGAGCGCTCCCCGTATATTGCTTTCCGATTCGCCGACGATGCCGCCGAAGATTTTTCCCATGTCAAGGCGGAGCAACGGAAAATGCCACAGGTTGCCAATGGCCTTCGCGGTAAGGCTTTTCCCGGTACCGGGAATACCCAGTAGCAAAATACCCCGCGGATAGGTCAGGCCGAAGTCAGCGGCGCCCTTTTCAAAAGCCCGCCCCCTCTTGGCGAGCCAGTCTTTCAGGGTATCAAGACCACCCACATCTTTAAGCTCTTCTTTGGGATGGAAATATTCGAGGTAGCCCGATTTTTTGATGACGTTTTCTTTTTCGCGGATAACAAGCGGCACCTCCGCGCTGGTGAGTTGACCGCTTTTGATATAGGCAAGCGAGAACGCCTTCTCAGCCTCCATAATGGTAAGCCCCAGAGCCGCTTCAATCAGATCTTGCTCCGGATCATCTGGAATGGGAATTTTGAAGGATTCACAGACATTTTTGAAAATCACTTCCAAATCCTCATACGAAGGAGGGGGCAGTTCTATGATATGGACTTCTTTTTCAAGTTCTCGTGGAAGGAAGCGGAAAGGCTGAGAAAGCACCAGAGTCCGGTTTTGTTCATTGCCGCCCATTGCGGCATTCCGCAGACGCTTAATATTTTGGGGCTGGTTTTCCGTCATATCGGGGTGAAAATCCTCAAGCAAGAGGATTATATCCTTATGTTCGTCAAAGAAAGAAAAAGGCCGCTCCGGCTGTCGCGCATCCTCGTCAATCATGACCCAAGAACGGTTTTCCGTGTCCCATTTTTTGATCCCGGCTACCCGGTCCCAGAGGTACAACTCTCGCCCAAGTTCCGAGGCAGCGTTTGCCAAATTGGCATGAATCAACAGGGTCTCGTAGCTGATAATCTGTATGATTTTGGTATTTGCCTTAATGAGATTGATTAGTTCCTGTCCTTCCTGCGCCATATATCACCTTATAATCCAGTATGAGATATTTTTAACAATTTTGTCAATACGAAAAAACACATCCGCGCGAGTTTGTTTAAAATATTGTATAAAAAAATATCGACAAAATAAGAATAACAGTAAATAATAATTATTACTTGATTGAATTGACAGAGGTAATAGGAAAATTTATGGAAAATATTGTATTTTCAAAAATGAATCAGAATGATTTTGAATCAATGAAAAAAATAATCTGTCTATTTAAAGAATGGAAAGATATTCAATTTAATGATCGTCTTAATATTAAGAATAGTGATTTTGAGAATAAAATAATAGAAGATACTTTAAAAATAATAGATATATTGGGTGAAAGATATGATACAAAATTTTGGCACCCAACTAAAGAAGAATTAAATGAATATTGGAAAAAGTGGTACAAGTTGACATTTGAAGAAAAAATGATTGAAAGCAAAAGGGAAAAATCATGGGATTTTGATTCATGGATTGATGCAATAGTTAGCGCAGAAATTATTTTGTATGATTTGATTGAAGATGAAGGAAATTATAAAATATCACTTGAACAGCTTGCATGGCCATCAGGCGGTATAGAAGCAATGGAAAACTTAATAAAAATATATGATGGGGAAATAATTCAAAATGATATGATGTTTTTATAAATATAAAAAATAAAATATGGAATACGGGCACACTGCATACAACAGGACTGTATATGCTTCGCCGCAAAAACGTTATATACAGCCCGCGTGGTAGCGCAAATACAGTATTGACATAAATAAATTTATAGGATAAAATCGATTAAATATCGGAGGAATTGTATTGGAAAACAAATGTATCTCTTATAAATATTTTCCCAATGTTTTATCCCTGTTCAGGGCGGTACTGGTTTTACCGTTTTTATTAATAATTCACGATATATTTGTTTATAATTGTGCTAAAAACTGGATTTTGCTGCTTGTATTTGCCGTGATACTTATTTCCGATGTGGCTGACGGATATTTAGCAAGGAAATTAAAATGTACATCAAATATCGGAGCAAAACTGGATATTATAGCAGATACGTTATATACCATTTCATCTTTAATGACCTTCGCGTATTTTAACATAATACCGGTATGGTTTATTTTTATTATGGTATTAAAATTAGTGGAATTTATAATAACATCAAAAATAATAAAAAATAAACAAAAATCTAAAAATATAATATTTTTTGATAAAATCGGAAAAATATCTGTTTCAATTGTAATGTTACTGCCGGGTATCTTTGCGTTCAGGTGTATAATAATTGATTATAGAACAGTAATGAATATAATAATTTACATTATTACGGTGGCGTTAATAATATCATTTGTAAATAGGACAATGAATATAATAAAAAATATAAAGATATAAAAAAATAGCACGCCCGCCGCCTATGGCGTACGCTTCGTAGGGTTTTTACTTCGCCTAACAGGACTGTATATGCTTCGAGCGCAGTAGCGCCCTCGGACTACATTTCAAAAATGTAACCCAAATAAATATAAACTTTCCGTAAGGAGAGAAAAATGTGGTTGCAGATGAAAGAGAAACAATCATTGACATAGAAATCACGAAGTACAACAGGAAGTATGCTTGAACACGAAACCGGTAAAAGAAGTGCTGGTGGTAGCCGGTAAGGTTATAAAGTTAAGCCGGAGAAAAAGAAGCGGAATAAGCGGAAAGGGAATCGGATTTACGGTGATGAAGTAGTAGCTAGTCTCAGGCTAATCTGGGAATTTTTTTGGTGGAAGTGCGGGAAGATTTTAGCGCCGCTCATGGTGCAACACATGGCGGAGTGGCCTGTATTCGGCAGCACGGCTGAAATACGAGAAAAACTAGAGGAAATCAGTCCTGCAACAATATGCAAAAAGACAAATGGTCATGTAGATAATACTTTGCAAGACTAAGTTTAGTATCGCTTTGATGGCGAAAAACAGAAGCTCTATACTTTAGCATAGACTAGCTCACTCCTTTCAGAGGGAGGCACATGATCAATAAGATTGCACACAATGCACAATTTCTGGTAGACTAGTTCTATGAAATATAATCACAGTGATATTTTTCTTTTATTTCTGATCGTCCTGTTAATTTCCTGTAAAAATACCCTGAAACAAGAGATTGTTCCGGAAATGCTTGTGGCATCTGTTATGTTAGCTGAGGCAGAGCCGGCACCGGAGGAAATCACTGAACTGGCAACCGAAGAAGAACCGGTTGAGGATGTTGCTTTAATTCCATTAAATGCAGATTTACCGGTTTTAACTTTTCCTGAAGTGTGGGGTTATGTTATTGATGGACAAGAAAATGCGTTGAAAGGAACTATGCCGGTTTCTGATGTCGGCTATTTCGGAGGAACAGTAAGTACCTATGGAGCATTGACCGGAGTGCCGGATCGGAAAAAACTTTCGTACTTTCCGGGACGGGTGCATCTTGTGGTAACATGCAATGGTCAAGCGCTGACACATTTTAGCCTTACTGAAGGTGCAGTCCGGAATCAGTTAATCATGGATTTATTGAAGGCGGCCGGAACCTATGACGGTTTGCAGATTGATTTTGAAAATGTACCGGGACGGGATAGAGAGAGCTTTTTATCGTTTTTACGTGAATTGCGTGCCGGACTTGGTGAGAAAATGCTGACAGTGGCGCTTCCTGCCCGGACTCGGACCATTTCTGACGATATGTATCATTATCCATCGATTGCCGGAATTGTCGACCGGATTTTGGTGATGGCGTACGATGAACATTGGAGTGGCAGCGCTCCGGGTCCCATCGCGTCAATGGCGTGGTGTAAACGAGTTGCCGACTATGCGCTCGGCGTACTGGGGCCGGAAAAACTTATTATGGGACTTCCTTTTTATGGGCGTGCATGGGGTAGAAGTCCAAACAGCGCTTATACTTATTCTGGAATCGAGCGGATAAAAGCAGAAAACAATGTCACAGAAATTCAGCGGGAAAATGGGATTCCCATGTTTTCCTTTACCATGTCAGTCACAGTAACTGCTTATTACGAAGATAGTTATTCTCTTATCGCCCGCATGCAAATGTATCAAGAACAGGGAATTCAAGGAATTGGTTTCTGGAGAATTGGGCAAGAGGACTCGCGCTTTTGGCAAAAACTTTCTTTGAAAAAATAGCATAGTTATGCAAAATGGAGGCTGAAGGGGTTTTTAAAAAATGGGCATTTCAACTATATTATGGCGCAAAAAGAAATTATCTTCTCACTAATGAGGAAAATAGTATTATAAATAAGATTATTGAAAAATATAATAAAGATAAGAAATTTAAAAAAGGAGAAGATTTTTATATTTATGAATATGAAAAAAAGGAAC
>BOBG01000133.1 GCA_026002265.1 Spirochaetia bacterium
TTGAGATCTTTGTTCGTGGCAGCCACGATCCGGACATCAACCTCGACCGTTTCCTCACCGCCAACCCGCTCAAATTGTTTTTCCTGCAACACCCGGAGCAATTTTATCTGTAAATTTTGATCAATTTCACCGATTTCATCGAGAAAAAGCGTTCCCTCGTTTGCCAGTTCAAACCGGCCCCGTTTACGGGACTGCGCTCCGGTAAATGCCCCTTTTTCATGCCCAAACAACTCACTTTCAAGCAGACTCTCCGCAAGAGCAGCGCAATGAACCTTGATGAGCGGCTTTTTTTTCCGGGGAGACAGTTCGTGAATCGCATTCGCTACTAACTCTTTACCGGTTCCGGATTCTCCGGAAATAAGCACAGACGCTTTTGCCGGCGCAACCCGGCTGATTGTGTCAAAAACCCGGTGCATGGCCGCAGATGAACCGATGATCGTCCGGAACTGTGTCCGGGACTCAAGTTCCTCCTCGATTCTCCTATGCCGAATCTCCAATTCACGGGACTTGAGCGCACGTTTAACGAGCAGTGAAAGTCGATCCAAATTAACCGGTTTTGTGAGAAAATCATAGGCGCCGCTCCGCATTGCCGCAACAGCATTTTCCACAGTACCATGACCTGTGAGTACGATCACCGGAATCCCAGGCGATTCTGCATTGATTCGATTGAGTAAGTCTTCGCCACTCAAGCCCGGCATACGAAGATCCGTTATGATGAGATCAATATCCCCTTTTTGGAAATAGCGCCAGCCTTCGTCACCGCCCGCAGCCGTCACCACATCATGTCCATCCATGAGCAGTGACGCAGCGAGTCCCTCGCGGATATTTTTTTCGTCATCAACAACCAAAATTTTAAATTTCATCCGGAATCCTTTATGAAGCAGCAGGAAGTAGCTCGAATAATCGAGACAAGCTCTTAGTCTTGGGTAGCTGACACTAAATCCGGAGCAATTTCGACAGGATCACCTCCGGTTTTCTTTTCTCAGCCGTATATTCCGGTGATACGTACATTCTTTTGCAACTTCAACAACGTTAGACACATGAATCTTGTTATTATTGTCGATCTCTACACTTTTTGAACGATTCTCTTGTAACAATTTGTACAAAACAAGGCTCATCTCTTGCTGGGGAATACCCACCATCGTAGCAAGTTCTTTAGCACCAAAGTTAAAGGTGTGAGCAGAAGGCATCTCAAGCGGGATCCGCTCCTTTTCAAGCTGCATGACCAAGGCATCGTAAATCCGCTCAATCGGATCTTCGATAAGTGCATTTGCTAATTGTTTGTATATAAGCCAGATCCGGTCAGCGAGCAGTTTGGTAAGCCGGGCAACAATCTGAGGTTGAGTCGCAGCCATACTTTGAAAGTTATCCCGGTTGATCACCATGACCGTACAATCTTCGTGAGCGATTGCACTTGCGGACCGCGGTTCGGATTCCAGCAGAGCCATTTCTCCGAAAATATCCCCCGGCTTGAGTACAGCAAGCAATACCTCGTTATTGTTCATAATTTTGGTAATTTTAACCGCACCGCTTTTTATGATAAAGAGTTCCTCTCCTTTTTCCCCTTCAGAAAAAAGTATAGAATCTTTTTTATAACTCCGGTTTACATCCTCCGGATCGTAATCAAAACGGAGCTTTGCCGCATATTTTTGTAGCAGATTCATCCGCGCCCGCGCCCGTTCAACGAGCGGATCATCCGGGTAGAGTTTAACGAACTGATAATAGGCATAGTATGCCTGGGGCCGGAGCGTTTTGCTCTCATAAAATTGCCCAATGGTCCAGAGAATCGATTTATCTTCTCCCTTGTCCGTTCCCTTGAGAGTAATCCGGGTCAAAGCGTGGTCAAGATAACGCATCCGCCGGGAAAAAGAAAGAATGATCTTCATCGCTATCGGAGTATTATGTTCGATGAGTCCTTCAAATTGATTTTTATGTACAGCAATGAGAGAAACATCGGTCAACGCTTGTACCGTTTCAATATGTGCATGCACTGACATAGTCGATACGATTCCGAAAAAATCCCCAGGACCGAGTATATCACCTTCAGAAACTATTTCAGCTGTTTTGGAAATCCGTACTTTTCCTTGCCGGATAATGAAGAACCGGTCAATATCCAGTTTACCTTCAACGATAATATAGGTATTTACCTTAAAATCGACAAAGGCCAACTGCGGTTTTTCTGCCATGCTTTTCAAACCTCATGTACCGGATTATAACAATTTTTTGGGGTACCGGCAAGCTGTGGATTTGAACCTTGACATAATCCTTAAATATTTGCACTGTTATCCTATGCGATCTAGCTCTGTTTCTTCTCATCGCTGGACTCTTCCTTCTGAGTACCAGCAGTGTGCTGATGATATGTTTTATGCTGCGCCCGATCCGGCTCACACTTTAGCTTTTGCGGATCTGTTGGGAGTCGGTGGTGATTACCGGAAAATAGTTGCGGATCCGGAATTTGACCTCGGCATATTTCTGGACCATTTTCAGCATAATATGGATCTGTTGATCCAAAAAACATGGGTTCTGAGTTCTGACGAGTACTGTAAAGATCAGCTCCGGGACCGGATTCCCGGATTTGTTGCAAACGTTACACAAGGCCGGTACCGGAACGCTGTGAACGAATTTTCAACGATTCTTTCTGAACTTGCCTACCTTTTTTTCGGCGAGCAGAGTTATGCCAATGATTTTTGTGAGTGGGTGTTCCGGATAGACGATCAGATCGGGCTTTTTTGGTGGTATGGTCAAGAACTTTCAAACCTTGGAAGCCGGAATATCCATGACGAAACGCTGAAATCGCTTTTGTTGATTGGACTTAGCTATTTAACTAATTTTTAGCCTGCGGATTCGTCAACGCGGAAGTTGCATAGTCCCGATCTTCAGCCCACAACGCAAGGGTCCGGCCCGCGGACGGAAGAGCCAAGCCGGCAACTGTCCCCTCTTTCTCTTCCACCGGAATCGTCTTGAGCAGATTTCCGGATTCATCATAACAAAGGAAGTAGTGGGCCGGATACTGGGATATGATAGTGTAGATTTCGTCATGGATCGTGAACCGGGGAAAGGAAAACCGGGGAGAGTTCGGCGCATCAAATGTGAATGTATGCTCAACTTCTGCTCCAGATTTGTTACGCAAGAGCGCCCGGTACTGTCCCCGGGGAAGAGACGAACCATTGTACGAAACAATAGCTCTGCTTCCGATCCATGTCCGGTTCTGATTCTCGACACTGATCCAATTTTCCGCGGTGAAAAGCCACTGGAGTTCCTGCCGGTCATGAAAAAGGTAGAGTTCAGCTAAATTTCCGGCTCCATCATCATCTTCCGCGATAATAAAAAATGAAAGACGCTCCTCCGGCCCCTTTTCTCCTTCAAAATACAGAGCCTGCATCGTCCCAAAGGGAATCCGGGGTTCAGCTTGCGTACAACTGCACAACAGTCCGGCACCGATGCTAAGACACAAAATAATTTTTGTCATACAATCACCCTATAACGATTAATCACACAATTCAAGCAGATTCGATTCGAGGAAATCAATGATATTCTTTTGCACAAAGGAACGAAAATCGGACTTAGAAAGACTCTCTTTCCAGTGATCAATAAAAGAATAAAAATCCTGTTGGCTGATTGGAAGGTGTTTGCCTGCAAGGATTCGTTCATGTTCACGATTCCGGAAGTAGCGATCAGATGCAGTGATGACAAGCCGTATATCCACGATCATATCTTTTTCAATCCGGGCAATAATAACACACACCGAAGCGCGGTCACCGATTATAGGAGATTCGAACTTGTTATACCGGTGATAATTCCATTGACCCAAAGGAATCCGGATACGGCTCAGCAAGGTCTGCGGTTCAAGCATCGATTTTGGCGAAAAGAGCCGGGAATAAGAAATCCACCGGGTAGATGCCCCGGAACGCACTTCATACTGGGCATCGAGTGCAAGAAAGGGCGCATTTAAATCACCATTGCACGCAATATTGCCACCGATAGTTGCAATTTCCCGAATATATGGATCTGCAAGGTGTTCGAGGCACTGCACGAGAATCTCCGGAACTGCTTTGCCCAAGGACCGGATAGTACTCAGCCTTACCATCGCACCGAGTTCAAGGTAGCGTTCGGTCCGGGTAATTTTTTGAATATCGTCCAATTTATCGAGAAAAAGCACCATGCCGGAAAGATGTACCAGCCGCTGCCCCTGTAAATGCAGGTGTTCAGTACCTCCCGCAAAGAGAATCGCATCAGGAAACCGGTTCCACATACCAAAAAGTTCTTGAAAGGTAACCGGGAAAAAAAGTTGTTTCAGAATGCTCCCCCTAATAATTATAGATCAATATTTGTTTTTGAGTAACTATAATTGTATGCGTAACACTAGAACCGCGACATTTATCGTTTCACTCATCTGTTGGCTGCTTGCATCTGCACTTCTTGCATTTATTATCGCGGGAATACGGGACCGGGCAAGACTCATCAGTGACAACGATAACGAACGGATTTTTAATACGTTGTCCATGATCCGGAGTTCAAAAACGATAGCAGAACAAATCGAGTCAAACGTCCTTCTTAAAGAGCGTATTATTGCTTTTGGTGTATACAATAACTCCGGAGAAATTAAATATGCGTGGGGACATACTCCCGCGCATTTTGACGAGCAGCTCATTGTGAATCAACCAAATAGCCGGTTCGGCCGTTATACGATTCCGGATCCTAAAGGAGAAACCTTTAAATTTGTGTTGCATAGTAAACAGCGGAACCGGGACAGACCAAGTCCATCCGAGCCGGTTTTTTCTACCTTCCTTTCCGGAGGAAATTATGTGTATATTGTTGTTTCACATCAAAAATATTGGAGAACGCAGAAAGTAACCGGCTTTCTTTTCCCGTTATGTGAAATCGCATTGCTCAGTCTAGTTTTATACATCCGGCACCTCTATCTCCGAAACCGGGAATACCGGAGCAGCATCGAGGCGCAAAAAAATCTGGTCGTACTCGGTACTGCCGCGAGTACCTTGGCACACGAAATCAAGAATCCGCTGCTCAGTATCCGGATTCAAACCGGAATCTTAAGAAAAATACTACATGAAACGGGCCGCGAAGAAATCGCAATTATCGAAGAAGAAATTGAACGTCTCCAATCGCTGACCTACCGGGTCAACGACTATTTGCGCGAACCAAAAGGAAA
>BOBG01000134.1 GCA_026002265.1 Spirochaetia bacterium
TGCACATAACATACAGCTTACGCATCACCCCTTCGGGGCTCGGCCGGAAAAAAAACGCAGTCGGCCTTTGGCCTTAGTGCATTTTTTTTCCGGCACATTTTGGGCAGGGGTTCTTGTGCCGTCATGCAGGGGCAAGCCCATACTTTCCCTGTCCGTGTCAGAAACGGCGGGATTATAGGCCAAATACGCCTTTACAAAGGGGCGAATCGCTGCCTTAAGCGCGTCCCGCGCCTCATCTTTTGCCAAAACGTCCACTTTACCGCGATTTGGGTTTTCAGCGGCGGTGAATTTTGCCTGATAAGCGGTGAATAAGGTCTGAATGGGCGTCAACGCCGCCTGTTCAATCTTAAAAGCCGACAAATGCCCTGCCGTGTAGGTGATAAGGGTGTTTGCCCAATCCAAAAACGCCCCGTCCGCGTGCGGTATATAGTCCATAAACGCTCCTTTTGGGGATATATCCCCTATATCTTGAATAAGTATACCATATTTTGGAAGTTTCTACCAGACATTCGTTCCATGAAACTAAATATTCATTCCGCGAGATGAAACTTTGGGACTACGGAACTAAACTTTGGTCTCGTGGAACCAGACGTTAGTTCCGCGGAATGAAACTTTCATTCCACGAAACCAGATCTTGATTCCGTGGAATGAGACTTTAAGACTATGGAATTAAGTCTTGGCATCACGGAACAAGGCAATAATTCCACAGTTGTTTACGCCTTTGCCTTTACATATTCGCAAATGAGAGCCGCCGTTTTTTCCGCGCCTCTTCTACTGTCGATGCACAATTCGTATTGGCGGGAATCGCCCCAAACGTTGCCGGATAGGTGTTTATGATATGCGGCGCGGGCGGCGTTTTGCGCATGGGTTTGTTTCCGTGCCTCATCTTCGGTAACACCGTAAACCTTCATCACCTCTTTAATGCAGTGTTCTTCCGGCGCGTGAATAAATACACGAACCAGATTTTCATTGCCCTTTAACACATAATCGGCGGCGCGTCCCACAATCACACAAGAACCCGCATCAGCAATTTTTTGAATTGCTTTTCCCTGCGCGATAATCGCCTGCCTGACGACATCCGTATCCAGATACATATCGCGGACACCGGCAGGAGAAGCGGCATTGATACTGGAAATAAACTCCGCCGCAAGGCCGCTTTCCTGACCCGCAAGGGAAGTCATCTCTTTATAATAACAGGGAATTCCCAGTTTTTCGGCGACCAGTTGACCCGCGAGGCGACCGTCTGAACCGTGTTCGCGGGCAATGGTGATAATAACGCCCGGACGGGATGGACGCAGTGCCGCTTGAGTGATAACTTCCGCAGTTTCGGCCGCTTCCGTTTTACTTATGTGTGCCTTGCCTATGCCCTTCCACACGCGCATTACTACGATAATTGTAATAAGCAACGCCAAAATATCCGCGTGCGGGGCGGCCCAAAAAATTCCTGTAACACCAAAATACGCAGGAAGCGCAAAGGTGAATATAATCAAAAAGACAACATCCCGAATCATGGAAAGCGGGATTGCCGCGCTTGCTTTGCCGATTGATTGCAGAAAAATAGCGCAAGCTTTTTGAACACAGGTAAATATAATAAGCGCAAGGTAAATGCGCACACACCGAATCGCAAAACTTGTGTAAAGTTCACCGTCACTTCCAAAAAGCGCAATACAGGCGCCGGGGAATAGCTCAAATATAATTGTCGCTATCGCGCTTGTTGTTATTGTCCAAAACATAACGTATTTAAACGCCTCGCGCACTCTGGTGTAGTGTTTCGCGCCGTAGTTAAAACCGATAACCGGCTGCGCTCCCGCCGCAATACCGATGGCGATATTAATAATGATCTGGAACAGTTTCATAATGACAACAAACGCGGCAAGCGGAATATCCGCGCCGTATTCGGAGAGCGCACCGTAAGATACGAGAAGTTTGTTATTTACCACGGTAACAATGACAATAGCAATCTGCGTGAGAAAACTTGATCCGCCCAGGGGCAAAACGCGGGAGACCGATTTCAGATTGGGAATAAAATCGGCGGCGCGGAGGCGAAACATTTTGCTTTTCCGAAGATACACCGCGCATATAACAAAACTCACAAACTGCCCGAAAATTGTCGCGTAAGCCGCACCTTTAATACCCCAACCCAACACAAAAATCGTGAGGGGGTCTAAGATAATGTTCAGCACCGCGCCCACCGCCATTGCCATCATAGCGTAACGGGGGCTGCCATCGGCGCGTATAATTCCCGCCATGGTGTTTTGCGCCAGCGCCAGCGGGATCATAATAAAAATGATACCGCCGTAATCGCGGGTTAATTTGATTGTCGCGTCTGTAGCGCCAAGGGAGTAGAGTATTGTGTCTCCCGCCATATAACTTATAACTATCAGCACGGCACCCGTCAGGAACGAAAACAAAATACTGTTAGCGATTGTTTTACCGAGGTCTTTTGTATTTCCGCTTCCTTGCGCCAAACTTAAATACGCCGCCACGCCATCGCCGAATAACAGCGACAATGCCCAGCCGACTACGGTAATGGGGAAGATTATACCTGTTGCCGCGTTGCCCAAATAGCCAAGATAACTATTGCCGATAAAGATCTGATCAACGATGTTGTAAAGACACGAGATGATCAGTGAAATGACGCACGGAACAATGAACTTCGGTAAAAGCTTTTTCACCGGTTCCGTAAGAAGATAGTTGTTCTGCTGAACGATTTCCATGTTCGACTCCTTGAGAAAAATAATAATGTGTGGAGTCTTTTACGCGGATGCTGTCGCAAATGCGTGGAAAGTTACCTGAAAACCGTCAATCAAATGATTTTGACTGATTATATAATTATATCAGAATGTAATTTTTTGTTCAAGCCCACCCATAGGAATTATTTTTATACCATAAAAACATATTCCCCGCGCCACGGATGGCGCGGGTCTTCGTATATTTCAGGTTTTTTGTTGCTTCTTTATAATTCTTTTTCAATATATTTGGGGCATTTCAAATTTCGTATAACGTTCCGGTTGTTTATGACGGTTTTGCGGTTGCGATAAAGGAAACCGTAGGTTTCCAGCAACCGCAAAACTGTGGCGCAAGCCCAAGCCGGCTATTGCCGGCGCAGCATAAACAACCCTGCTAAGCGATCGTAGCCCGTAACTGATGCTATTCCGGCTAGGTATAAGCATTATGGTATAGTACCGGATAATTCCCGGTATATCTTTTTACAATATAAATGAATCGGGCTATGTCGCTTAACGTGAAAGCTATACGACGTTTTTATGGCCCGAATAAGGAAACCGTAGGTTTCCAGGGCCATAAAAATGTGCCGGAAAAAAACCCCACCAAGGCTCTACTGCGCCGACTGGGGTTTTTTTCCGGCCAAGCCGCTACTGCGGCGCAGCGTATAGCGTATGTTATGTGCAGTGGCGGCGTACCCCATTATTATACAATAATTTTCTATTCCATAATTTAATATATCCTTAATTTTATTAAGATATTTCCAGTAATAAATTCATTATCTGGAACAAATTGGATTAAACACTCCGGTTCATACCAATCAGTCCTATCTATCTTTTCCATTATTTTTCCTTCAAGGTTAAATCTCATTTTATAACCTTTTTCATAAGGCGAGTGTATAATATAAAGTATTCCTTTTCCGTTTATAAAACCACTAATTTCTACTCTCATACCACTAGGATATTCGCTCTCACCATATTCATTAATATTGATTTTATATAATTCACTAAAACTATAATTTAATTGCGAATATTCTTTTACAAATCTATATTCAGGCAAAGAATTACAACCTATTATAAATAAGCATAATATTACTAAAAAATATTTCATTTAATCTCCTCTATAGAGTAAATTAGCGACAAAGTCGCTTGGCATAATTTATTCATATCTTTATTTTATACTTATTCTGCCCATAAGTCAATACAATTTTATAAATAATTTCATGTCCTATTCTTTGAAAATGTTTTATTATAATTCCCAACCAGCTTAGCCCCAATTGCACATAACGTTCCGGTTGTTTACGACGTTTTTGTTGCCCGAATAAGGGCTTTGTGAAGCAAAGACCAGGGCAACAAAAATGTGCTGGAGTGAGGCGTGGGAATGGAGCACAGCGGAATGACCTAGCCGAACGGAAGCCGAGGAGCGAAGCGACGAAGCGTAAACAATCCTGTTATGTGCAGTTTGCCCGTACTCCATTTCTTCATTATTCTATTTTCTTATTTCCTTTAATATTTTATTATTTTCATAAAATTCTTTTTCCAATATATCCATATATATTATATTATGTGTTTTCCTTTCTCGTTTTAATGCTTCCCGCCTTTTCCCAATAATATTAAAACCTACTTTTTTATAACATTTTATTGCCCCTATATTATATTCAAAAGCATTTAATAACACATTATGTAAATTTAATGCTTTAAATCCATAATCCAATAATAATGTTAATGCTTCACTTCCATATCCCTTATTCCAGTAATTTTTATTCCCTATATAAATGCCGATTTCTGCCGTTTGATTTAAATGATCTATGCTTTTGAAACTACAGCAACCTATTATCTCGTTCTTATTTTTATCTATAATTGAATAATAATGATCTTTTGATACATTTTTTAAAATTTCTATTTCATTTTCATTATTTACATTTTTACTGTAGAGGTTCAGATTTAGTGTTATTTCTAAATCGTTTAGCCATTCAGTTATTTTTTCAGCATCATTAATATCCATTGGTGACAAAAAACATTTATTTCCAATTATTTTCTTAAAATACATTCGTTCACCTCCATTTATTTCCCTTTATTCTATTATATATCAATTTTGCTTTTGTGTCAATATATTTTTTATATAAATTCTTCCATAAAGCTTAGGGCAAATTGCACATAACGTTCCGGTTGTTTACGACGTTTTTGCGGTTGCGATAAAGGAAACCGCAGGTTTCCAGCAACCGCAAAAATGTGCCGGAGAAAAAACGCACAAAGGGCGAAGCCCGACTGCGTTTTTTCGTAGGCCAAGCCGCTACTGCGGCGCAGCGTATAGCGTATGTTATGTGCAGTTTTTTTGCTTTTACGATTTTTTCTTCTTTTGCTTTGTTTCTATTTTTATTTCGTCCCCTTTTGCCGTTATTACTTGTGCATTACT
>BOBG01000135.1 GCA_026002265.1 Spirochaetia bacterium
GAGATTTTATGAAGAAAAATTTGTTTGTGATTGGATTGCTGGCTGTCACTCTGTCTCTGATTTTTACCGGCTGCCCGCCTGATGGAAACACGAACCCTGGCGGAAATACGAACCCTGATGAAGACACAGACCTTGAAGGAGGCACAGGCCTGGAAGGGACATGGCAGATGAGTATTACTGGTGGAGATAGTGATGAATATTGGGTGCGATATGAATTCAGCGGTAGTACTTTCTTTGAATCTATGAAAGAAGATGGCGATACCGACTGGACTCTCAGGGGCAAAGGCACCTTTGAATCTACAAGTACTACAGTAACGATGACGCTTACCCATGCGTGGGATGAGACTAGTTGGGTAGCAATACCGGCGGATGAGCAGGTAACTCAAACTTCTAATTATACTATTTCCGGAAATACATTGACATTGACTCAGTCCATTGGAAGTATTTCCGCAAGTATTAGCTTCACGAAAGTATAAAATTCCGGATATTCTCGGCGCCGCCGGACCGGGAATGTCTCTCTGCTACTAGCCGCTGTCAGCGATTCACGCCATAATATTTCAATAATGTATTACTACATAAAAACGAGGATTGGAAGCCTGCGGGCAACTGTGGATGAATATTTAACCGAGCTGTACTTTGTGGACGAGCGGATTCCGGATTCCCCGCAAACAGAATCACCGCTTTGTACTGAACTTCGCGGCTGGATTGATGCGTACTTTGCAGGAAAAAACCCGCCGATGAATCTTCCACTAAACCCGTCAGGAACTGATTTTCAGAAAATGGTTTGGAATGCTCTCCTCCAGATTCCTTACGGACAGACCCTTTCGTATGGCGCACTCGCACAAGAATTGCACACGAGTCCTCGCGCAATCGGCGGTGCGACCGGCCGGAATAAGATAATCCTGCTGATTCCATGCCACCGGGTTATCGGGGCGACTGGCGCCTTAGTCGGTTTCGGTGCAGGACTTGCTCGGAAAGAATTCTTGCTTGATCTGGAGAAAGAGTCGTGAGCTATCCAATGCTAAAGCATTGGGTTTTACGCCGACTATGATAAAACAAAGATGTTTGGCAAATAGCCGCGGAATTCACCATTTACGAGGCACAAACTCTTTCGGGTCTTCAATAAGACGGACAGATTCACCTGTCAGTTCTAGCACAAAAAAACCAACACTATGTGCATAACTCTGTACATCAAAATCAACTATGCCACCGGCCATTGCTCCCAAGAGTTTTTTCCCTTTACACTCGGCAGGTGGATACTTTTTTATCAATTCCATTCGCTTCAGATGATGATTAACATCTTTTTCCTTATCTAATTCACGTTTTATTTCTACTGCCATAACATATTCACCATTTGAAAGCAAAACGTCTATCTCGGCGACTTTTTCGTTATTTTCATCAAATAAAGGCACTCGTTGATATGCACGTCTTAGATTATAATCATAAGCATCAAATTTTTCCCACAGCCTAGCAGCAATCAAAGTTTCGATGAGTTCACCCATAGACCTATTCAGTCCACCAACATTATCAGTTACTTTATCCACTTTTTTTGACATGTTATCAACATTATTTGACATTCTATCAATTTCTGCCGATGTTTTATCAACTTGCGCCTGCGTTTTTGCAATTTGTGCATCAATTTCCACTTGTCTTTTATCAGCTTCCATTACCATTTTGTCAAAATGTTCACGCGTTTCCATCAGCGCGGCCCAAACCTGTTCAAAAGTGAGACCCATCTGAGGTTGTTCTGTTGCCATGTATCCTTCTCAATGGTTTCATCCTACTATAAGGGCTGTGATACTACCACCCGTCAAAAACAGATTAGATATAAAGCCAGTTAAATACGAATAATTGGACTGGTTATAACAATCCGAAGCTGTCTTTCTTGACAAAGGAATCAGATTCCATAATACTTTTGCTAAAAAAGGAGGATTTTATGAAAGCGTTGGTACTTGAAGAAGCAAAAAAATTGTCATTGCGTGATTATCCGATCACGGAAACGGTCGGTCCACACGATGTCCGGATAAAAATACAAGCTTGCGGCATTTGCGGAAGTGATGTCCATTACTACAATGAAGGTGCGATTGGGGATTTTGTGGTCCGGGAGCCGATGATCCTTGGACATGAAGCGGCCGGTACAATTATAGAAAAAGGTGCAGAGGTAACAAATCTGAATCTCGGCGATGTTGTGTGCATGGAGCCGGGAATTCCGCGCCCGAATTCTACGGAGGTCCTTGCTGGTAATTACAATATCGATCCGGGTGTTGTGTTCTGGGCAACGCCGCCGGTGCATGGATGTTTACGCGAACATGTGGTGCATCCGGCTCAATTTTGTATTAAACTGCCACCGGTTTTAACGGTTGCCGAGGGTGCGATGATGGAACCTCTGGCAATAGGAATCGAGGCTGCTAAAAAAGCCCATATTTCTCCCGGTGATACAGTGCTGGTTATCGGCGCCGGAACCATTGGTATGATGTGCGCGCTTTCGGCTGCGGCTGGCGGTGCATCAACGGTTTATATTTCCGACATTAAAGCTGAAAAATTAGGAATCGCCGGCTCCTATCAAAATATTATCCCGATAAATACCGCGAAGGAAAATTTGCAGGAAGCTATTAACAACTACACTGCCGGAAAGGGTGTTGACCGGATTATTGAAGCTTCCGGGAGTCCAAAAGTCTACCCGGATTTTTTCCGGTGTGCTGCACGCGGAGCCATTGTCGTTTTGGTCGGTATGATGAATGGTACTGCACCGATAGATGTTGCGTTACTGCAAGCGCGTGGGATCCGGATCGAAACCGTTTTCCGGTATACCAATGCGTTTGATAAAGCGGCTGCCTTGGTGAGCGCCGGAAAAATTGATCTCAAACGTCTGATCAGCAAACGTTTCCGGTTTGAGGATTCCATTGCAGCTTATGAATATGCCGCGGCTGGACATCCTGATGTTGTAAAAGTAATGATTGAATTAGAATAGCTCCATTTTTATACTGAAATCAGGAAACCATGGAAAAACTAAAAAATATTATCGCAGATTTCGGCTGGCCTCGGATCATCATTTTCTTTTTTGTGGTGCTATTGTTTGTAGCAGCGCCATTTGTGGGAGTCCGGGTGGATACATCTTTAATGAATGTCTTTGTCCGGTTTGGTCAGAACGCGGTAATGGTACTCGCTATGGTTCCCATGATGCAAGCCGGCGCGGGGCTGAACTTTGGACTGCCAGTCGGAATCGTCGCCGGACTCCTCGGTTCCACGCTCGCCATGCAGTTTCATCTCACCGGCTTCCTTGGGTTTTTCGGCGCGGTTGTCCTCTGTTTACCCTTTGCGATTCTCTTCGGCGCGCTCTACGGGACACTTCTCAACAAAGTCAAAGGCGAGGAGATGACCATCGCTATGTACGTCGGCTTTTCCCTCGTGACCTTTATGGCGATTTTGTGGTTAATCCTGCCATATTCAAACCCCACAATGGTTTGGGGTTACACCGGAAAAGGGCTGCGTACCACGATTACGCTTGATGGATATTGGTCGAGGGTTCTCAATGATTTTCTGGCAATCCGGATCGGCGGCCATTTTCTGTTTCCCAGTGGGGCGATTCTCTTTTTTGCAATCGCGGCTGGAATCATGTGGCTTTTCATGCGGAGTAAAACCGGCACGGCACTGACCGCTGTCGGCTCGAATCCGGTTTTTGCATCGGCCGGCGGCGTTTCGCTGAATCGGATGCGGCTCACCAGCGTAATCATTTCCACAATTTACGGTGCAGTTGGAATTTTGGTCTACCAGCAGAGTTTCGGCTTTATTCAGGTGTACAACGCCCCGCTGAATATGGCTTTTCCGGCCGTTGCCGCAATTCTCCTCGGCGGTGCCTCCGTCAACAAAGCGAGCATCTTGAACGTGGTTGTGGGGACTTTTCTCTTCCAAAGCCTCCTCACGATGACCCCTTCGGTGATCAACTCCATTCTACAAACTGATATGTCAGAAGTGGTTAGGATTCTCATTTCAAATGGAATGATCATTTACGCCTTGACCCGGAAAACGAAAACCGCTTGATACCCCCAACGGGGGTGGTTCTGGTAAAACCTCATGAGGGGGTGTCTTCCCCCTGCCTCTATCTCGACAGGCTCGATAACCGGGCATCGAGCCTGTCGAGATGCCGGCACCCCCCTCCTCAGTGTAAATCAGTCCCCTTTCAGGGATACCCAGATGTTATTTCCACAATTCCGCACTGTGAATCACGAGTCCCGGCAACACAGCGACCGGCACATCGGCTCCATCTTTATACTTTGTAACCTCGTAGCGTTCACCCTGAAGCAGGGCAACGTAGACTATTTCTTGATCCGGATCAACGATCCAGTACTCCGGCACGCCGGCTCTTTCGTAAAGCGCATACTTTTCGATGCTATCGTGTGATGCATTTGATGGTGACAGGATTTCCACAACCAGATCCGGCGCACCGGTGCAGCCACGCCGATCAATCTTCCCCGGATCTTTTATCACAACCAAATCCGGAATCACCACTGTATCTTCATCGGGAAAAAGCCGCACACCGGGTGCTGCCAGAACCTGCTCCGGCTTCCCTTCAAGGAACAGTCTGATGTAATAAAATAATTCACCACTAATTCTTTGGTGACGATAATTTGGTGGCGCCATTCTCCACTCCTCTCCATCATATAATTCAGTAAACGGATCCTCTTCTCCTGCCATAAATTCATCAAAACTCATGTACCGGTCTGCCAATGCCAGATTAGACATACTTCCTCCTTATTTCCACAATTCCGCACTGTGAATCACGAGTCCCGGCAGCACAGTGACCGGCACATCGGCTCCATCTTTATACTTTGTAACCTCGTAGCGTTCACCCTGAAGCAGGGCAACGTAGACTATTTCTTGATCCGGATCAACGATCCAGTATTCCGGCACGCCGGCCCTTTCGTAAAGCGCATACTTTTCGATGCTATCGTGTGATGCATTTGATGGTGACAGGATTTCCACAACCAAATCCGGCGCACCGGTGCAGCCACGCCGATCAATCTTACCCGGATCTTTTATCACAACTAGATCCGGTAACACCACCGTATCTTCATCGGGAAAAAGCCGTACAC
>BOBG01000136.1 GCA_026002265.1 Spirochaetia bacterium
ATGAAATTGCCACGGCCCGGATCAAAGTGAGCATTGATTTTCCCCGGCCGGTCACCGGTACAACCGGTGCTAAATACAATGGGAGGCGGGTGGAATTCGACATTCCCCTCCTCGACCTCCTTGTACTAGAAAAACCCCTTCATTATGAAGTTTCGTGGCGTTAATGTTTCCGGCCGCTTTTCAAAAAGGTACGGGCGATTCCGCCGCCCCACCTGACCCAGAATGGCTCCAGCCGGTGACGGACCAATTCAAGATTCTGCATTATCGGGAGGTGTTGCGGGCAATGTGTTTCACACTTTCCGCATTTAACACAAAGATGTGGGCTACTTGTTTTTTCAGAAGTGATGCCGATGCTCGTTATAAATTGTTGTATTCCTATGTTAAAACCCATAGTATACGAAGTATTGTACGCGGAAAAACAGGCCGGAATATTGACACCTTGGGGACATGGCATACAGTAATTGCAGCCGGTACAATGAATTTTGTATGAAGCAGAAAAAATACCCCGCACTTGATCAAACAGTTCATGCTCGGCCCGCGTCAGCATCCCCGGTACAGCAGAATCCGCAACTGTCAAATTTTCCGCTAATTGCTCCGGAGTGTTCATACCGGAAAGCACAACGGTCGGTTCAGACTGATCCCAAATCCACTTGAGTCCCCACTGCGCGGGCGAAAGATCCGGATTTGCTTTTTTGAAAGCCTGTCCCGCATCTGCTGGCAGCCCGGTTGCAAGTTTGCCGCCGAGAAGCGGTTCCATGATGATGACCGGCATCGTTTCCGCGGCTTTTTTCAAACCAGTGACTCCGGCCTGAAAATTCGGATCAGAATAATTGTACTGAATCTGGCAGAATTCCCAGTCATAATCCCCCAAAACCTGCAAAAAATCCGGCTGCGATCCATGAAATGAAAAACCAATCTGCTTGATCTGTCCGGATTTTTTCTTTTCCGCTATCCATGATTCGACTCCCCATTTTTTAAATTGTTCCCACTGATTCGAATCTGTGATCATATGCAAAAGGTAGTAATCAACATACTTTGTTTTGAGGCGTTCAAGGCTTTTTTGGAAAAATTTTTCTAAATCCGCACCCTGTTTACAGAACAATAAAGGCATTTTTGTTGCAATAAAAACTTTCCCCCGGATTTTTGCATTGGCTAAAATGCTTCCGGTCGTTTCTTCACTCCCCGGATACAAATAGGCTGTATCGAAATAATTAACTCCGCGCTGTACAGCTTCCAGAACGAGCGCTTCGCTTTTTTTGTAATCAATAGAAGCGTAATTCTGGGATCCCGACACTGGAATTCCGGATTTCCGTGGAAAACGCATACACCCGAATCCGAGTACTGACAAGGAATTACCGGATTTTTTATCTATCCTATACTGCATAAACGCTCCTCTCTAAATGAAAATACCCAATTTAGTACGATTCGTCTATAGTTGATTAATCCACGAATGAAACGAACAAACACGAATAAGAGACTATTATTAGTGTACAGTGGTGTGTATTCGTGGACCATATTCTTATATTCCTACATTTGTGCTTGCACCAATGAAAATACCCAATTTAGTACGATTCGTCTATAGTTGATTAATCCACGAATGAAACGAACAAACATGAATAAGAGACTATTATTAGTGTACAGTGGTGTGTATTCGTGGACCATATTCTTATATTCCTACATCTGTGCTTGCACCAATGAAAATACCCAATTTAGTACGATTCGTCTATAGTTGATTAATCCACGAATGAAACGAACAAACATGAATAAGAGACTATCATTAGTGTATATTGGTGTGTATTCGTGGACCATATTCTTGTATTCCTACATTTGTGCTTGCACCAATGAAAATACCCAATTTAGTACGATTCGTCTATAGCTGACTAATCCACGAATGAAACGAACAAACATGAATAAGAAACTATTATTAGTGTACATTGGTGTGTATTCGTGGACCATATTCTTATATTCCTACATTTGCGCTTGCACCGATGAAAATACCCAATTTAGTACGATTCGTCTATAGCTGATTAATCCACGAATGAAACGAACAAACATGAATAAGAAACTATTATTAGTGTACATTGGTGTGTATTCGTGGACCATATTCTTATATTCACACATCTGTGCTTGCACCAATGAAAATACCTAATTTAGTACGATTCGTCTATAGTTGATTAATCCACGAATGAAACGAACAAACATGAATAAGAGACTATTATTAGTGTACAGTGGTGTGTATTCGTGGACCATATTCTTGTATTCACACACCTGTGTACGTTTAAAAGTCTATCTCCGGAAGACCGTCTAGTGATTCCGGCAGCGCAGTTTTTGAAAAATACATCACCAGCGGAGAGGTAGCGCGCCGGATGACGATGGCTCCATTCCGGTTCGTATCCGGAACAAGTTCAAGCCGTAGGCCCTGAGAATCAACAGTATACAGAAAATTGAGAATAGATCCCGGAATTCCTATGCCGTCACATTGTAACGAAAGCGCACCGTCAAAAGTATTTTGCAAATTAGTCTCTACAAACAAATTCATCGCCACAGTCCCGCTTCCCAATGAAGCGTAGGAGATGTACTGCGGAATCAATAAATCATATCCGGTCCAGGTAAACCGGCCATCGGCATTGAGCAGAAGGGTACCGTAATTCATACTGGAAAAAAGCGGACCTTGAGCAACAATTCTCTGGTACATAGCTTCGCGGCGTGCTTGTTCCTGCACAATGAGATCGTCAACATTTGCAGAAAATGCGTTGAATAGAAACATAGCCGGAATGGCACTTCCATCATTATAGTACACAGCTAATTGTGTGGCGGACCGGAGAGTCATTTGGAGACTGCTTCCCTCAAAATGCCATGACCGTGTGCCGTCAGCCCGGATAGCAGTGTATTCAAAACTCTTATCAACAGTTTCTGTATGAATCCGGGCGATGCCCGTATCCTGCCCCGGAAAAAAACCATAATGCTGACTCAAAGCTTCAATGTCGATACGCTGATTCGTGAGCATATTACTGTATGAATCCGGAACCCATACCGTGAGCACAAGCCGGTCAAGCTCGTCATTGGGATGCTCCTCTGCAACAGCCGCTGTACGGGCGAGTCCCATGGCCCCGCCGCTATGTTCAAACAATTTAAGCCGGTACGAAAAACAATAGCCTACGCTGCCATCTTCCGTCATAACGTAGTACCACGTACCGGGCAACGGCTCGCCGGAACTGCTCACTGCCGTTGCACCGGAAGCTGCCTGTAGGATTTTGACGATTTCACCTGAGTGGAGCCGGTAGACGCGTTTTGCATTATTATCCGGACTTTCCCGTATCGGCAATCCATCTTGAAGCGTTTCCGCATACAGTAGTGCGAACTGTGCAAAGTCCTGTGCCCGTTGTTTCGCTGCCCGTTCCGAACCTACCAGTTCAAGCTTCGCAAGGGGAATTTCCATTTTATCAAGTGAATCGGTCCGGTAGGATACCGGAATTCCGGCAACCCACACTTGATTAATGTTTGATCGAATGTATACAGGAAGAACGGTTCCAGAAGGAATCGCTGGTTTATCAGTTGACCACAGCAGAACACCCCACCCCAAAGAGCGTGAACAAGAAGCGAGCAAAAAGCTCAGCACACACCCAACAAAAAACCGGTACATTAAGGTAGTATACCGGAATATTCTAAAAAAACTAGAGGCATTCATGGGCTTTTACGAAAGTCGCCATACGGAAATCATCACCCTTGATGTGGTTAAGGAGCCAGCTTTCAACAGAAGTAATAACTTCTTCTACCAATGCTCTGTGAGGACCTTCGTTATGGAGCCGTACAGTCAAAGCACCTACTGTTTTTTTAAAGTCCTCATGTATCTGTCTATGCATCAAATAATCAGGATAACCATACGTGATCTGAAGCGCTTCTTCGTCAGTAAAATGCTTGATCGTGTAACCGGTTAGAAAGTCGAGCGTCCTAAAAATCTCCGTACAGCCTTTTCCGCTCTGTGAAGCTTTGATTAGATTGTTGAGCGCTGCAATTAACTGCTTATGCTGGTGGTCAATCTGTTTATGTCCCGTTTCTAGGGAACTATCCCATTGATATGCCATAGTATTCTTCCCTTAAGAATAGGGAAAGAGAGAATCATTTTTCCCTCTTTCCTCTCTACTCGCTACCTACCCAGCGCCCGGTACGCAAGTCCCCGATTAGTGGCATATACAGTCCTGTCCGGGTTGATACGGATCGCCTCATCGTAATCTGCTATTGCCCGGTCGTAATCACCCTTATTATAATAGGCACTTCCCCGGTTATTGTATGCGGCATCATAGCGGGGGTTGAGACGGATCGCTTCAGTGTAATCTTTTATTGCCTGGTCGTAGTCACCTTTATTTTTGTATGCAATGCCGCGGTTATTATAATATGTGGATTCTTGAGGGTTAAGGCGGATCGCTTCAGTATAATCTGCTATTGCCCGGTCATAATTACCCTTATCATCGTATGCCCAGCCGCGCCGGTTATACGCATTAGCATAGGTAGGATCTATCCGGATGGCCTCGCTAAACTCGGCTATTGCCCGGTCGTACTCTTTTTTAGCGTAATATTCTACGCCCCAGTTGTAGTAGGTGTTAGCCATTGACGGATCCAGTTGAGGTGTTATACTCGCAGTTCGTACGGTTACTAGTGGAGATTTTGCACTTTCCTGCCCGTTCTGCACAGACGCTATCCAGAAATAGTACGTTACCCCGCTCGTCATTCCGGTTATATTTACATAGCTTCCGGCCACTAGATTGCTCAAGGCACCTGCACGGGATGCATCATTTTGGTTACTATAATACACTTTATAACGTATATCCGTTCCTACACTGTCCCAGTTTAAGATTACAGAGTCTGCTCCCGGAGTCCCAGCCCGCACATTCCGGGGAACCGGAGGTGCAGGTTCCAGCAGCGTTACTATTGCAGTCTGCCCGGCTTGTACCGTAACTGTCCGTACCTCAGTTGTCCGGCCGTCATCAAGTTTCACGGACCATGCGCTATTTCCCA
>BOBG01000137.1 GCA_026002265.1 Spirochaetia bacterium
TATCCGATCATTAGAATGAAGCATGGAGGGGCTATGAAAAATGCACTGGTTGAAATAGATGGCGATGAGATGACGCGGGTTCTGTGGGCGCTAATCAAAGATAAGCTGCTCAAGCCGTTCATTGATTTAAAGACCGAGTATTACGATCTGTCGATTAAGCATAGAGATGAAACAGATGATGCGATCACGGTTGAGGCGGCGCACGCAATTCAGCGGCTGGGTGTTGGGGTCAAGTGCGCGACTATTACCTCTAATGCGGCGCGTAAAGTTGAATACGGTCTAAAGCACCTGCACATGAGTCCGAATGGAACGATCCGGGCAATTCTTGATGGAACGGTGTTCCGTAAGCCGATCAGTGTTTCCTCAGTGCGTCCTTCAGTGTCAACATGGAAAAAGCCTATCATTATCGGTCGGCATGCTTACGGTGATGTGTACAAAAATGCCGAGATGGTGATTCCGGGGAAGGGGACAGTTGAACTCGTGTACACTGACGAATCCGGAACGGAAACACGGAAACTGATCATGGAGATGCCTGGACCCGGCATCGTACAGGGAATGCATAATCTCGATGAATCGATTCGGAATTTTGCACGATCATGCTTTATGTATGCGCTTGCTGAGAAGGTCAATGTTTGGTTTGCCACAAAGGACACGATTTCCAAGACCTACGACGGCCGGTTCAAGGAGCTGTTTAACGAAGTGTATGAGCGTGAATTCAAAGACAAGTGCGCTGGTGCCGGAATTAGCTACTTCTATACACTTATTGACGATGCAGTTGCCCGGGTGGTAAAAGGCGAGGGCGGCTTTCTGTGGGCGTGCAAGAATTATGACGGCGATGTCATGAGCGATATGATTGCAAGTGCGTCAGGAAGCCTTGCCATGATGACGAGTGTTCTTGTATCTCCTTCTGGTGTATTTGAATATGAGGCGGCTCACGGTACGGTTCAGCAGCATTATTACCGGTATTTGAAAGAGGAAAAAACCAGCACCAATCCAATGGCGCTCATCTTTGCATGGACAGGTGCGTTAGCAAAACGTGCGGAATTGGACGATGATCCGGCGTTGAAATCCTTTGCCTGTAAACTGGAACAGGCGAGTCTTCAAACCATTGAATCCGGAGAGATGACCGGAGATTTGGCACAACTCGCTCAGCCGGCTCCGGCACGGGCACTCAATTCATGGGAATTTATCGATGCGGTTGAAGCCCGGCTGCATTAACTGAGAAGGAGTCGTTTCGATACCCTTCGACTTGCTCAGTCCGGCGCTAACAGTATGAAAATATCGTTCCTTTGTGTACTTCGTGGTTCAACTGCATTAGAATAACTGGAGTTGAGGATCGTGGGGCTTTATCTTGTAAAGATCTTCTGTATGCAGGGGAATCATCGCTTCGAGAACCTTGAGGAACCGGCTCGGTTGATGTTCGAGTCTCCGTGTGTGAAAGTCCCGACTCCGCGCCCACGAGAGATACAAGCCGGTTTTGGCTCGGGTCATGGCAACATAGAGCAGCCGGCGCTCTTCTTCTATACTTTGATCACTATCGTCCGGATCTTTATACAAAGTAAAGGGAAGCAACCCTTCTTCGACTCCGGCAACAAAAACATGGTCGAACTCAAGCCCCTTGGAAGCGTGAATACTCATAATCCGGACGCCGTTCAGCCCCACTGCCTCCTGCGGGTCGCTGAGAGTCAAGGCATCTAAAAAAGCCGTCAGATTATCATAAAAAGCCGCAAGCTCGAGGATCCTACCTATCAACGCCGCATGTATCTGTTTTTGCGCCGGAAACTGCTCCCATGCCCGTTGAACAGCTTGAGATGGAGTCAGGTCAGAGCTGCGGTCAACGGCATTGAGCAATGGAAGAGCCGGCTCCCACCATGGTTTTTCTCCGGCTACTGTGTAGGGAATACCGTGATCCCGGAGAGCTTTAGTGATCGCGGGGGCAAGCGCCATAGTCCGGAGCAGAACCGCACATGCATCAAGGCTGGCGAGAGGCTGGTCCGGCACTGTGCTACTGTTGACAACATTACTATCAAAGGCAAAAAAACTGGTCCCGCCGATAAGGAAAGCGATACGCCGGGCAATGCCCTCGGCTTCAGCTTTTCCGGTGGGATATTCGGTCCGGTAGAGTGTTGCAGGGGCTTGAGTTCCAGCGAGACGGGTGTCCATAAGCTGTCCAGCAGCGTCAAGGATTGCAGACGCACACCGGAAGCTTTGACTCAAATGAAACCGGGCAGCATCCGGGTAATCAAGCAAAAACCGGTCCATAAACCGTTTGTCAGAGCCTCTGAACGCATAAATCGCCTGATTCGGGTCCCCGATTGTCCAGAGCGAGTCCCGTACCAAAAGCCGCAACAGCGCATATTGGGCAAAGTTAATATCTTGATACTCATCTACAAAAATAAACCGGAAACGTTCTTGATACTGAGAAAGAATCGCCGGCTCAGCCATGAGTAAGCGCACGGTTTCGGCAACAAGATCATCAAAATCCAGCGCAGAACGTGCAGCGAGCCGGTCACGGTAATCCGCATAGAGGCGCTCTGCCTCAGCCTTTTGATCCGGAATGTCAAAATCCGCTGCCACGTTGGGAAAAACCGGAGGCGCTGATTCACCGGGTCTCAGCACAAAGCGTTTACGAGATTCAATGTACACCCCTAATCCCGGACCTTTGATCCGTCCCTTTGCCCCTTTTATCACTTCCTCCAAAAGAATGGTCCGATCTGAATCTCCAAGAATATCGAAAGGAGGCAGGTGGTCACGGAGTATTGATGCACATAACGAATGAAAGGTTCCAGTCGTGATGCCGGTGCAATCATCTCCGGTACGTGCAGCAATACGTTCCTTTAATTCCAGTGCAGCCTTGACCGTAAAAGTCAGCGCAAGAATACTGCCGCGGTCAGCGCCCTGGCGTACAATCCGGGCTGCAAGTACCGCAGTTTTCCCGGTGCCGGGTCCTGCAACGATGAGCGCGTAGTGTCCATCGTACTGAACTATTTTTTCCTGATCCGGGTGCAGGTTAGAAGGTAGAATCATTTCTACAGGCTCAATAACCGGATCAGTGGAATCAATCCTTTTACTTTTAGAACATGTCCCTTGACCTTCAGGAACTGTCCCTTTACTTTTAGAACATGTCCCCTGTCTTTCGGGAACTGTCCCTTTATTTTCAGAACATGTCCCTTGATCTTCGGGAACTGTCCCTTTATTTTCAGAACATGTCCCCTGTCTTTTAGGAATAGTAACTGGTTCTATAGAATCAGAATCTGTACTAAAAAAATCCAGCGCGCTGTCAGTTGAAGATACGCTAAAATCTAAAGGTGTTAGCAAAGCCTTCCCTGTTGGGAGTCTTGGAAATGCTCGGATGATGCCGAATTCACCGTCATAGCCGGGCTGAATAAATACCTGTCCCTGACGCATCCGGTCAACTGCACAGGCAAGCAGCTCACCGGAAATACCCGGACAAGATATATTTTCAAGGTCCGTCAAGCTGTATTCCATAAGTATAGACAATTCGCTGCCGATTGTATTGATGAGGGAAGTGTAGGCAGATTCCACTTTTTTTGAAGCAGACCCTGTTCCAAGAAGTTCTCCGAGCAGCTCCTTGAGCGGAATAAATGACTGATAGGGACGCTGATTCCGGGACTGTATACCCGGACACGATGCCGTTTCATCAACGGGCCGGTCGGCTAATTCCAGCACCCGCCCCATAACTCCTCTGGTGAGCGCTTTGCCGCAAACTGGACAGAGCCGCCCCGCATGAGCCGCTTCCTCCGGCTTCAGCGAGACGCCGCATTTCCGGTGACCATCATAGTGGTACTTGCCTTCCTGCGGGAAGAATTCAATTGTTTCAATGATACCGGTTCCGTCAAGCGCATGGATCAGCGCCGGATACGAGCGATCCATCTCAATAATAGTGGCCTCCCGTGCGAGTTTTTCCGGAGAGTGTGCGTCAGAGTTGGAGATAATCGCAAAACGATCCAGCCCGGACACAGCCCAATTCATCGGCGGGTTTGAGGAGAGTCCGGTCTCAATGGCATGAATATGACCGGCAAGGTCACCGTAACATTCATCAATGGAATCAAAGCCGGAATTCGCGCCCAGTGCAGAAAACCACGGCGTCCATATATGGGCCGGCACGAGCATAGCCCGGTCATCAGTATCAAGAAGCAGTGCAAGCAGATCATGGGAAGTGATGCCGAGAATGGGCCGTCCGTCAGAGCGGATGTTTCCCTGACGGCTTTCAATGGCAGTCTGAAAGTCCGCCGCGGCTTGAAAATCCGGCAGCAGTACCACATGATGAACCTTCCGGGTCCGTCCATCTTGTTTATAAATAGTACTAATTTCACCCGTCAAAACAAAACGCGGCAGTGCTGCACCGGTATGATTAGCAGCTGGAAGCCACTCGGCCAACGCTGTCCCCGCATCAAATTCGTCTCGGACCCGCTTCTTCAGTGTAAAAAATCCCTCTTCCGCATCATCAAGCTGATCGCGCAGCTCTCTGAGCCACACCGGATGGGTACAATCGCCGGTTCCCAGCAGATCAATCCCCTTAATCCGCGCCCAGCGTTCAAGGTACGGCGGCGTCAATTTAGGACTCGTTGCCCGTGAAAAATGAGAATGGATATGTAAATCGGCTTTGATACGCATGGATAAAGTGTAAAGAGTCCAGTGAGAAGAGTAAAGACTAAGCTGCAACCACAGAGGTAACAGAGGTATACAGATGAGTTTATCGAACCAGTCGAGGGGAGCGCAGTATCCATGCAGTGCTAGAAAAAGAAAAAAGTTTTGGAATGGTGAACCAAACGCTGAAACGGTTTAGCGTTTTAATACGATTCATTAATAATTTTTTGAGATTGCTGACGCAATATCGCT
>BOBG01000138.1 GCA_026002265.1 Spirochaetia bacterium
CACCGGAAATTTTCACAGCCTTTTGCTGCACTTGCCTTTGTATTTTTGGCAGTTGCACTAGGGCTTCTCGCTAAAAAAAGCGGGCAGATGGTCGGTTTTATGTTTGGAGTCATTATTTCGGTAATCTATTGGGTACTTATGTTTATGGGACAAACAATGGGACGAAGACTCGGATATTCGCCATTTTGGACCATGTGGTTTCCGGATATTGTCTCCTTGGTAATCGGTTTTATTCTCACGCTGATACGGGTTCGGAAATGACACTCGACCGGTATTTATTAAAACAATTTGTACCCATTTTTACGGTGGCGTCTTTTTTATTTGTTATGCTCGTCTCCTTGATGGATCTATTTGCAAATCTATGGCGTTACATTAATTACGAAGTCCCAATGGGACAAATGCTCACGGTGAGTCTCTACTATCTTCCCAAAAGTTTTTCTTACGCATTGCCGGTTTCGCTCCTTTTTGCCTCGGCGTATACATTGGGTGATCTCTACGGCCGGAATGAATTAACCGCTATATTTTCTTCCGGAATACCCTTCAGCCGGTTCAGCCGGTCATTGCTCGTACTTGGAGTTCTTGCTTCACTGTTTTCATTTTATTTTGAGGACCGGATTGTAATTCCGACTCTTAAAACAAAAAATGAAACTGCACGTGTACTGCTCCATCAACAGCAGGAAACAAATACCAGTAATCTTGTGATCCGGGCAAAAAATGGTCAGCAAGTCTATGCAGTTGATTACTATGATTATGCAAATAGCAGCCTGAACGGACTTTCTATCATTGAAAAAGACGAATCCGGCGCTCTGGTGTCCATTGTCCGGGCAAATCACGCGGCATGGAACGGCGAATATTGGGAACTTTCCAATGCGGTTATGTACCAGTGGGATAATGGAATATTACGTGCAAATCAACAGCCGGAATCTGATGAATACCGGGAAAACCCGGAGATTTTTGAACGGAGCGCGGTCAATGTCACAGAGGTTTCAGCTCGTGAAGCGTTGATTCTGGTGAATGATCTCAAGGCGGCTGGGCTTCCCTTTACCACAGCGCTTTCCGATTATTACCACCGGTTTTCCTTTGCCTCGGCATCATTTATCGTAATGATTCTGTCGATTTCAATGGGGGGACGCTTCCGTAAAAATATTCTGCTCATGACGTTGCTGTCGAGTCTTTTGGTCGCGGTCCTCTTTTATATTATGGACATGATTACCATGATGATGGCAAAATTAGGCTACATTCCCCCGGTTGCCGGCGCATGGTTTCCGGTCCTCTTTTTTATTGTGGCCGGTGTTTTCCTGCTGCAAAGTGCAAAAACATAACGTGTTCTACAGAAAATATTTTATTTATATATTTGCATATCTCACTAGCTCCTGCACCATGCAATAATAAAACAGTTTTATTGGAAATATCTCCATATTCATCATAATAAACCATATTTTCTCCTTTTATTTAATTTTTTTTATACTAATCAAGGTATGCTGGTTATCGAAGTATCAAAACATATCCGCAGCTATACGTTTTGTTAAACCTAACACAGGTTCAGTTAAACACACTATAGGTTCATTTAAACATGGGGCATGTTTAGCTGAACATGGAGCAGGTCTTTAAAAACATGCGATGCGTTTAGCTGAACATACGGAAGGTTTAGATGAACGCGGTCTATGTTTAGCTGAACGTGAAACAGGTTTGTCTAAACATTCCTCTCTACCTATTTCCTTTTTCTTCTCTTTCTCTATAGCGGGCTAACAGCGCATCGGCATGAGCTAAAGCTGCGGTGCCAGTATCACCAGATAACATCCGGGCGATTTCTTTTCGTTTTGATTCCGGATCCAAGATACTGACATGGGTAATCATCCGGCCGGATTCGTCCGTTTTTTCTACTTTTAGATGATTATCAGCCTGGGCAGCAATGCTTGCCAGGTGCGTCACACAAAAAATTTGCTTGAAAGTTCCAATTCCCGCAAGATAGGTGCCGATGGTATGGGCGACTGAACCACCGATCCCGGTGTCAATTTCATCAAAAATCAAGGTTTCACGGGTATCAGTCCGTGACAAAACTGTTTTTATTGCCAGCATCACTCGCGACAACTCCCCTCCGGATGCAATCCGGGCAAGTTCCGCAAGTGGCTCCCCAACATTTGTCGAGATAAGGAATTCCACTTCATCTGACCCAAAGGGGCCCCGGTTTGTTTTTTTAACAGCTGCTGAAAACTGGCTCCGCGGCATACCAAGCAGTGCCAGAATATCACTGATCCGGTTTCCCAATTCAGCGGCCGCGGCTTTTCTTTTTTCACTGATTCCAGCCGACTTTTGATCGAGTTCCGCATCCAGCACGGCAATTTCTTCTTCAATCTGGCTCCGATCTTCGGCACCCCGGCCCAATTCCTCCAATTCTTTCGCGATCTGATTCCGGTATTCAAGGATTGCAGCCTCGGTCGGTCCATATTTTTTTTTGAGCCGGAAGAGCAGCGCGAGGCGTTCTTCAACTTCGGCTAAACGTTCCGGATTGTTGTGCAAACTGTCCCGGTATGAACGCATTTCAGCTGCAATATCCTCGGATTCATAGTACCAATCCTTAAAACGGTCCGCAAGTTTTTCAAGACCTTCGTCAATACCAGCCGCCTGTTCAAAGGCACTGCGTGTTTTCCGGGAAAGAGTTAGCACCGATTCATCGGTATCGAGCAAAAACTCACAGACCACATTCGTCTGTTCAATCAATTTTTCAAAATCTGCGAGACGTTTCGCTTCGATTGCCAGTGCAGCGCTTTCATTTTTTTTTACAGCGGCTTTGTCAATTTCCTCAGCCGCGTATTCAAGCATTTCACGCCGGTTCCGGCGGCTCTGTTCCGATTCAGCCATTTTTTCAAGATTCTGCTTTTTTTCGGTGTAACGCGCGAAAAGCCGGCAGTAGGCGGCGACCTCCTCCTCGATTCCCGCAAAACGATCCACGTAAATCCGGTGCGTTCCGGGTCTCAAAAGGGATTCATGCGTGTGCTGTCCATGGAGATCAAACAAAAAAGCCATGAATTCCGCCAATTCTGTCCGGGTAATCTGCACATCATTACAATAAATGGAACCCCGGCCCGAAGGCTTTAAAGTCCGCCGGATAATGACTCGGTGATCATCTGCTTCGATATTCCGACTGCCAAGCCAGTTCCGGGCATCTTCATTTTCTGGACGGATCGAAATGGTTGCCTGTACGAGAGTAGCATCAGATCCGGTTCGTACCACTGCTGAATCTGCCTTTGCCCCCAGCAAAAAACTGATCGCACCTACGATGATCGACTTGCCGGCCCCGGTTTCTCCGGATAGAACCGTAAACCGGTTTTGAAAAGAGAGTGAAAGAGAATCGATGAGTGCATAATTGTGTATACTCAACTCTTCAAGCATGGGAAATTTCCGGCCGGATAAATTTTGCATCAAGGGCCCGGTAAAAGATTTCAAGATCCAAGGCGATCAACAGGGCCGGAGACGGAGCTTTTTTAACAATAATTCGATCACCCGGTTCCAAATCCTGCCGGATCTGTCCATCGAGTGTGAGACGGAGCGTGCTTCGTTGAGGGGATTCTACGGCAACAATCACTGGTTTTTCAGTTGAAAGCACAAAGGGCCGAGCTGAAAGGGAAAAAGGACAGATGGGATTCACAATGATCGCATCCAGTTCAGGATCAAGAATGGGACCGCCGGCTGAAAGTGAGTAAGCAGTCGATCCGGTGGGAGTCGCAAGAATCAAGCCGTCAGACCGGTAGGAGCCGATGCGGATTGAGTCTGTGTACACTTCGAGACGGATCAATTTTCCCAGACCTGTGGTTGCGATCACAGCATCGTTGAGGCAGGTGCCGTGAAAAAGCAGAGAACCGGAACGTTCAACGTCCATCTCCAGCAGGATCCGGCGCGAAAGCCTTAGTGTTCCGGCCAGCCATTGCTCAAAAACAGTGCGCCAGTGATCCGGAGCCGTGGCTGCGAGAAATCCTACAGTTCCCAAATTGATCGCCAGCAGAGGAATTGCCCGCGGTGCAAGGATCCGGGCAGCGGAGAGTACCGTTCCATCTCCACCCAGACTAAATGCTATATCCGCATCCGGAAGCGCTTTTGTTTCGTCAAAAAGGGAAAGCTGAATAGAAAATTCTTTTTCGAGAATCCCGGTTATATGATCCGCGAGAGAATCGGCACCGGCTTTGTGGGGATTCATGAAAAGGAGTGCCTGTTGTATCGTTTTTTTCATGGAAGAGTACCGATGACTCTGGCAATTTTTTCAACATCCGTAGCCGAAAGCCGCGGATACAAAGGAAATAGAATCGTCCGCAATGACAGTGAAAAAGCTTCCGGGCATTGTTCCGGAAGGGCACGCCCCGCATGCACCGCGGTACCGGAAAATGCATCTTCCACCGCGATTTCATGGCGTTTTATGTAATTTTTTACTTCTTTTAGACCGGTTTCGATGATCAACGGAAAGGCGTAATCATTACACTCACCGGAAAAACGTTTGTGACGGGTCTGCATCGCAGCTTGTGTGTACCGGGCAGCAATATCATGACATTTTCCCCGGTTTTTTGCATGATCCCGGATTTGCACCACAGCCATGGCCGCATTCATATCCGGCAGAGCATACTCCGGAGCCACATATTCATAATGCCGAATCACCGCAGCTTCGCGTTTTCCGTGGGCGTAGAGAATCGCACCGCCGCCGGCCGTGAGCATATCCCGTTCCTCCAATCCAATAATACTCAAGGTTGCAGGCGCCGGATATTCGCTTCCATAACTGTCCGAACAATCTTCTATAACCGGAAGCCCCATACCCAAAATGGCCGCGGTATCCGGTA
>BOBG01000139.1 GCA_026002265.1 Spirochaetia bacterium
GGGTAGATGTTCATACGACTCATTAAATACATCGAGTCCGGACACCAGGGCGGCTTTTTCTCCCCGGATTGCAGCATTCAAAGAATCTCGGATTGTTTTTATTTTCCATGTGGAATTTCCAAGGGCTGCAAGTATTTGCCGGCCTGCTTCAAGCGCAGAACCGGATCTATCTACACACCGGAATTCCAAAGCTTTTTCCCGCAGATCGGGCCGGGAAATCCAGAGTCCAATGGGAAATGTCAAGGGGCCGGAACCTAAATCGACAATAGCATCGCCGGAATGTAATCTAAAAGGAAGATTCGGCAGCAGCCTGCCAAGCCGGTACAGATTCCATGGAAAAAAATACCGGAGATAGGCAGAAAGATTCACTTTATCGCTCAAATAGGAATCCTGCCGTGATCCCCGCGCCGCAGTCAAAAGTTGAGAAAGATCAGCTACAGCATGGGGAATAGATGCCCGGAATCGGGCAGGAACCGGGAAAAGCCGATCAACAATATTCGGCATAGAATCAAGAATCTGTTTTGCCTCGTTTGTTAAGGGAGTGAAAAGCATTACCTTTTTTCCTTGCTCGATGCCCGAATCTCAATCCTTATCGGGATCATGGAAAAGCCAAGGTCAGTCCGGATCTTATTGCTTAAATAACTCCGGTACGCTTCAGGAACGGCCGCGGGGCGCGACACAAAGAACCGGAACACAATCGGGTTTACCGAAGTTTGTACCGCGTACTTTACTTTAAACCGGGTTTGCGGGCCTATAGGTGGCGGGTGTTCGGTCAGCCATTGTTCTAAATGCCGGTTGATCCGTGCAGTTTCAATACGAGTCGTAAGCTGGCGATGCATGGTGATAGCAGTTGATAGGAGTTTGTCCACGCCAGTACCCTCACGAGCGCTCACCGGCACCAGAGGTGCGTAACTCATCTGCCCAAATAAAAACCGAATCCTATCCGAGACTGCCTGAAATGTATTCTGTATCTGCGGCATTTCGTCCCATTTATTCAGCACCAAAATAATACCGCGGGCTTTTTCGTATGCTAAATTTGCTATTTTCTTATCTTGTTCAGAAAAACCTTCGACAGCATCGATCATTAAAAAGATTAACTCTGCTTCATCAATTGTCTTGATTGCACGGTTTACCGAATAGTATTCAACATTCTCGTAGACTTTAGTCTTCCGGCGTATACCTGCGGTGTCAAGAATCTTAAACGAATGGTTCCGGAATATAAACTTACCCTCGATAACATCACGGGTCGTTCCCGGAATTTCACTCACAATGGAGGAATGAGAATCAGTGAGCCGGTTTGAAAGAGTCGATTTACCGGTATTGGGCTTTCCGAGAATAGCAACCCGGATCGAAACATCGGGTTTTATATACTCTTCCGTCTTAGTTTCGGGAAGGTGCGCCCGTATAGCCTCGGTAAATTCAGCCACACGATCCCCATGCTCCGCAGAAATGCAGTACACCGTTTCAAAGCCGAAGGAAAGAAAGTTGAGAGCCTCTGCCTCACGGCGCCCTCCCTCGGTCTTGTTCACTGCAACGAGGAGCCGGTCCTGATACGGACGCAAAAAGGCAATAAATTCCTCGTCTTCCGGCGTCAAAACCCCAGCCTCTAACAAAAGGATAATGACATCAGCCGTCCGGATCGTCTCTAATGTACGCTCTACAACCGCATCATCGAGCCCAGAACGTTCTAATTTGAACCCGCCGGTATCTATAAGATGTACCAGTTTTCCCGCTACATCAGCATCAACACCGATAGGATCACGAGTCACACCCGGTGTTGGATCAGTGATCACCCGGCGGCGATGTACTAGCCGGTTAAATAAGGTTGATTTGCCGACATTGGGTCGGCCCACAATCGCAACTATTGGTAAATGCACTATGACCTCTCATAAGAAAAGAGTATCTCCCAGTTTATAACTATTTATTCTAGGTAGACTAATACCACACTTTAACTGGACTAAGTATCTTAGACTAGGTAGACTAATATTTCAATCTACCTATACTATGCCTTCTTACTTCCTAACCCGGAATAATTCATTCGTTAGCGTGAATGATTCTATCACCCCAGCTGTACCTCTGATGCTCATATCCTCAAATACAAAAATAGCATCAATACCGGGTATGCTTTCGATCAATTGATGTCCGCGCTCATAACCGAGTACAAAAACTGCTGTGGAAAGTGCATCTCCATCTAGTGACCGGTCGGCAATGATCGTAGTGGAAAGCAAGCCGGTTCTCGCCGGGTACCCATCAACAGGCGAGAGAATATGGTGATACCTCATACCGTCTGCTTCAAAAAAACGCTCATAGACACCGCTTGTTACTATTGTCTTATTCCTGACTTCGGCAATGCCTACGATAGAATCTTCTTCAAGAGGATCCTTAATTCCAATGTTCCATGGACTCCCATCTTTCTTCACTCCAAATGCATACACGTTTCCGCCAAGATTGATAACTCCTCGCGGCGACTTTGCCTCACGTGCAATCCGTACAGCTTCATCGGCAGCGTAACCTTTGGTTATAGCTCCCAAATCAAGTTTCATGCCGAGTCGCGGTAAATAAATGCTGGATTGTTCAGAGTTTAGTTGAAGGTCACGGAAATCAACGAGCGGAAGTGTATAATCTATCTCCTGTTGAGCCGGAACATGGGCATCGTTAAAACCAATATTCCATAATTGCACGAGAGGACCGATAGTCGGGTCAAAAGCCCCTCCGGAACTCTCCGCATACCGTAGCGCAGCTTCCGTCACTGTAAAGGTATCCTCATGGACGACAACTGGTGCGATCCCAGCAGCGGCATTGACCTTAGCAATATCTGTACCGGCTTTATTTGCACTCAGATGATCCTCAATCTCGTTGAACCGGTTAAAAATACTCTGGTAGAGCTTCCTCGTTCCTTTATCATACAAATTAATAGTACAAATAGTACCAAAGTGTAGTTCAGACTGCGGAGGTACATTCCAGCACGAACAAAAGACTACTACTAGTAGGCAGAAAAGAGCATTAACGTTCATACCGGGCCATTGAACCGGGAGTTTCAAATACATCGACTGCAAAGAGGAGGTTAGGATCAGAGAGCCGGGCAGATGCTTCTTCAAAGATATACCGAGCAATACGTTCCGCGCTTGGATTCTGTTCAAAAACTGGATTATCGTTTAAATTAGAGTGATCAAGCTGGGCAATCGTATCCTTGAGAATCCTCCGGAGTGACCCGAAATCCGCCAACATTCCGCCTTCTTCCAGGGAATCTCCCCGTATCCACAGTCTGACTCGGTAATTATGACCATGCAGGGTTTCACACTTTCCATGGTAAGAATTCAAGCTATGTGCGGCTGCAAATGCAGCCTCAACTCGCAACGTATACATAATTTAGTGTATATGACTGGTAGGAAAAAATCTAGCAGTTGTCATTCTGACGGAAAAAATAGATAATGGTTATCGAAACACTTACTTTTAAAGGTAATATATGGCGATTTTTGCGATAGTGTTGTTAGCGGCAGCCGGGCTTCCGGTCTTTGCCCAAAATTCCGGTGAGGTTGCAATAGCCGGACAGTACCGGAATTGGATTGAACAGGAATTCGCCGCGGGCAGAGCCGGCCATGCCCGGTACGGTTTGAACCGCGCTCAAGATTTTTCCGCGGCATCTTCCGATCTTTCGTACCTTTTAGGGAAAGATCAGTTTGCCAGAAAGGAAGCAGCCGGTGCGGTACTCTCTTCGATCCGGCATGCTCTGGAAACAGATCAATGGCACCAGTACACAGCGGTTGATGCCCGGAACCTTGAAGTAGAGACATTGATTCAGATACGGCTCTACAGTCAAGCTCTGGAAAATGCGTATTTCCTTCCTCCGACTGCTGATACGGCATGGCTGCGGATCCGGGCGCTGGAGCATAGTGACCGGAGTACATTCCGGTCAGCTCTTTTTGAAGCGTTGGAACAGTACCCTCGTGATGCCCGGTTTATGCGGCTTTTTTTTGAAAAATGTGCACAGGATGAGCCTGAACTTCGCATCCGGATTCTCCAGAGGCTGCCCTTTGTGATTGAATCGGATCCAGCACTGGCTTATATTGCCTCTCCTTTTATCAAGGATCCGGAACAGGCATCTGCAATCATGGCTGCGTACCGTGCGATGCAGAAACGAGATCCGGCTCACCTGCCTGTTGCGCTTAACATGGGACTCATTGACGAAAAACAGGCAGTTGATGAACTTTTTGCAGCGGAAACGCTGGACATTTCCGTGGTAACATCGGTGTGGGAAGGCCTTCGTACCGAAGATTCCCGGACTCTGTTTACCCAATCTGCGCTTCAATTTTCCGGAACCTTCACCGAAGATGCTGACAGAGACGGTTTTCCGGAATCTTTTACCCATTACCGGAATGGAGATGTGCAGTCATTCAGCTATGACGCTGACCAGGACCGGCTTCCGGAATGGACTATTACGTTTCAATCCGGAGTGCCGGTAAAAGGAGCGATCACTCTGGCTGATTCTGCCGATCCTTTTGCCCTTCCGGTTTCGGATTCTGAGCAGCTCAAAGCAGTTGTCCAATGGGAACGCTACCCTTATTTGTTAGATTCTACAGTTGAAAAAACCCGGTATGTGCCGGGTGTAGCAACATTTATAACTGATCCAGTGTTGTTGCAGGAATTATTCGGCGCATTTGTCTATCCGGTGGCGAATCCGAATACAAGTCCCTTGACGCAACGTTCCCTTGCAGCAGCCTCGCTTATAATCGAGATGCCGAGTGCGGAGATTTCCGGCGCCATTGAACAGGTGGAACTTGATCATGGAATTCCTTTCACTTCATATAGTTACCGGGGAAAT
>BOBG01000140.1 GCA_026002265.1 Spirochaetia bacterium
ACAGCTGTATATGCTGCGTCCGCAGTAACGGGCTTGGCCTGCGAAAAAACACAGTCGGGTTTACGTCTTCACTTATCGCAACCGTAAAAACGTCATATACAGCCGGAACGCTCACCTCACCGCAGGGGACGAATACCGGTTGGTGAAAAAAATCCGGAATTTCTTGGAGAAAAAGCGGTGGATCCCCGGGCGACATGCGGACGTAGGAGGCCCGCGACCGCCCTTGTTCCGGAACCGGGACAGCACTCTTTGCGACAGATCGCTCCCTCATGAGGGAATTTTTCAAAAAATTTGCCATTTTGCGCTTAATATCATATTCTTGGATAGTCATTTTAAAGAATGGAGATTGGTGGAAAAAGTTATAGGAATGACGAGTGTAATCATGCTATACTAACTCGAAATCCGCTGTTGGCGGGAAGCTGTGGATATGCAAGCTCTGGCTGCTGGTAAAAGACTGGTAGTAGCCTCACAAGGGGAAAGAAGCAGGAAGAAACGTCAAATGAGTACTCTGCAACAGTGAGCAAGTTTTATAATGCTTGACAAAAAGTGGAAGAAATTTTATACTATTTTTCGTCTGTCATGGTAGGGCTGAGGAGCGGAAGATGATGTTAGCCTGTAAGTCTCCTAGAATACTAGGTATAAGTGAAATACACTTTCATTTAAGTGCCTGTAGGATATTTCTGCGGGCAGTGGGAGATAGCCCCTTGGAGTTCGTTTGGACTCTGTGTATTGGTGGACAAGTTGTGTAGTAATAGCCACAATTTCCAACAAAATAGTACCGGCAGATATATGATGTCTACATCACCGGATGCACTCCTTAAATCAAATGAGATTTCTATTGTATTCGGCGGGTTAAAAGCTGTGAACGGTTTTTCCTGTACCTTGCACCGCGGCGAGTTAGTGGGTCTGATTGGTCCGAATGGGGCCGGAAAAACGACTGTTTTTAATATGCTCTCCGGTATTTATACACCAACAAGCGGAGAGATTCGGGTCAAGGACCGGCATGGTACGGTGCGTTTAACCGGCGATATGGACCCGGCTCTGCTCAACCGGCTTGGGGTTGCCCGGACCTTTCAAAACATCCGGCTTTTCGGTAATTTGACTGTGGAGGATAATGTACGGATTGCACTCCACTCCAGCCATCAGGCGCGTATAATTGATGTACTCTTCCGTCTTCCGCGGTTTTATGCTGACGAAAAACGGATGGTCGATAAGACTCATGAATTGTTGAATCTTTTTAAAATCGAGCATAAACGAAACGAGCTTGCCCGGAATCTGCCCTACGGTGAGCAGCGGAAACTGGAAATTACCCGGGCGCTGGCAGCGAGTCCGGTGTTACTTTTGCTTGATGAGCCTGCGGCCGGTATGAATCCGCAGGAAACTGAGGAGTTGATGCAACTGATTTCCCATATCCGGAAAGTGTTTAATTTGACTATCCTGCTCATCGAACATGATATGCGTTTGGTAATGGGTATTTGCGAGCGTCTTATCGTTCTCGATTATGGACGGATAATTGCCGAAGGTACGCCGGATGAGATTCAAAAGAATCCGGCTGTGATAAAAGCTTATCTGGGTGCGGAAGCATTGATCAAATAATTTAATAATCAAGAACACTATGCAAGATATCCGGATCAATTGTTTCAGCGGAAAGGACCACAGCGCTCTTTAGAGCCGGAACAATAAACCGGAGCGAATTTAATTTCTTTTTTTTGTCACTCTGCATAGCTTCGAGCAGTGAATTCATATCTGAACATAGAGGATGCCGGGCACCGGTTTCATAACCAGATTTTTGGAGAATCGCAAGTATTTTTTCAGCACGATCCGGCGGAGTTATTCCTATGCGCTGCCCCAACACGCACGCACGCGCAAGTCCCCATGCAATAGCCTCGCCATGAGAGACTTTCCCCAATCCGGCGGTTGATTCAAGCGCATGACCAAAAGTATGACCCAAGTTCAACAAAATTCGTTTAAATCCGGTTTCATCAGGGTCATATTCGATGATTTTACCTTTTATCTGTACAGCCCGTTCAATAAATTCAATCAAAGATTCATGATCCGGATTCTGTTCCTGCTCTAAATCTGACAAAAAATTATCGTCTTCATCCAAAACCGCTATTTTGATCAGTTCTGCCATACCGCTTTTCCATTCACGCTCAGACAGAGTCGAAAGGGTTTGTGTCGGCATAAAAACAATGGAAGCGGGATAAAAAGTTCCTACAATATTTTTCAGGTTAAAGAGATCGAATCCGGTTTTTCCCCCGATTGAAGCATCGATCATACCGAGGAGAGTTGTTGCAACGATGCATAATCCGGCTCCCCGCTTGTATATTGATGCGGCAAAACTAGTTAGATCACCGATGACGCCTCCGCCGACTGCAATAAAAAAACCGTCCCGGTCGAGTCCGGCCTTGTGTGCGGCTGAAAGAATTGTTTCAACGGAATCCCATTTTTTGGAATTTTCTCCCGGCGCCAAAACACAGATTGGCGTGCGCTGGAATCCGATTATATTCCGGGCAATGTACTCAGTGTTGGTATCGCACACAACTAAAACCCGGTTCGGCGAGTCGATTATATCCGCAATCACCGGAATACCCGGCTGTATAATTACCGTAGAACCAAAGCTAAACGTAAATTTTTTTTTCATAACCAACCCCCCGGTGAAGTACCCACGCTTTTTTGCGTGGGTTTTTTCTTCATTTACATTATTTCCGGAATAAAAGTCAGCACCCGGTTTTTATTGATCGAGCGCGTGCAGATCCTGCGGGAATCCAGGAAGACGTCTTGCTTCCGCATAAGTAGCGGCAACTTTTACTCGGCCAGAAACAATATCTTGTTTAGCTTGTTCAACTTGCCGGATAATATCCTGAGTTATGGCCGGATTCGTTGTAGAATACCCAACACCGTCAACTTTCAGATCAAGGGTGATCACTTCACCTTTGAAGGTGCCATTCTTGATGGCATTTAAAGCATAGAGCAGACTCGCTTCAACTCGTTTGAGCATAGAAGTTAAGACAGCAGATTCGGAGGGATTCGAGGGATTGTACTGGCCTTCTTCATGCTGATCGGAATCCACGCCGATTGCCCATACATTCCGGCCCGCAACCCGGTACTCTTTTGCCTGAGCAATGGTACCGTTTCCGCTTCCGCCGGCCGCGGAGTAAATCGCATACACACCGGAATCGTACCAGTTTTTGGCCTGGGTTTTTGCAAGAGCCGGTTCGCCCCAGCTATTTACATAATAATCAACAATTTGTGCATTCGGAATAACGGAGAGTACACCCTGCACGAAGCCGACTTCAAATTTAGTGATCGTGGCACCCGGAATCCCGCCGATAAAACCAAAACGCGGGTTTGCAATACCGTCAGCTTTTGCTTTGAGCGCGGTAGCCACACCAGCAAGGTAGGATCCTTCCTGCTCCGCAAAGATCACGCCAAGTACATTCGGCAGAACGACCCAATCAACATCAACGATCTCGTAGTTTTGCTTTGGATTCGCTCTTGCAACTTCAGTGAGTGCATCCGCGAATGTAAAGCCAGTCGCTACGATAAGATCGTATGCTTCGTCAGTTGCCTGACGGAGGTTGGGAATATACATATCTTGGGTTTGAGCTGTCACCACATCGTAGAGTGTCCCGCGTCCCTTTTGGGACTGCCATGTGTCGCCGTAAAATTCCAAAATTCCCCGCCATGCGGCTGCGTTAAAAGATTTGTCATCAATGCCGGTGGCATCAGTCAAAAGGCGTATCGTAGGTCCCGTGCCGGATTCAGTTCCCTGCCGGGTACCGTTTGCAAAGGCTGCTGTTGTCAAAAGCAATGCAATAAAGCCAACGAGAATCTTCTTCATACCTATCCTCCAAATTTTATTTTTCAAATGAATTGTACCATGGTTTTTTTCTTTATTCAAGACTAGTACCCACCGGAAAAACTGTAAGATTCGGGAATTTTTTTCACCACTGGAACCATAGCGAACTTTGATCCACAAAATATCCGGCCGAGATCTATCCTTAAATAAATTCGATTCAGTTCCTGCGTGAATACCGCTTTCCCCGTTGCCGCGGCAGCCTGCCCTGACGGATTTACCGCCATCACGAAAGAACCGCGTTTGTACACAAATGGCACTTTGCCTTTTTCCGCGTACAGGATTTCAAGATTTGCCTTTGATTGCAAATCCGCTTCGCCGCGCGGAGCAATTTTCTTGTAATCCCGCACATCGTAGCCCGCGTCCTTGAACGACGAGTCAAAGCACGGGTTAATCCATAGGGCGTTACAGCCCAGCTCTTTAATATAGCCGAGTTTTTGCGTAATACCCGGAATGTCGCCAATCCCGTCTCCGTTTGTGTCATAGAATGATTGGGGATAGATTTCATAAAGCACCGCATCATCCAGCCATTTTGGCATAATCAGCCTCCTATAAAGCACGGCACGAGCCGCGGATGTTCCGGTGTCCCTGTTCCAGAAGATACCGGGCCATCATATATCCCCCTTGCCGGTCTTTCGTGCCGACATTTGCATAACGGGGACACGGGTTTTCAAGGTAGCCGTCAACAAACACCAACGGGACATCGGTCAGTTCGAGAAACTGCCGGCACTCCGCCGGGGAAGAGCCGGTAACAATAATCCCTTCCGACTTCCAGGATTGGGTGTTTCTGATATTCTCCTCCACTTCCGCCGCAACGTGGGGCATTTGTTGGGTCTCTTGCCATGCCGCATAATTCAAAAAACACGCTCACCGGTTCGCGTGCGTTTATCAGGCATTCCGGGGGAGGAATGAGTCTGGGGGTATTGGGT
>BOBG01000141.1 GCA_026002265.1 Spirochaetia bacterium
ATGAATATTGTTTTAGCAATTATTCATCCAAATATCCTGTAACAGTAAACATCTCAGGCTATGGATCATTTACATTGGGTACAAGTGCTGGTTGGCAAAGGTACGTTGATTTATCTTATAAATATTCAAGTCTTTCATTTACTTATAGCCCAACAGCTAATATAAGGTATCAATTTGGTGAAACAGAATATGAAATAGAATTTTGGGAAAAATAATAAGGAGGAACAAATACTATAATAATAAAAATCCATAATAATAATAATTTTTATTATTAAAATAAAAACATCTGCCGTCCGTGGCAGACGTTTCGTAAATGCGTTTTTACAGCACATAACAGGCTGTATATGCTTCACCGCTAAAGCGGCTCGGGCTCCGTTTGGCTAGGTCATTACGCTACGCTCCATTCCCACGCCAAAACTCCGCCACACTTTTGCAGGGCTGCAAACCTGCGGTTTGCCTATCCGCCCTGCAAAAACGTCATATACAGCCGGAACGTTATGTGCAATTGGTTGGCAAAATTTGTTGAAAATGTATAAAAAATCATACAAATACGGATAAAAAGGTACTTGACAAAATCAAAAAATGAATACATGATAATAAATAGAGGATTAACATTATGTCAGATATGGTTTTAGATGTTCAAACATTGCCAGAAATGATTTTTTCGAGAATTTCTACAAAAAAAGTAAGAATTCATGAAGAAAATGGTTCAATAATTTTAACCCCAATTATTGAAAAAAAGCAAAATTTTGATGTTTTATTTGGTATGTTCTCTGATGGAAGAATATCAACTGAAGAATATATGAAAGAAAAACAATTTGAAAAGGAGTTGGAAGATTGAATTTGTATATTCTGGATGCGTGTGCCTTATTGGCAGTTTTAGCAATGGAAAAAGGAGCCGGTAATATACGAAATTTATTTCAAGAAGCGGTTGATCATCGGGCAGTTTTAATGATGAACAAATTAAATTTTCTTGAAGTGTATTACAAAATATATCGTGCCTATGGAAAAACAGATGCAGACAATTTGTTTATTACAATGGAACAAATGCCAATAATAATAAATGATAGATTAACAAATGAAATATTTAAAGAAGCTGGAAGGTTAAAATCAAAATATAAATTATCAATAGCGGATTCGGTGGCAGTTGCTGAAAGCATAATAAGTAAGGGGTCATTAGTTACTGCGGATCATCACGAAATTGAGCCAATTGAAATAGCTGAAAAAATAAATGTTACATGGTTTAGGTAGAAAAAATTGTAAAAATGCCAACCAACTGCACATAACATACGCTATACGCTGCGCCGCAGTAGCAGCTTGGCCGGAGAAAAAGCGCACAAAGGCCAAAGGCCGACTGCGTTTTTTCTCCGGCACATTTTTGCGGTTGCTGGAAACCTGCGGTTTCCTTTATCGCAACCGCAAAAACGTCATAAACAACCAGAACGTTATGTGAAATAAAAATCTGAAATTTGTCTATTAACAATTATGTTAAGACAAATTATAATGAAAATGTATTTTGGATGGTGAAGATAAAAAATTACCGTAAGGACAGATGACCTGCAATGGTAGGCTTCTGAAGCCGCCGGTATATATCATGGAAGGAAACAGTCTTTTTTGAAAAAATCAAAAAAGGAATGGCGGAGCTTTGTCTAAAATGGATAAAGAAGCATTTTTTTGTATATTTTGTAAAACTGGTAATGAAACGACAGTTGAGACATTTTTGAAGGAACTTGGCTATACGGTAATTTCGTCATTATCAGAAAGACATATTGTAAAAAATGGTAAAACAATAAAAGAAAATCGTTACATTATTCCCGGATATGTGTTTTTCTCAAATAATGGAGAACCTGAATGGGATAAAATAATGGAAGGTAAATATGTGCATTATCCATTAAAATATTCAGATAATACAAAACAATTGCGTGAATATGATATGAAATTTATTCAATGGCTTATACGGCATAATGATGGTATAAAAATATCAAAAGCAATACAAATTGGAACAAAAATAAAAGTTATAGATGGACCGCTTAAAGAATATGAAGGGAATATAATTAAAGTAAATAAACGACAAAAGTGTGTTGCTGTAAAAATAAACACTGAAGGTATAATAAATACAATATGGCTTTCGTATGAATATATAAAAGAGAAATAATGTAGCAGATTTTTACTGCACATAACATACGCTATACGCTGCGCCGCAGCGTATAGCGTATGTTATGTGCAGTGCGCCCGTACTTTATTATTTTTTCTCCAATGTTGAATAATAAAATAACATATTGTTTACTTCTTCCATTGATTTTCCAATTATCCATAAATTTATTTTTTGATCCCATCCTTTATTTTTAGTATTATCTATTATTATTTCGGTAATATACTCCTTATCAAAATAATATATATCCCATTCATATACTTTACCTAAAATTATTGATTTTTTAGTTACGACTTTATTATCATATTTTTCAGGTTCCAAAGGATGATTTCCAAAATATATTCCTCCATGCGTTATTTTATTATAATTAATATAATATACAACAAAATCAAGCTGAGGATCATGCACTACAATTTCATAATCGTTAGGCAATAAAATAGAATAACTATTTTCTATTAATTCCTTTCTGGATAAATTTTCGTTAAGGATTTTATCATCTTCTGCGAATGCTTTTTCATTTTCTGAAAAAATACATAAAACTACTAAAAATAATATACATTTATTATTATTTATCAACATGAGTTTATTTTAATTCAAATAATTTTTTTTGTCAATATATTTTCAAAAAATCTTAGGGCACATTGCACATAACACCCGGTTTACGCATCGGGACTAAAGCCCCTCGGCCTTCGTTCGCCTAGGTCATGGCTACGCCATTCCCATGGCTCACTGTGGCACATTTTGGGCGGGCGGTCTTGCTGCGCAAGCCCTTATTAGCCCGCCCAAAACGTCGTAAACCTCTGCGCGTTAGGCAAAATGGGTTTTGAAATTTTTTGTAAAAAAATGGAAAATAGTTGACAAAAAAATGAAATGGGTTATAATAAATTCAAGAGAGGGAAGATACATCTTTTGAGAAAGGAGTGATTTGGCTATCATGGAAATTTCGCAAAACAAAGCTTCTTTGGAGGATATGGACATTCAAAATATCTCAAATATTGAGGACGAAATAAATAAAAAAGTTCCTCAAATAATCCGCAGGGCAGGGGAAATAGCAGCAAGTTTTTTTGCAAAGCATCCTGAAAAAAAACAAAAGCTGATGATACTTTTGTAACGGAGGCTGATACTGCTGTCCAAAAATATATAGTTGAGGAATTTTCAAAATTTTCTGAAAAAATACCTGTAATTGCAGAAGAAGATGACTTTGACATGATAATCGCAGGAAATTCCCGTTACACTTGGGTGATTGATCCTATTGATGGAATATCGCAATATGCAAATGACCTGACAAATTGGGTAGTAGCCATTGCTTTGTTAAAAAATTTTGAACCATGTGCTGGCTGGATATATCAGCCGATACTCAAAGATTTATATTACGCACCAATTGGTGATAATAATGCATATCATGAAAATAAAAATAGTGAAAAGAAAATTATGGATCAAATTTCTATTAATAGCGATCATAAAATCTCAAAGAAAGATACAATTTATTTTGGTTCAAGAACATTTCAAGCATATAAACCATGTCTAACTAAAGCAAGATTAGGTTATCTTGGTAGTTTAACTATGCATGCTGTTGAAACAGTCCTTGGGAATTCTTTAGCGGCTTTTTCCTATGATAATAAAGTCTGGGATATTTGTGCTGTTGCTGAAATTGCAAAAAGGGTGAATGTACAAATTAAATATATATCTGGAAAAAATGTTGATTACAGAAAGATTATTACAGGAAAAGATAAATCACTAGAAGGCGATTTAATAATTTGTCATAAAAATGTTTTTCCAACAATAAAATCATTATTTATTCCGATTAATACTTTTGATATAAATCCATTAAAAAAATGGACATTAACATTCAATCATAATGAAAAACTGTATTTCATTATGGTGAAATTACTTTATCCGATTTCATTACTATTCTTCTGTTTTAGAATATTTTTTGCGGCAATATCAAGGAATGTTGGCATTGTCAATGTTTTATTTAGTATTGTCATTACATACTATTTTCTTACTTGCTGGTTTTTTTTCGCAAAAATCTATGCGGGCTAAAAATTACAAATACAGTATAGTATATTTTATCTTCTACTCTATCGAAAATATAGTTTACCAAAGTGTTCCTACATTATTATTAATCAGTCAATCAATACCAAATAGAAGAATATTCTATATTTCAGCCGCAATTTATATGTTCTGCCGTATTTTTCTCATCTTAATAGCAACCACATTAAAGCAGTTGGGCTGCGCCCTTTGTGCATTTTTTCTCCGGCACATTTTTGCGGTTGCTGGAAACCTGCGGTTTCCTTTATCGCAACCGCAAAAACGTCATATAGCTTTCACGTTATGCGAAATGGAGGCTAAACCTTTTTGAATATAAATACTTGAATAAAATTAAATAGAATCATATAATGATTCTAAGGGAAATTTATGTTGTTTTATAAATATGCTTGTGAATATGTTTTAGGGAATATTTATAAGATAAATCAACGTACCTTTGCCAACCAGCACTTGTACCCAATGTAAATGATCCATAGCCTGAGATGTTTACTGTTACAGGATATTTGGATGAATAATTGCTAAAACAATATTCAT
>BOBG01000142.1 GCA_026002265.1 Spirochaetia bacterium
GTAAAGAAGACAACACCATCTCTTGAAGAAAGAGGAATTTCTCAAAAAGAGGTAATGCAAAAGGCACAAAAAGCACAAAATGATGAGTTTTATACCCGCTACGAAGATATTGAAACAGAGATTTCAATGTATGACAAAAATATTTGGAAAGACAAAGTTGTATTTTGTAATTGCGATGATGCTGTTGACGATGATGATAGAAACTCATCTGCATTTGCTTTGTATTTTATGAAAAACTTTAAGGAACTTGAATTAAAAAAATTGATATGCACTCACTATGGCGGTGGATTGGATATATTTAATCAAGGAGCGAAAGGGTATATATTTACATATATATTTACAAAAGAGGGCTTTGAAGGAATAAAAGAATATCCCAAAGGTTATACGGGGAGTTTTGATGATCCACTTTCATTAAAAATACTCAATGAAGAGGCGGATATAGTATGTACAAACCCGCCGTTTTCAAAGGCAATAGACTATTGGAAAATTACCATTGAAAGCGGAAAAAAATTCATAATCATTTCTAATATAACAAATGTTATAAATACTGCGTTTATCCCGTATTTTATGAATAATAAAGTATGGGCAGGATATAATCGGGTTGATTATTTTTTAAATCCCAAGAAACAACTTGTAGATGCTTCAGGGCATTGGTATACAAATATCCCCATAAAAGATAGACCAAAATATAAGAATCTAAAAATGATTCCGTTAGAAGAAATACCTGAAAAGTATAAAAAATATGATGATTCGAAAGTATTATTAGTGGATAATTGTTATATTCCAAATGACTATAATAAACCATTTGCAGTGTCTGCCCGCCCACTATTAAATGGTTTATTAGAAAAGGGATATAAAATAGTTCAAGAAAAAAGATATACTCCATACAGTAATGGCAAAGAGTGTTTTGCAAGGGTATTGGTGCAAAAAATATAAAAATGGCAGTATTGAGAAATGAAAGATACAGATATTTTGGAAAATTGTGAGGCTGTAAAATAATGTCGCAGGCGGTCGTTTTATTTCACACGGACCAATCGTTCCGGGGTAAGCTCGAACAGATTCTCTCCGGAATGACGGTGGTCTATCCGGAACAGCCCGGTGCGCTCGATCCTCAGACTGAAATTATCTTTGGGAATCCGGATCCGCATGATCTCCATTCCTATCCGGTCCTCAAATGGATTCAGCTCCAATCGGCCGGAAGCGAAGGTTATACTGCACAAAGTGTTCCGGCGGGAGTCGTGGTGAGCAATGCAACCGGCGCGTATGGGCACGCAATTTCCGAGCACATGGTTGCCTGCGTTTTTTCGTTGTACAAACGTTTGCACCAGTACCGGGACGAGCAGAACCGGGGAGCATGGCAGCCGCGCGGTCATGTTAAAAGTATCGAAGGATCCGTTGTTCTCGCGGTCGGTTTAGGGGATATTGGCGGGGAATTTGCCCGGCGGATGAAGGCGCTGGGTGCCTACACCATTGGAGTACGCCGGATCAGAACGGAAAAGCCGGCTTTTGTTGACGAAGTACTGTTGATCGATCAGCTTGACGCAGTGTTGCCCCGGGCCGATATTATCGCACTCAGTCTGCCGGGTACCAGCGGCACCGCGGGACTTTTTGACCGGAACCGGCTTTCAATCATGAAAAAAGGGGCGATCATCGTCAATATCGGGCGAGGTTCTGCAATTGATACTGAGGCCCTCTGCGATAGACTCGAATCCGGATTTCTCGGCGGCGCTGCCCTTGATGTGACGGATCCGGAACCGCTTCCCACTGGACATCGGCTGTGGCACCTTGAAAATGCGATCATTACCCCCCATATTTCCGGCGGATTTTCGATGCACGAAACCTATGAAGCAATCTTGGAAATTTGTCTTAACAATGCACTCCGGTACAAAAATGGAGAACCACTGCGTAATATCGTTGATTTTAGTACCGGTTACCGGAAAAACACATGAAAAATGCAGAACAGCGTCTTGCCGGAGTGGGAATATATGTCCCGGATATTCTTATTCCCCGGCCGGATATAGCTTTGGATAAATGGGCAACTATTGCATGCGATCAATTTACTCAGGATCCCGGTTACTGGGATTCGGTGCGGGATTATGTTGGAAGTGAGCCTTCGACTTTTCATTTGATCTATCCGGAAGCTTTTTTTGGGCGGACGGATCGTGAGGCATCTATCCGGCAGATTCATGGAACGATGCAGGATTATATGCATCTTTTTGCACCGGCGCACCATGGCTGTGTATATCTTGAACGTGAAACTAGGTACCAGCCGCGGCGGCGTGGGCTTGTTGTTTGTATCGATCTGGAACACTACGACTGGAAAACGAACCGGCTTATCCGCACCACAGAGTACACGATTCAGGAACGTCTTCCGGTTCGGGCGGCCATTCGGCGCGGCGCTCCTCTGGAACTGTCTCATGTCATTGTACTCATTGATGATCCCGATGATACATTATTGCCTTATGTTGCAAAACAATGCAGCGCGAGCCGGACCTTCTATGAAACGAAGCTGGGAATTCCTATGGTTCCGGCCGGATCCGTGCGTGCGTGGTTGCTCGACTCGCCGCACGTATGGCACATTATCGCGGACTATTTTGAAAAAGCGCTGGAAAAAAATGCGTTTTGGGGTGCGGTGGGTGACGGGAATCACTCGCTTGCAAGCGCCAAACTCGTGTGGGAAGAGTGCAAAAAATCCGGTGCGACTGATGGGGCGTCCCGGTATGCGCTGGTCGAAATCGAAAATATCCATGATGACGGCGTACATTTTGAGCCGATTCACCGGTTAATCTATGGCGTTGATAGTGATACTGTTATCGAGGCGCTGACTGCTTTGACCGGTTTCCGGTGCCGGCCAGTTGAGGATTGTGCTGAACTGCCAAGTCTGATCAACAGCCGGAGTGATGGACTAACCCGGCTCGGCATTGTATCCGGATCGAGGGGCTTTCTCGTTGAAACAGAATCGGAAGCGCTTATCACTACTAGCCTTCAACCGGTACTGGATACATTGATTCAACGTCAACCCGGAACTACTCTTGACTATATCCACGGTGACGCGGAACTGCTCAAGGCATCGGCTGATGCGGTGGGGATTCTCCTGCCCCCTATTCAAAAAACCGGATTCTTTCACACAATAGCCTCGCATGGAATACTTCCCCGGAAAAGTTTTTCGATGGGTGAAGCTGCGGAGAAACGCTTTTATATCGAATGCCGGGCTCTTTAATATTAGGAATCCACCGGACATTTTCATCCTATGAAGGGAAAAATAGACGTCCGGCGGTGCCTCTGAATGTAGCGGGTTACAGCTTCATTTTACAGTATTTTCTGTTTTATATTCATTTTTGTCATAAAGTTTGATAATTTCTTCGGGCGTTTTACCACTTTTTAATAATGCAAGAAATTCTTCACAACCCTTCTCTATTCCTTCTTCATAACGCACTTTAAGAGCTTTCTCCTGATTCCATTCTGTAAATAACATATTAAATACCTCCACTGTCTTTGTGAGTTTTGTTGATATAGGGCTTCCTCTTTTTTGGTTTAAACATATAAACAAGCATAACACGATTAATAAAAAATGAGAAGAATAAAAACCGCCGGTTTTACCCGGCGATGTAAAACGTTCCGGGTGTTTATGACGCTTTTATTTTGCGATAAAGAAATGCGCAGCATTTCCTAGCAAGATGAAACTGTGGCGTAGCAAGCATAAACGCCCTGTTAAGCGATCGTAAAACCTGCTACGTAGCCGCCCGTCACGGATGGCGGACGGTCAGCATTATTTCTGTAGTTTGTATAACTACCCTCCTATGGCAAAAACCAATGGATTAAAACGCTCTAACAGAACGTACTCTGGATGAATCCATTGTTTTGTCGTAATTACCATTCCAGTTTGTATCCGCTTGCGCTCCATTACTGAAACTTTGTGCCCACATACCGAAGCTTGCCGCAGAAGACGAACAGTACCAGCCGCTGCTGAAGCCACCTAGTCCCTTGCTCTTTAGATTACTGTACATTAGATCAAGTTCCGCCTTACTGGGCAGAAACCAGTCATCATAACCGTTATATACAAGAGCGTTGCTTAATTGCGCGGCCTTACCTGTCTGTCCATTTTCTTCATGGTAGTTTACAAGTATCTCTGTGTTTTTCTTCCCGCTTCCCGTTCCTACAGATGTACCGTTGGGAACCCAAGTCCCTGCCTCAATTCCAGGGACTTCAACCTCTACAGGCGCAGCTTCCAGATACCGCCAACCATCAGAAACAAAGCCTTTGTCGTAAAAAATAATTCCACCTGCTGGTCCGGTGTCGCCCACCTTATACACCGTAGTACTATTATTGTTACCGGTGCCATTACTATCACCGGTACCGTTATTATTACCAGTACCATTAGGTCTGCCACTGAGATCTCCACACCCCGCAAGAACCAATCCAAATGACAGCACCATTGCAGCCATTCCCGCCAAGAAGAATTTGTCTTTCATACCAAACTCCGCAATTCTTTGTTTATGCACCGTTGCGCAATTTATTTGAACGGCATAGCGCATACCTGCTCGCAAACCTCCGGGCCACAAACATTGATAACATCATACC
>BOBG01000143.1 GCA_026002265.1 Spirochaetia bacterium
CCCTATAATGAATCGCTTGTACCGACTGCACAAAAAATTGCCCGACTGCTCACGAGCCGTGCCACTGAAAAGGCGTCTTTTTTTATAATGGAACCGGGTGTGCCTCATTCTGGCGAATTTATTTCTTGTCTCAGGAATGAATTGATCGAGCAGCAGTTTGCACCGGTTTCTCCTTGTACTCATAGTGAAAAATGTCCATTCCGTGAACAAAAATGGTGCCATTTTGCCTTTGGGACAAAGGATGCGCCGGCATCTTTACATACACTTTCTGTCGCTGCCCGCATTCCAAAAAACCGTGCAACCTTGAGTTTTCTTTTCGCCGGCGGGGAACCTGGTAGCGATAGGGACGCGCGGGTTTTGTCTGATGCATTTCCGGTACACAATGGGCAGTACGGCCGGTACACTTGTTCCCGGTATGGCGCGGTGCTGATCACTGGAAAGCAACAGCATATTGAGCAGCAGGAGAGTGGCTCTGTAGTGCAGTTGTTCCGGTCTCCCTCGCATAGCGATCCGAAAAGCAATGCCTTCCTTTCGCCGGAGCCGGAATGGAGGTAGAGGTCTGACCCCATGTAATTATATATGTTGACAAGAAATACAGAGGTCTGTCCCCAAAATTTAAAAAAAGGAAGAAGCCGGATATTGAATTTTTCAGTATAAAACGCTTGACTCTTTTTTTAAAAAGTAGTAAAAGGAAATTCACGGCGGCGTAGCCCAGTTGGTAGAGCAGACGGCTCATAACCGTCCTGTCATAGGTTCGATCCCTATCGCCGCTAGCGAGAGATTAGCTCATCTGGATAGAGCGACAGCCTCCGGAGCTGTAGGTGGCCCGTTCGAGTCGGGTATCTCTCAAGTCTTTTCTCGTTTGTATTCCCCTAAAATTACCCGGATTGCTTTGGCTGTCGGGGTTTTTTTAAATTAAAAATTATGGAAAAATTTTCTTGCGAGTATACAGTTTCACCTTTATAATTAAAATTTTTCCTGATTACCTCTTTACATTCTTCTCAAAAAAAAGTACAACTAATAAGAATCATATTTTTTAAGGACGGTGCAGATTTTTAAATTTATTTCTATCAAATTTTCAGTTTTTGTAAAAGTATTCGGGTTGATTGCAAAAAACCCAGGTCCAATTCTGAAAGACCCGGGTTGATCATAAAATTTCGATTAACTTCTCCGAAGAAAGAGAACAGAAAATCAATAGCGAATCTTTAGCGTGGCGCTGTCAAACGCTCCGTCAATATCGCTTGTATAATTCACATTATTGAATGCCCGGTACACATTATTATACACAAGGGGCAGTACCGTATTAGGGATATTAACACTGTTTATTTGATTACCAGCAAAAGCATTAGCTTCAATAGCTTTAATAATAGTACCGATGCTGACGTTGGTTAACCGGTTATTGGCGAAGGCATTTTCAGCAATAACTTCTACTCCTGTTCCAAAAGTAACAGTGTCTATCTGATTATGAGCAAAGGCGCTATTCTCAATTATCTTGACGCTGGCCGGAACAACAACCCTTGTGAGCCGGTTATAGGCAAAGGCATTTTTACCAATGATCTCAACACTATTAGGGATAACAATACTTGGCAAAATATTTCCGGAACTATCGATGCTGCCGGCAAATGCACTTTCACCAATCCGGCTGACATTAGTACCGATCACAGCCCGTGTCAGTTTATTTTTTTCAAATGCACTTTTTCCAATGCTGACAACGTTATTTGGTATAACAATAAGTTCTAATTGATTTTCATAAAATGCAGAATCTCCGATAGTAGTCACCGATTCCGGGAATTCAATGGTCGTTAATTCGTTATTGTCAAAGGCTCCGGCTCCAATAGTCTCAACATTTTTACCAAAAGTGAGCGTACTAATCCGGTTACTGCTAAATTGATCTCCGGAAAAGGCTTTATCTCCAATATCCTTAAGTCCATTTCCAAGAGTAACTTTTGTCAACTGATTTCCATAAAAAGCACCGGTACCAATAGTCCTAACACTATCCGGAATAACAATATCGAGCAGTTGATTATCTGCGAATGCATAATTGCCAATGTTGGTAATGCTATTTGGTATAACAAGATCTTTTGTTCGTCCGGTACCAAGGGCATTATTTTTGAAAGCACTATCTCCGATAGAAATAAGTCCGTCCGGAATACTAATATTTGTTAACCGGTTTGTAGAAAAAGCATTATCGCCAATAGTCGTGACACCGGCTGGAATTGTGACTGTTGCCAGCCAATTATCAGAAAATACACCAGATTCAATCGTTGTAATATGTTCCGGAAGACTGATCCAGCTTAAATGATTAGATTCAAAGGCATTTTTTCCAATACTTGTGACCGTTTCCGGAATATCTATAGACTCCAACTCGTTATTGGCAAAAGCATCTTCACCAATAAATCTGAGTGATTTTGTTTCAAATGTAATAGAACTAATCTTCTTATTCGCGAATGCGGCTTTATCAATCCCCACAACGGTACGAATGGTATGATTCTCATCTTCGAGTGTATTGGGTATAACTAGCTCTTGTTTATTTCCAAGGTACCCGATAATAACAATTTCCCCATTACCCCGGTTTTCTGTTTCAAAATCTGCGATTTTTTTGTCATCGGGATTTCCCGGCGTGACTTCTGCAATATTTTCCCCATCATCCGGTTTTACCGGTACGGGATCTGTAACGATTGGTCCGTCATCAGTATGTTCCGTCCCAAAATCATTATGGAAATAATCAATCCGGTTGTTAATCTGGTCGATCATGTCAGATAATCGCTGCAATTCATTCAACACTTGCTGCGTTAGATCCGGATTTTCCGGCGTGACATCTGTGGCAACTTTTTCGTCATCCGAGTTTTCCGGCGTGACCTCGGTGATATTTGTTCCATCAGCCGGTTTTGTTCCGGTATCTGTGATTTTTCCGGCATCAGGATTTGTAGTTCCAGTATCTGTGGTGACTTTTCCATCGTTCCGGTTTGCTGTGCTGGAGCCACCTGGTACCGTAGGACGGCTATAAAAATTATCGTCCGGCACCTGATTATAAAAATAATCATTTTGATTGTTACGCGGGTCGATCATTCCATCTACTTGTTGAATTCTGTTCAACAAGTGCTGTGCCCGATCCGGAGTATCATCAGGAACTATCACTAGACTAATGAGTTGACGATCCGGCATTTCCTGTCCCCAAATGAGGGCTGACAGACTGATATATAGAATCGCTAAAATCTTTTTCATAATCTCTCCTTAATATTAACTGTCAGCTACCCAAGCCTTTAGGCTTGGGCTTGCCTCGATTATTCGAGGCAACTTTTCCTACTTCTTTCCGCACGAAGCGGATTTTCTACGGCAGGTTCACTGCACTCACAATGCAGCCAGCGCTCCCATATCCATAGGCGTTAGTTCCTGCCGTTGCAGCAGTACTCTTTTCCCATACCCTCTCAAATTCCTCGCCGCATTCTCGTCCCGATCATGCTCTGTTCCACATTCCGGACACACCCATTCCCGGTCCCGCAGCGTTAAATCTTCTTTTATCCATCCGCATACATGACACGTTTTTGAACTTGGATACCATTTGTCTGCAACCAACACCATCTTGTCATGCCATAACGCTTTGTACTTTAGCATACCAACAAAGGTTCCCCACCCGACGTCCATCACAGACTTTCCTAGCTTCAAACTCCGGCTCATTCCTTTTATACTCAAATCTTCTATCACTACCACATCATACTCTTTCACTAACCGGAGTGATTCTCGTTCTTGCAATTCCCGCCGGATATTCGCTACTCGTTCATGTAACCGGGCAATTCTTACCCGCAACTTCTCCCAGTTCCGGCTCCCCTTTGTTTTTCGTGAAAGCCGGCGTTGAAGCAATGCGAGTTTTTCTTCTATCTTTCTATACTCTCTACCATAACCCGGACTGTAGCCGGAGCTGTCCACATAACACTTTGCTAACGACATATCACAACCGACTATTTTATCGTGCGATTGCGAATAGCCGATGTAATCCTGTTCTCCTTCATGCAATAATGACGCATAATACTTCCCGGATGCACTCCGCGAAATCGTGATATTCTTGAGTGTTGCATACCGGTACCAACTTTTGATGTTGAACCGATGTTTGAATTTTACCGGATCATGTATCTTTGGTAATTTAATGGTCTGTTTGTCTAAATCTGCTTTTATTGACATGCCGGTCCGGTAGCTGTCGTGGTATTCTTTTTTTGCTTTGAACCGGGGGAAACCCATCTTTTCACCTTTACGTTTTCCGGTTAGCGAGTCGAAGAAATTCTTGTACGCTGATTCGAGATTCCGGCGTGATTGCTGGAGTGCAAAAGCATCAACCTCTTTCAAGAAATCATATTCCGCTTTATACTCTTTTTCAGTTTTATACCGGAACGCGTGCAGGAGTTCCGGATCATCTTTTAGGAAGTTATACATGATGATTCTATCATCGAGCATGAGGTTGTAAATGAGCCGGCAACAGCCAAGCGTT
>BOBG01000144.1 GCA_026002265.1 Spirochaetia bacterium
CATATCCATACCGGAATCATTGCAGTCAGACCAAAGGCGCTCTGCGGCATTTGTTAAGAATGTCGCTCATTTGTGGTATTATTAACTTTGAACTTCGGGTTTAATATGGTTAGCGAACAAGTCTAGTATATAACTACATCGATCAGAATCCGGTAAAAGCCGGTATGGTGGAGCGGCCTGAAGACTGGGCGTGGGGTGGCTTGCACCATCACCAAGCTGGGATTACCCGGATTGTGAATGCTGCGCCGGAGTGGGTACTGGAGCGGCTGCCGTGGCACCGGCTACTGGGGACAGACCCCCGTCCCTAATCCCTGGTACACCCCTGGATTCCAGCATAATACCATTCAATTCCGGCACAATTTCTAGCAATAATCCGGAAGATAAACTCTAAATTCATTTTTCCAGTGATTCACCGTGAAGAATATAAGAAATATTTTATAATATTCCCTTTCGGGTATTGCTGAGTTTTGCTCTGAGTCGGAGAATTGCACGGGTATGGAGTTGGGAAACACGTGATTCAGTAACATTGAGTACTTGTCCAATCTCTTTGAGAGTCAAATCTTCATAGTAATATAATACGAGTATTTTTTTTTCTTTATCCGGTAAATCATTAATATAATTAATGATAATGCGGCGAATTTCATCTTTTTCCACAATGACATCAGGGTTGAGATTATTCGGTGATTCTATGCTGTCCCCTATTGATATTTTGTCGTTTTCTTCCTTTGAAGTCCATACATCATTAAGAGAAAGAATCGTTGTACTCGATATTTTCATCATCGTTTTGAACAATTCTTCTTCATCAATGCCTAAAAAATCTGCGATCTCCTGATCCGTTGCAATCCTTCCTAAATGCGCCTCAACCGCACTGATGGCATCTTCAACTTCACGAGTTTTCTGCCGCACAGACCGAGGCACCCAATCAATGGAACGTAATTCGTCAAAAATTGCCCCTCGGATCCGGGTCACTGCGTAGGTTTTGAACTTTACACCCTTTGCCGGATCGAATTTGTCAATGGCATCCAATAATCCAAAGATTCCAAAGCCAACGAGATCATCAAACTCAACACTATTAGGCATACCAATGGCAATTTTACCCGCGACATATTTTACCAAGGAAGCGTATTGTTTAATAAAAATGTCCCGGATTTTTGGATCACGTTCACGGTGATACGTCGTCCATAGTTCATTCTCTGTTTTTTGTTCTAAAGGGACGATTCCCATGGCACCTTCTTAGTCTTTTTTCAGTATTGTTTGTATAGCGGACGCCAACGTGCTTGCATCATAATCTTTTCCCAAAGCCCCTTTGGTAGTCGGGGATTTTCCAATGAGTCGGGACAGAGTAGCCGGTTGAACAGAATCTATAGGCAGAGTTGTGGACTCTGCCGATCCCGGACCTGCCTCCGGAACAGAAAAAGTGGGAGTCTGTGATGAATTTGAAGCTGGAGGAGCTGTTTCTTCCGGCTCTCCTACAGAAATATCAACATGCTGATGCTCATCTGACAGCTCTGTCGGCATTAAATCCGGAATAAAATGCTGGATAACCCAATGTACTCCAATGGTTAAGCCAAAAAAAACCGCTGCAAAAATAAAAGCCCGGATAATAATCCAGACTATGGATACTCCGCTGAGGATTCCAACGAGAAAAGACAACACAAAGGCTACTCCGGCAATAATACCGCTTACTTTTAAGTCCAGCATCTTTCCACCTCTTACCGGCCAAAAAGCCTTTTAAACATAAGGGCAAAACCGCCCCTGGGCTGCACTTCGGCTTTTTCCATACGATCCACAATGTGCTGAATGCAGATCGAAGCTTTGCACCGATGATCCGTCACCATAAAGGGTTTTTGTTCCAAAACTGCCCGTGAAACCCGTTCATCACTGTAGATAAATCCGAGGTACTCGATTTTTATGTTGAGAAATTGTCCTGCGATATTTGTCATCCGGTCCGCGACCATTTTTGCCTCGGCAACACTTTTTACCTGATTTACCACTAATTTAAGCCCCATATTGAGGTCTTCAAATTGTGTGGCAATTATTTTAATAATGCCGTATGCGTCAGTAATCGCAGTCGGTTCCGGTGTTGTAATGATCACCGCATCATCAGCCGCTGCAATAAAATCGAGTACATTACTCGAAACTCCGGCGCTTGTATCAATGATGATAATATCAGCATTATTTAAAGAATCAAGTTCTGCAATAAAATTCTGACGTTCATCGTCACTCATATTTGCAATTTGAGAAATGCCGGATGCACCGGCCACAAAAGAGATTCCATAGTCTGTTTCAGTCAGAATTTCCTTCATTGTTTTTTGCTTACGCATTACGTGGTAAAGAGTCCACTTCGGTACAAGATTGAGCATAATATTGACATTAGCGAGTCCGAGGTCAGCGTCCATAACGATGACTTTTTTCCCGATCCGGGCGTACGCGATGGCCATATTAATGGAAATATTCGTTTTTCCCACGCCGCCTTTTCCACTCGTGATGGTGATAATCCGGGTCCGTTTCGGCTCCTTGGGCTTGACAATACGTTCTGTGGAGAAACTTTTTTTCCGCATCAGTTCACGTAATTCTTCCGCCTGATCTTCCATTTATTTATCTCCACTGAATTTGTTCTGATTCATCTTGATGAAACCGGCTTTCGATCTTTGCCCGGTTGACATGGAATCCTTCGATATTTATGAGAAATCGAACCACTGACGCAGTTTGAATATTATTCGGAACTTTTTGCCCGTCGGTAATATACGACACCGATTTTCTCCGTTCAGCCAACGCACTGATCACATTCCCGACCCGGATCGTTTCGTCCAATTTTGTAACGAGAACGGACCGGTACGAAAAAGGTTCAAATTGCTGCATTATCTCTTTTATGTCACTCGATTTAGTCGTTGCGGCAAGCGTTAAATGCACCTCCGCAGCCGGACCGCATGCATCGAGAAGCTGCTTCATCTCACCCAATTTTGCAGAATCCCGGGGGCTTTTTCCAATGGTGTCAACGAGAAGCATATCAGTTTCCTCGGAGTAGAGTGCGATGGTTTTTTTTAAATCATCATAATCATCAACGAAAGAAACCGGCAGAGACATAATCGTAGAATAGGCTTCCAACTGAGCCCGCGCCCCGATCCGGAATGCATCAATAGTAACCATCCGGACATTGATCGGACGCCGGCCCGCGTTGCCGATACCGTAAATCGCAGCCAATTTTGCAATAGTAGTTGTTTTTCCAACGCCGGTTGGACCCACAAGAGCAAGAATCCGGGGCTTTTTTTGAAATTTTTCCTCTTTGTAAATCGAAATACTTTCACCGATCCATTCCAGCACTTTATCCTGTACAAGTTCATAATCGTTAAGCATATCCAAGGAACATTCTTTTTTTATACGTTCTGTAATCATCAGCCGGAACGAAGGAGAAAAATCGTTGAGTGTGAGTATTTCATTGATCCGGTTAATATGTGCATGATCCGGGTTTTGCTGAGGAACACCCGCATCAATTTTTTCTTTTAACGTGCGTACTTCAGTTAAAACCTGCTGGAGAGTCGGATCTTTTTTAGCATTACCGGCCGATTCGATGACCTTTTTTTTTTCTTCTTCAAATGATACCGGTTTTTTGGGAGGATCCGGATTTTTTGATGCTGATGGATAATCCGGTAAATTGAGCGCGGTTAAATTCCGGGGAGGTGTATTTGTCGCAACACCGGTAAGTTCAACACCTTCCTTGGTAAAGAGTCCCAAAAAGCCGCCCATCCGGATTGTTTTGTGGTAGAGAATCGTCACCCGATCCCCGTATTTCATCCGGATTTTATTGAGACATTCAGTATACGTTAACGCTTGCTCTATAAAATATTCCACGAACAATTCTCCACAGTTTACAATATAATTTGTATTTTAAATTCTAATAATTCCCACGGATTCAAGTCTAATATCGTTTGTAATCTCCGGCACAGAAAGAACAACCAATTCCGGCAATTCCCGGTCCGTCGATGTTTTTACCAAATAACGCGCAGCCTCGGAACAAAGGATAACCGGCGGCCAGCCATGTTCCTGCATCGCGGCCGCGGAACGTGAAACCGCCTTGATCCATGCATTCTGAACCGAAGGTTCAAGCGCCGGAATCACGCCGGAACTCGTCTCAACCCGGCTGTCGATAATTTTTTGCTCCATAGCGGGATCAATGGTGAGAACCCGGAGCGTCAGATCGGCATCGTCAGCATAATGGTGGCAAATCTGCCGGTTGAGCGCCTGCCGCGCCTTTTCGGTGAGGAAGCGTGCATCGCGAGTCACCGGTGCATAATCCGCGAGTGCCTCCAAAATGCTAACCATATTCCGGATCGAAACTTGCTCACGCAGCAGCCCCTGCAACACTTTTTGAATCTCGCCGAGACTCAAGCTTTTTTGCCCCACTGCCTCATCAACCAGAGCCGGAGATTACAAACGATATTAGACTTGAATCCGTGGGAATTATTAGAATTTAAA
>BOBG01000145.1 GCA_026002265.1 Spirochaetia bacterium
GTTTTGGTGCCCGAGGCTTGGATGTCCTGTGGGGCTTTTTCGTAACACTTTCGATGTAGTGATAAATCTCCTCTACCCGTTTCAGAGCCTCCATCACTTTGAACGCAACATGTCCTTTGCCGGACCAACTTTCGATATATGCTTTGGTACTGCCTATATCAACTTTCACACCATAGAGCGAACCGAGAAACGCTGATGATAACTCCGCTATCACTTCTCCAAAGGCATAGTCATTTTCCTTGCGGTTAGGTAGAGTGTAGTCTACAGCATGGGAAAGTTCATGTAAGAATACTTGCGGATTGGTTGAGCCGAGTGTGATGTGTTTGGTTTTTGGTCTATAAGAACCTGCACAATCAAGCGTCAAGCCTGCTGCAACTGTTACACCCAATGATTTAGCTACTTCGATGAGCGGCAAAGATGAAACATCAAAGGACTTGATTTTTGTCTCATAGTCCAGCGGCGCACCTTCGGTATCCTCCACACGGAACACGGGCATCAGTTTGAAGAAGATTTTGGTATCATCGTCTTGTGATTGCTCGGTTTCTTCATCTGTTTCACCGGAATCTCCTTGATTCTTCTGTTTCGCAGGATAGATTAATGGGACAAAGATGTAAAAGGCGTGTGCTCCCTTCTTCACCCTACGCCCTACTTTGTTCCATTGGCGAATCCCTCGTGCATCATTCGTGCCTGCAAGTACAACAGAGAAGCGATTAAGGTCTGACCATTTTCGACAAGGAATATCGGCATCATCAGCAAACAAGGTATCATTGACATACCTTGCAACTGTATCACTGGTGATTTTCATAACAAGGTCATCAAGGATTTCTTTTGCTTTACCTTTCATGGTTAAACCTCCTTATGCTGCCTCGTTCAACGGCATGATAACTGCAAAGGTCTTATCAGGGTCGGTTTTCTGCTTCAAAACAAGTGCCTTATTCTTCTCCTTCTGGGTGAATATCACCCATTCAGTCTTGGTGAGGTCTTCGATGAACCGCAAATTAACCACCGTGCCGGTTTTCCTGACAAAACTGCCAAACTCAACCGAGAGCTTTGCAGTCAATTTGGGATTCTTTCCTATGCCAGTACCAGTAAGGTCGATAGTACCTTTGGTTACCGTTTCCGTCTGTTCGGGGATAACTCGCAGCCAGTTCGGAAAATTGATGTCTGCTATCGGCTTGTCAAAGGTGATAGCATCTTTGGTAACAGTTGGCTGATAGTCTCCACTTGTAATACGTTTACTGATTTCGGTAACGTGCAGACGTTTACCATCTGTAGCAATGAGGCGGCTGCCACTTCGCATCCGTTCCACATGGACGACAGCTAAGAGCGGGTGGCCTTTTTCATTTGAGCGAGCTTTACATACGAACAATATTCGTTCAAACTCGTCTTGATTATTGATTCTTTTGATTTCACACATGGTTAATACTCCTTAAAAATGAAAGAGTCTGTCTCTGTAAAGGCAGGCTCTTTAGTGTGATTGGTGATAGGCAATACAAACGTATTGCGTTAGGCAGCGTAACGACTTTTCTTTTTGGCAAGTTCTTCTTCAAGACATGCCTTGAGGTTCTGTAAGGTCTCGACACCTTCATCATCCAATCTCGTCTCTCTGATGATTTTACGAGCATCTTCTTTTTCATGTTCCGTAAAGAAGGGAAGACTGTCAGGAGCTATACGAGTTATAATCTCGCTAATCTCCTGCAAGGTCTTGTAACCTTCCTCTTTGTTGTATTCCGGTATCGCTGATGTTGGAATTGGAGGAGGTATAGTTCCTTGGGTGGGCCAGTCGTACAGGGCAATACCAAAAGTCTCGTCAGGTTTGAGAATAACCTCGTCTTGAAACTGTCCAGTACGGTCTTTGGTGATAGTAGCCTCGTGCCATTGGTTCATCTCAACCAGTAGGTCAAACTCATACTCAATCCCCTTTCCTTGCTCCGGTGCCAGTCCTTTCTTTTCAGGAACGGCTTTACCGTTCTTCCCTTCACCTATAACCCATTCGGTCTTGCTCCGCATAGTCGCTATGATGTGTCCGGGGAAGTTCAAGATTGCGTCAATGAAACGCTTCTGTTTGGGACTCACCTTTGCCCACGGTGAAAACTTGTTCTTGCTGTCTTGGGATAAGCGGTCTACCTCGTCGGTAAGCTCACGCCAAGCGTGGGAGAGTGAATCGATGACCAGCACTTTGTAGCCTGCCTTGATACATTCGTTCATAGAGGCGATATAGCGGTCGATGTTCTTCTCTGCTAAATCGTCTACATCAAACGTGAAGCGGTCGGCATACTTGGATGCTGACCGTGCTTCGGTATCAATCACGGAAAATGGTACACCCATCTTGTCGGCAATACCTTTAGCCATACGCAAAGCAGTCATGGTCTTGCCTGAACCACTTGGACCGAATAGAGCGCACCGCAAGTAAAGTTGCGTGCGTTCTGCTTTCTTGAATGCCATAATGTTTTCTCCTTTATCCCATAATTGGTTAACTATGGGATTTTGTTTTCTGATTGGTTAATTATGCTGCGGTCTCGGTTGATTCCTCTATGTTTGTGACTTCTGTCGTTTCCAGAGGATTCACGTTCTCGTGGTAGAAGTTGCAGAAATTACGGCACAAGCAGTAGGACTTGCACTTGACCGATTCGCCGATACGTTTCTCAATGTAGTGGTCTTTATTCAATGTTTTAAGCATCTCGTTTGCCGATTCCTCGGTGTAGAGCAACTTGACGGCTGTCTTACGTCCATTTTTCTTGATTGCGTAGACGGTGGGTTTCTCCCAGTGTTCCTCCCAATCACAGGGCGGGATGTCGTTGTCCGGCTTGTCGGCGTTTTGGATATATTCCTCAACCTTTCCAAAGATGAAGCGTTCAATTTCAGCCAATTTGTCGAAAGTAACATCGAACTCGTAGACGAATACCGGTTGCTGCGGGTAACTGCTGTCATGGGAAGCATCGGTCTTACTATGGTCTTTGAGTAAGGTTATGAAGCGGCACTTCTCGGCTTTGAAGCCATTCTTGACTAAGAGCCATGCGTAAATCATGCCCTGCTTGTACCAATCCTCAAAGTCGTTGAACTTGACTTTCCACACCGAAGCCGTCTTGTAGTCGCAGATAACACCGTTTTTCATATCGTAATTGTCGATACGTCCTGTTACAGTTATGCCCTTCACCGGAAATGAGATGTCCTGCTCCGTGAAGTCATTCTCGCCTTCACTTTCCATCAGCGAATGAACCGTTGTACCGAATATCGCCCAGATACGGTCGGAGACATCATCGGAGAGGCCGTCCCAGTGCCGGGCAGTGAGAATGACTTGCTTCATACCTTGTAATAAGGTAGTTGCGGAAATACACCTGTCCGCATTGTGCCGCTCCGTGGATATAGCCTTCACCATACCAAACGGAAGATTGAGTTTGTTTGTAATCTTCATACAAACCTCCTATATATGCTTTTTGCTTGTTGCTTATGCGCTTTTCTTTTCAGGTACGAAAATCGACTGTGATAGCGAACCAGTTTTGCTTATCATCGGGGATTTCGTAATTGAATGAGGTGAGGTTGTAAACTGGAATATCAGCAGTCAAGGTTCCCATATAGATGTTGCCGGCACGGGAGTAGTAACACCCTGCTTGATAGAAATCTCCGGCTTGCTTTAATACTTCCGCTTGTTTCAGGTAGGATTCTGCTTTTGTGATACACTTCTCAGCCATAAGACCACGCAATTCTTCTTTTTTCGCTTCACTAAGCGGGCATGAAGCATTACGGTTTATAACATAGACATCATAGAAGCTGTATTCACAATCACAATAGTCTTCTACCCGTTCTATTGCATATTCAAGGTCTTCTTCCGCTACTAAAATGGTTATTTCCATATCTTGCTCCCTTACATAAAATAGGCTGCTCTTTTGAACAGTCTTTGTTGCTAACAGATGCGATTTCCACTGATACTCAGAGAATCATGCAGAAAGAGGTCAATGCTGGTGTCGTCATCGTAGGTGTTTTGTACCAATTCTTGTGCTTTCTGTCGTATTTCGTTGACGGTCCAGTCTGTATCGTACCAACTGTCAGGTACGCTGTTGCCATATATCCTTTTTTGATACTGTTGTTTCATAGTTTGCTCCTTTTTGGTTTGATAAATGAAAAAGCCGCCCAGATGGACGGCTTTCGTTTATTATTGCTGTGTGGGGGAAAGAAAGGCTGGTGATTTACAGAAACCCTAATTCATTCAAGTCTTCATCGGTCATGTTCCAGCAGGTATCATCAAGAAGTACATCTCTACCTTGCCATTTCGCTATGGTTTTACCACGAAAACACATTCCCGGTTCGTAGTATTCGAGTCTGAAAACAATGTCTTTGTGCAATTCGGCAAGTTTCCTGATGATGGGAATCGGCGGCGACCATGCAGTATAGAAATCCATACAA
>BOBG01000146.1 GCA_026002265.1 Spirochaetia bacterium
TTGCGTTGGGGCGTGTGCTCTACCGGACCCGGCGCTTTGCCGATGCCCGCACCGCGTTTGAAACTGCATGTCACCTGAATCCGAAACTTGAACGTGCGTGGTATGATTTGGGGGGGACGCTCCTTTCGCTGGAATTGCCGGAGTCCGCGCTCTCGGCTTTTCAAAATGCAGTCGCATTAAACCCGGATTATGGAAAAGCTCACCGGGAAATTGGTCAATTATTCGCTGCAACCGGTGATTATGAAGCTGCGGTTGAATCTTTTACCTTGGCACTGCAAGCAGATCCGGACGATATAATCAGTCTCCGGGGTCTGGGCAGTGCGTACAGTGCGTTGGAAAATTGGGTCGATGCAGATGCAATTTTTGCCCAGATCGTGCGGAATAATCCGGCCGATGCCTCTGGTTATTATAACCGGGCGTTGATTCTTCTTAACCTTGATCCGGATTCTGAACTTATTTTTGAATATGCACAGCGTGCCGTCAGCCTTGCCCCGTTAAATCCGGATTATTCGTTCTTGATGGGGCTTGCGTACGAAGCTGCTGGGGACCGGGACGGGGCAATTTCCGCGTACACAAAAAGCGCGCTGATGGATCGCAGGTCGGTGCCGGCCCGGATCAATCTAGGCAGACTCTATGTTGAGCAGGGATTACCGGATCATGCAATTCTTTTCTTGATAGAAGCTTACCAGATCGATTCCCAGTCAGTTGCGATCAACAATACGTTGGGAGCCGCGTACAGCGCCCGGAAACAATGGAATAAAGCGATAGAGCATTACGAAAAAGCCTTAAATGTAGAACCGGCAAATAATAGCATACGGCTTAATCTCGCACATACACAGGTTGAGTCCGGTGATTTTTCCGGTGCGGTGCGTTCATACCGGGAAATTCTGCTAACAGATCCGGAAAATTGGGATATACAAATGGAATTAGGAAAAGCATTTATCGGCGCACAGGATTTTGAAAGTGCCAAGCAGTGTTTGTTGTTTATTGTTGAGCAAAATCCGAATTATACGGGTATTGTTGAGCTTGAGTCTATTATTGCAGCATTATGAGTCGCAAAAAAAAGATAAAGCCGGTTTCAGCTCCCATTCCGGAAAAAACTTCTGTTCCGGAAAAAAGCTCTATTCCGGAAAAAGCGGAAAATAAAACCCATGGGCTTGACCGGAATGTACAAAATTTCGTATTCGGCATCATTTTAGTTGGACTTCTCATTATTGTATGCCAGATTATAGCGCCTTTTTTTACCATGCTTTTATGGTCCGCATTATTTTATGTACTTTTTAATCCTTTACACCGGCGGGTAGTTGCCAAAATTGATACGACAAAACGCTTGGGTGTCATCCTCAAAAATATGTGGGCGGCGATTTTTGCAGTATTTACCGCGGTGATTATTCTCATTCCTCTTTTGTTTGTTGTGTCCCAACTTTTTAAGCAACTCGTTGATTTACTGCGGCTTACGAGTGAAACCTTCAGCGCCCGCCCCCAGATTATACAAGAGCTTCTGGATAACCTTTCACAATTTATCGAAGATATAAGCCTTGGACAAATTATTATCAGTCCGGACGAAATTTGGCGCAATATTGTGACGCTTTTACGTACCGGTTTACAACAAGTTGTCCAAATTTCGAGTACTGTCGCGAAAAATGTCGGAAGGTTTGCATTCAGCCTCGTGCTGATGGTGTTTTGTTTATTCTTTTTTTATGTTGATGGTGCGTATCTTTCCCGGCTTTTTTTACATGCTATTCCTATACGGAGTGAATATTTATCAACACTTGTGGAGAAATTTAAAGACAGCGTCCGGAATCTTTTCCTTGGTTATATTGTTGTAGCATTAGTTCAGGGAATTATTGCCTTTATTATTTTCAGCATTTTTCAGGTAAAAGGTGCGCTAGTATTTGCTGCATTAACTTTTATCTGCGTCTTTATACCAATGATCGGCGGCAGCATTATCTGGATTCCTCTCGGTATTGTCCGGATTGTTAGCGGAGATATTTACGGCGGAATCATTTTTATGGTAGTATCCGGACTCTGTATCTCTACGCTGGATAATTTCTTACGGCCCTTTTTCCTACAAAACCGGATCCAACTGCACCCGCTCATTATTTTTCTTTCCATACTCGGAGGAATAACTGTTTTTGGTTTTAATGGTCTCATTATCGGACCGCTTGTGGTAATTTTTTTCTTGACTGTTCTGGATTTATTTCTTGCGGAGCATGAAACGCTTCTGCCTTAATGTTAAAAAGGTGGTGTTTTGAAACGTATTTTTATTTTTATATTGATGATTTTATCTTTTGTATCTCTTTACGCTCAGTCGAGATCTGAGCCGGGTGAGCATTTAACGGTTAAAATCGCGGTGATGGGTTTAGGTGATGAACTCTATTTTTGGTGGGGGCATATTGCGCTAATTATCGAAGATTCACAACGTGATACTTCGCGTTTTTATGATTATGGACTTTTTTCATTTGAAAGTGAGCATTTTTTTACGAATTTTGCGCTTGGGCGTCTCCTGTACAGTTGCGGGGTTTCGGATACAAGCCGGAGCATAAGCCCGTACGTACGAGAGAACCGGGATATAACTATTTACACACTGGATTTGGATCCGGCTGCACGGGAAAGGGTCCGGAACTTTGCCGAAGAAAATGTGAAGCCGGAAAACCGGAATTATTTTTATCACCATTTTAAAGATAATTGCGCTACCCGGATCCGAGATATTTTTGATGTTGCAACAGATGGTCAATTCAAGGCACAGTATGGAGAAGCGCCGGGACGTTTTACGCTGCGTCAACATATACGCCGGTCAATGTGGTTTTCACCGGTTATTGATTGGTTCCTCAATTTCCTTATGGGGCAAGATATTGATCAACCGATCACGGTATGGCAGGAGATGTTTCTCCCTAGTGAAATCGGGAATAATATTCAGGAATTTCAATATAATGATGCGGCTGGGAAAAGCCGGAAGTTCTTTACTTTAAAAGAAATCGTGAATAAATCTATCGGCAGATATGAAGTACTAGATGAACCGCGTCCGCTCTGGCCCGCGACATTAATCGTGGGGTTAATTATCGCTGCATTTTTTATAATTTGTATCCGAATTCAACAGAAAAAACCAGTCCTCGGCCGGATTATCCTCGGAATCAGCCAGAGTTTTCTCGGATTTTTCTTCGGTATTGCCGGGACTTTACTCTATTTTATGACTTTTTTTACTGATCATGATTACACCTATCATAATGCGAATATTCTCTTTATAAGCCCGCTTCTCCTTGCAGCCATTCCACTTGGAATCATTGTTGCACGGAATAAAAATCCGGCCCCTACTCGTTTTTCCGGAATTTTGTTAAAAGCACTATGGACCTATATGACACTCGGTTGTATCCTTTCGATGCTGATCAAACTTTCTCCGGCTTTTTACCAACAGAATCAGCCGACACAAGCACTTGTTTTACCTTTTGCGCTAGTACTCAGTTTCATTCCGGCATGGGGAAACCGGATAATAAATAGCATTAAGAAGCGATGAAGGAAGAATTGCAATCACATGGAATTGCTGCATCCATGTATGAGGCAATTGACAGGTATCTTTCGCCGTAATATAGTTACCACAGGGGTTTTTATTATGAGAAAAAATATCATTATAATCGCTGTTTCCGTCCTGGTTTTTGCGGCAGGCTGTGTCAGCTCCGGCGGAAGGTCCCTGCCTTTTACCGAAAAGGCTCTGAATGTGCAGGGTTCGCGGGGCAACCAGATTCCCGTGATTCTTAGCCTGCCGAGGGGCGAGGCGGGGAAACAGTACCCGGTGGTGCTTATAGCCCACGGACACGGGGGCAGCAAACATGAAAATGGCGGCTTCGATCTCCTAGCCGGGGTTCTGGCCGAAAAGGGCATCGCTTCCCTCAGAATGGATTTTGCCGGATGCGGGGACAATACCGAGGATTTTACGCAGAGTAACCGCCTTTCTTTCATGATTGACGATGTGGCTTCCTGCAAGGAATTTCTCAAGTCCGTTCCAGAGGCGGATTGCTCCCGGCTGGGGATTCTGGGTTACAGCATGGGCGGCCGCGTCGCGGCAGTTACTGCCGGAAGGGACGCTGATTACCGGTCGGTGGTACTCTGGTCACCGGCCATACTTCCCGGTGCGGCGGACCTCTATGTTTTCATGCAGCTTGCCGGTGAGGAGGCCTTCAGCGCCCTTTACAGCAGCGCCAAGCAGAACGGCTCGGCTACTTACACCAATGCCTTTGGCGCCGACCAAACCTTGGGCATGGGCTGGTTTGATGACATGACAGAGATCAATCCCCTTGCGGAATTTTCCCCATTCAAAGGGAGCCTTCTGCTCATCACTGGAAGCGTGGACACGATTATCCCTCCGGAAAAT
>BOBG01000147.1 GCA_026002265.1 Spirochaetia bacterium
ATGATTATTACCAATGATGTTTCGGCTCTGAGCGGAGGAATGATACCTGTTTCCCGTGGGCTTATCAAATAGGTGTGAACTTAGGGCTGTCATAACTAATCCGGTTGGCTATAATGCTGACTGGAAGATACGGGGAATGAGCATGAAAAAATGTCCTACATGACACCGGTACATTAGCGGGGTCAGACCTTAATTTCACATTTCATATCACATCAATTTCACACAACCTCGCTTAAAGTGAGGTCTGACCCTATTTAGTGCGCTACCGGAATTGTCGAGCTATTTTTAGCAACGGAAAAAAATGGTACAAAAAAGCCTAACTCTAGAATCATCTCAGAATCAAAACAACGAGTCTGGATCGTACTATAGATAGGAGGATATTATGGCGCACCCATTGCGCGGGGATACTTCCCGTGGTGATTCCTATCATGTTATTTCCGGATGCAACCGGAAAGCAAAAGAGCTTAAGAAAAAATCTACCAAAAAACTTTTCCTTCAGGTTCTTTGTGAAGCAAAATCTGAAAAAGGTTACCGGTTTGAAGTTCACACTTTTTCAATAATGGATACCCATTTTCATTTGGAAATCACGCCGATGAAAGGTCAAAGTCTTTCTACAATAATGAAATGGGTGAAACAAGTTTTTGCCCATCGGTGGAATAAGGAGCATCACACTTCCGGTCATTTTTGGGGAGACCGGTTTTGGAGTCGGAAAATTACCAGTGATGTAGATTTCTGGAGCGTATTTCGTTACATTAACGACAATCCGGTGAAGTCCGGCATGGTGAGGAAGCCGGAAAATTGGGAATGGAGCGGTTTGTACCATCTGCAACATAGAATTACCCGAGTTGTCACACCAGTTACACCGGAATTCTGGACACGGTTTACCGGAGAAATTCTAGGGTCAGACCCTAATTCCTATTATTGTGGAGAAGGGTGATCTTCCCTTTTTTTGCCGTTTTAGCTATAGTGAATCAACTTCAACGATTGTTGAAAATTTTTCAAAAAAGGAACAGCTATGAATCTGAAAAAAATTATTTTTTCGGTAGTGGCCGGACTGCTACTGATCAGCACGAGTTTTGCAGGCGGGATCACCGCGGGGGATATTGCGGCGCGGCGCTATACCGAATATGAATTGGTTGTACTGCATACGAATGACCACCACGGTACAACTCTTGCAAAAGATGGAAAGGGTGGACTCGCTGAGCGCGCCACATTGGTTAATGCCGAACGCCGGGACCATCGAAATGTTCTGTTGCTTGATGCTGGGGATATTAACACCGGAAGTGCGCTTTCCAATATGTTTGACGCGGAGCCGGATATCAAGGCTTACAACTTGATCGGTTATGACGCTGTGGCATTTGGAAACCATGAATTTGACAACGATTTCTCGGTGCTGCAAACACAAATGGGCCAGTCCCAATTCACATGGCTGTCTGCAAATATCAAAAAAGCTGACGGCACCTACCTCGGAAAGCCGTATATCGTCAAGGATTTCGGGGGATTCCGGGTTGGAATCATCGGGTTGACAACTCTCCGGTCAAAAGTGATCGCTTCTCCGGATAAAAGCTTGACATTTATTGACGAAATAACAGCCGCAAAACAGACCCTTGCGGACCTCAAGTCAAAAGAGCATCCAGATGTCATTATCATTGTCGGCCACATCGGCGACGTACTGGAAACGGACGATCAAACCACTTCCCCGATGATCGCGGAAGCTCTTTCCGGAGTCGATTTGATTGTAGATGGTCATTCGCACTCAAAATTTGAGGAGCCGCTTTTTGTAAATGGTATTCCGATTGTTTCCGCAAATGAGTGGGGAAAATTTGTCGGTAAGGCAATTCTCAAAATTCAGAATGGAAAAGTGACTGGTTTTTCATGGAGACCGGTTGAAATTACCGCGACTGCCTTTGCACCGGATCCGGCTGTTGCAGCGTTGATCAAACCTTATTACGATCAGGCCCAGGCGAGTTTGAAAGAAGTTGTTATGCAGACGAGTGCAGTCTTTGAATTCGGTAACCGGTTGAGCCGGTACCGGGAAATCGCCCTTGGGGATCTCTGTGCGGATGCAACTGCTGCATACGTCCGGTCCCTCGGTGTAGATGTTGATTTTGCGTTCCATAACGGCGGAAACATCCGGGCTGAACTTCCGGCTGGTGCTGTGACAAAAGAGCATATCCTTACGGTGTTCCCTTTTGATAATATGGTTTACGTCGTTACGCTGAAAGGATCAGATGTAATCGATTTGTTTAATTTTATCGGAAGTATCCGTCAGGGCGCGGGCGGCTGGGCTCAAGTTTCAAAAGAGGTCAGGTACACAATCACGTACAATGAAGCCGGCGACGGCACCATTTCCGGTGTCACTATCAACGGTCAACCCATTGATCCGGCAAAGACCTACAAAATTGGTACTAATGATTACCTTGCTGGGGGCGGGGACGGTTATATTCCGCTCACCAAAAGCATTGACACATTCAACACTTCGATGCTGCTTAACGATATTGTCATTGAATATGCAAAAACGCTTCCTCAACCGGTTGTACCAGCCACTGATGGCCGTATCCAGGTTATCGGCGGCGTAGAGCCTTAACAGGCTTATTTCCGGGGCATTGCGGTCATGTTGTAATGACCGCTTTCACCTAGGAGGGGGGTGCCGGCATCTCGACAGGCTCGATGCCCGGCAAGCTCTCTGAGCCTGTCGAGATAGAGGCAGGGGGAAGACACCCCCTCATGAGTTTTTTACTCCTTATTTTTTGCTCGCCTCGAGAATAACTGCATCTCGTTGTGCTATCAAGCTCAATTCAATGGCTTTAAATGCATGATCTTGAGTCATCGCTTTTTCCGTACGGTTGAGGCAGTCAAGGATCAATTCCCCAAAAAACGGATAGCCGACCTGACCGGTAAGCGGAAAATAGGTCTCTTCTGTGCGGTTTGCCAGAAAAAGATGCCCGCCGCGCGAATTCTTTAAGCCGAGGTTAAAATATTTACGCTGCTCAATAAATCCTTCAGTACCAAGGATAAAGAGGCGTCCATCACCCCAATCTTGAAGCCCGTCCGGTGTAAACCAATCGACCCGGAAATAGCCGGTTGCATTGTTGTCAAGGGTAATTTGGCAATCTCCAAAGTCGTCCAATTCCGGAAACTCCGGGTGATTGTAGTTTGCAATTTGACTCCGGGTAACAGTGCCATCGTGCGCACCGGTGTAATATAAAATTTGCTCAACATTGTGACTGCCGATGTCGCACAATATTCCGCCGTAATGCTTTTTAACAAAAAACCATGCAGGGCGTCCCGGTTTCCCCGGCTGTTCAAGGGTACCAAGCCGGTGAGGACCAAAACCGATAACCTGCACAACTCTGCCAATCGCACCTTCCTCGATAAGTTGCCCGGCAAATACCGCAGATTCAACATGAATCCGTTCACTGTAATAGACCGCATATTTTTTACCAGTTTTTTGTACAGCTTCCCGTGCTTGCGCCAGTTGATCCAGAGTCGTGAGGGGGGCTTTATCAGTAAAATAATCTTTGCCGGCCGCAATTACCTTGAGTCCAAGCGCACAGCGTTCATCAGTCTTTGTGGCGCCGGCCACCAAAATAATCGCCGGGTCACCAAGTATTTCTTCTTCAGATGCAGCCGGTTTCACATCCGGAAAATTGTTGGCAAAACCGGCCATATACCGGGGATCCGGATCGTAGTACGTTTTAAGAACTCCGCCAGCTTCGATTAACCCTTTACACATACCGAAAATATGTCCATGGTACAAACCCATAGCTGCAAATACGAATTCACCCGGTTTAACAACCGGCGCTGGTTTTGGCCGCGGGATATAACTCATAAAAAATTTCCTCCGGTTATAATTTAGTATTTTTTATCTTAAACTGTTTAAAAAAACTATAGCGAAGGAAAAGCGCTATGTCAAGATGTTTTTATCAATTCAGCTTCAAAAATTTTGTTATAGAATTGAAGATAGGTGACTTCTTTTTACACAACGGAGGGAATATAGAAATAAAGTAGTTCCCCAATACTTCTAGAATATATTCCAATACCTCTGGAATAGGTTCTAATATTCTTGGAACGTGTTTCGGGATTGATAGAAACCGTTTTAATATATCTAGAAAATGTTCCAACACGTCTGGAAAGTGTTCTAGCAATTCAGGAACATATTCTAAGATCGTTAGATCTCGTTTTTATTTTTACTACAAAGGAGAAGAGTTATCCAACATCCGTATTTCAACATTGATTCCAAAATTCATTGTATTGACTCTATCATTATACTATAGTATCATTCTTTTTTGATCATGTAGGATTTAGTCTGTACTTCTGTTTTCAAAAGAATTTTTTCTCTATGAAGAATGAGG
>BOBG01000148.1 GCA_026002265.1 Spirochaetia bacterium
GATTATGTACTGGGAGAATTGTCGCGGGCATTGATCAACGGCCGAAGCTTGAAGCTCGTTGAGCAAACCCGGATCGATCAGGCGCGGGAGTCTCTGGCTTTTAGCTCACACAGTCCGATTCCGGATCCTATGCTGCAACGAGTCGGCTGGGTTTTGGGCGCACAGTATATTATTACCGGAACATGGGAGACTCTGAATGCATCGTACCAGATCAGCATCCGGACGATCCGGGCTGAAAATGCTGAAGTGGTGCAGACTTTTTCGGTAGAGGTGAGTAAAAGCGATCCGCTGGTGGAATTTTTGAGCGTGCCGCCGTCTGAACAGCAGGCGCCTGAGTCGCAACCGGAGCATAGAGCCGCGGATGAATCCCTTCCAAAGCCTCCTCCGGAGAATTCCGGAATCTATGTCGGGATCGTCTCTTTTGGAGCTGATGCCCGGACCATCACCGGAACGCAGCCGGTTTTTTTAGACGATGCCGGCTATAAACAGTTGATGAATGTTTTGGATCAGGATTATAGTCCCTCCACGAGGCGGGGTACAGCAGTTTATTATGGCGTGCACCGGGCTGTGGCTTCATTGTCCCAAAATGCCGAAATCCTTCCGGAAAATTTAAATGCAGTGAATATCGTTACTTTTATCGAAGGAATAGATACCGGTTCCACGAGTATTGGTCTACAGCCCATAGAAAACCGGAATTTTCGCGGTCAGGATAGTCCTGCCTATCAATCGTTTATCCAGCAACAGATTGCGAACCGGCCCGTTGCAGGCAGATCGCTCAGCGCCTATGCACTAGGGGTGCAGGGAACCGAGGTTAAGGATACTGCGTCATTTACAACTACGCTCCAGACTATATCGAGTAAAAATGCAAATGCCTATCTCTTGACGAGTATTGATGATGCGAGTGAACAACTGAAAGAAATTGCCCGAAGTATCGAAATGATAACCACACGGACGACTCTCCGGATGCTGACGCCGAGCTATCCGGTAGACACAAAGGTCCGGGTAACTTTTGATGGTGCAACGAGCGCGCAGGCTTCAACCCGGTATTTTGAAGGGACTGTGGCATTGCAGCCGGATCGGCAGGGCTATGCGCTCACCAATATTCAGTATGTCGGCGGCGTGAATTCAAATGCGGGAAATTATGTGATGGGGCGCCTCGATGGGCAGGAAGTAACCTATATATTTGATGATTTTAGAGGACTTGAAGGTTCCGGATCCATAGGTCTCTGGAGCATGGAAAGCCGGAGTCTTGCGTGGCAGGTGGTGAGCGAGTACCGGGCATCGGATTCCATAACAACAAAAACAGAAGTCCGTTCCTCGGTGGTGTATCTCGTTCTTGATGCCAGTATTTCAATTGATACCGCTGAAATAGACAGCATCCGGAACGCGGCAAAGGAATTTATTGGAACATTGTACGGCAATTCCGGCAAAACCGCGCCGGCCCTCTCCCTCACAATGGGTACGCTGGCGGTTTCAACAGTGAGTGCAGTCAAAATTCGGATTATCGGCGCCGGTGTGAATCAGCTCAGCGAAGTCAAGGCCGGAAGTTCCTACACCCAAACCTTTGCACCCGGAACCTATTCAGCGATAATAACTTATGATGATGGGTACACTGAGACGCAGACAATTCAGATAGAAGAAAACCGTCAAACTGCGCTGTCTTTCACCCGCAGACAGACTTCTGTACCGAGCCAGCCGAGCCGCCAGCCGGCTACTGCTGTAACTCCGGCCGGTTTTGTGCAGATTCAAAATACGACTTTTAGTATGGGGAGTCCTCTTTCGGAGCCCGGACGTTCCGGATTTGAAACGCAGCATTGGGCGGTTGTTGACAGCTTTTTTATAAGTAAATACGAAGTAACACAAAAAGAGTACAGCGATGTCATGGGAATCAATCCAAGTTCATTTAAGGGTAATAATCTTCCGGTGGAAAGCATTAGTAGGTATGATACTATAGAATACTGTAATGCCCGGAGCCGGAAGGAAGGGTTGACTCCGGCTTACACAATAGATAAAAGCCGAAAAGATCCGGCTAATTTAAGTAACATTGATAAAATGAAATGGGTGGTAACGTGGAATCAAGAGGCAAATGGTTACCGGCTTCCGACCGAGGCAGAGTGGGAATATGCTTGCCGGGCCGGCACTACAACTCCTTTCAGTACCGGAAATAATATCACGACAAATCAAGCTAATTACGATGGAAATTATCCTTACAATGGAAATGTCAAAGGAATATTCCGGCAGCAGCCGTCACCGGTCGGCAGTTTTCCGGCCAATGCATTGGGTTTATACGATATGCATGGAAATGTCTGGGAATGGTGTTGGGATTGGTTTGGAGATTATGATACTAATACGGTAGCAGGTTCGTACCGGGTGGCGCGCGGAGGGAGTTGGGATTATTACGCGCAGCGCCTCCGTTCTGCGGCACGGGGCCGTTACACTCCTGCGGGCCGGTACAACGGGATTGGTTTTCGGGTAGTACGTTCATAGCGGGGATTTTATGAAAAAAGCGATGTGCGCTGTGCTGGTTTTTGTACTTTTTGTACTTAATATTCCGGATGCCGATGCCTATATTATCCGGTATCGAGAAGAATATTACCGGCTGTATCATCTCCATTATATACAGTATCCGGATGATACAATGGAAAATATTTATTTTCTAGAAAAGGCTTTAGCTGCTGATTTTGCGAATCCCCTTTATGCGGTCGCGCATATTGAAAACGAAACAGAATGGGAAAAATACCGGTATTTATTTACGATGCATTTAAATTTAAAAATGGTCGAGCAATATATTTATTTAGGAAATAAATGGAATAAACGCAATGCATACTTTTACAATGCACCATGGAAAAACGAGAATTTGGAAAGTTTGGAAACCACAGAAACTTGTTACAAAACTGCGTTAATCTACTGGAATGAAGCCCTTGTCTGGGCGCAAAAAGCCCTTGACCGGCGCTTCCGGTTTATCGATTTGGCAGAAATACATTTTTGGCAGGATGAAGCAGCCCGGATCGAGTCGAAAGTACTGAATTACGGCTTCACTATTAACCGTGAACTTGTTTCCCTACAACGAGTCCGGGAAAAATTTGAGGCAATGGACACAACTTATTAAGAAGGTGCTTCGATCAAAGATTACAGCAGTATTTTCTCACCTAAACCAGCTTAAGCATACATCAGCTTTCCTCTAGGAACAGGAATAGTACGATCTAAACTCCGTGCGGTTTCAAGCCATTCGGAAATAATCTGTTCAATATTTTGAATTGCTTCCAAATAGCTTTTCCCATCAGCCGCACATCCCGGTAGCTCAGGAACTTCTGCTATATAAGCATTGTCGTCAGCACTCCAATAAAGAATAATTTCATATCTACTCATGTTTTTCCCTCCACCACCTTAATCTCCTCCTCCGTCAGCCCATACAGTTTATACACCACCTCGTCAATCTGCCTATCAACCGCTCCAATCTGTACCTGAATTACTTTCTTTACCTGCGGATTCGGATTATCGTGTTCTCGTTTTTTGAGCAAAAGCATTTTATCTACAAGCGAAACAAGGTTGTCGTGAGAGGTTTTATCGGCAGGCTGGGAAAGGTCTAGGGCGGGAATAGGGAGCTTTCCAACACCATTTGCAAAATATTCAAAAACACCTCCACCGGTTTGTTTACCGATGGATTTATATCTAAATGCCAGTAGTTTTGAATTTAACAATGCCAATAAATATTTTAACGAATATTGCGTATTCGTCCCAAAAATGACAGTTGTATTTGTCAAGCCAATATATTCATCACTTTCATCTAATACAAAGGCATTATTTCTACTGCGGTATGAACACCATATTTTCGGCAAATGATAATATTCTTTGTGCATTGGACGGGAATATCGCCACCAGAGGCGTCCCTCATTTTTTACTGTGGCCCGTGCAATTAAAGTTTTTTTATGTATTTTTAGATGTTCTTGAATGGATTCCGGCAATTTTTTTATATCATCTATATTTTCAAAATAAAGCAAATAATCCGATTTATCTTCCAGATAATAGGGGCTAATATTTTCACCGACAAGACGTTTTTTTATGAATTCTGCCGAAAATTGAGATGGGTATTCTTTAAAAAGAAAAACGTCATTCGCCGCAGTTTCCATTCCCTTGCCA
>BOBG01000149.1 GCA_026002265.1 Spirochaetia bacterium
GTGTAATTCGTTTTCAAACTTTTATCAAAAGGATACCTTTACGATTATTCCATTAACAACAGGCTGGATTGTCACATTGTTATTTTTTGCGGGTATATGTAAAACCGGTATAAGCCACCCATATAATGAACCAATAGCCGCGCCTGCCAGGACATCGGTCATGAAATGATTCCCCGAAAAAATACGACCTGCCCCAACTCCCGCAGCTAATGTGTACGCAATAGCACTGACCGGTATTTTCCAGTGTGAATCCGGGTATTCGGTGAGAAATGTTGAAGTGAGGAAACCGGCTGACATAAAGGCAATGGCCGTATGCCCAGAGGGTAAACTTTCGAAATAGCTGCTTTCTTTTCCTGAAGGAATACTCCCAAAATAACAATAGGGCCGGTATCTAAGTACTGAATTCTTTATGACTTCAAATGTCCCGCATACCAACAAAAAGGCTTCCGCATACATTATGCCATAGGTTGCCCAGGCATTTGCGTCTTTACTATTTCCCGCCAGCGATATAAGAGGCGCCGCCATAAGAGCATACAGCATAACATCACTTGAAATATCAACCGGTTTATTGTACGCAAACATCAGGCCGCGATCAAAAGCGTTTACATTTTTTTTTTGGAAAGAATCATGCATAGAGGCGCTATTGGAAGAAACGTCAATAAAAAATGACGCTATAGGCAATCCTAACGCAGTGGAGCCAATGATCAGGTCTTTTTTAAAATCCCATGCATAAACACTCTGCGAAAATAAATGATACGTACAGAGTATACAAAGCATAAGTAAAAAATAACGTTTCATATTTTCTTCATATATAGTCTTTTCCAATATCTCTATTTTATCATTTTGATTCAATATAGATATAACATCACTATTTCTACCAGTACCATTTCTTATATTTGCCCTGTATGGAAAAATATTATATTTATTTAATTCATAGTTAGTTATAATTATTTTTCACTTCTTGAGCAAATAGACAAAATGCATTCATTAATATTTTCATAAAATTATGATATTCTATATTATTTTATTTTGTCAATACCCATTTGTATAATTTTTACTAAATATTTAAAAAAATCTTAGGCACAAATAGCGTATAACGTTCCGGCTGTATATGACATTTTTGCAAACCCGATAAAGGAACGCGGAGCGTTCCAGGTCTTGCAAAAATGTGGCGGAGAAAAATCGCATAAAGGGCGCAAGCCCGACTGCGTTTATTCTCCGCCCGAGCCTACTACTGCGGGTGAAGCCTAAACCGTGTGTTAAATGTTGAAAAAAGTCCGTTACGAAGCCGACACGCACGGACGCGTGGCGGTACAACCGATTTAGCCAGTAATAATTCTTCGCTACAGTCTTTCTATTATTCCGTTTATTTTTAATCCGAATGATTCTATATTTTCAAGTCCATCATTATCTATAACTTTTACAGCGATATTATATGAGCCTATTTTGAATATATACTCTTGTTTGCCTGATTTGTCAAGCAGAATTTGCGGTTTGAATCCTTGTTCTTTGTCGTATTCAAAATCCCAGCTATAAAATTCAATTCCCGCGGGACTATTCCCGTCTGCGACAAATTCTATTTTATGGTTGCCTTTATCGTCTTTTGAAAGTTCGTTTATATGAACAGCTATCGTTGGTTTTATTGCTATCGGTATAATATCTTCGACTTTTATCAGCTTGATTATCTTGTTTTCTTCGTTGTTTAGCCGTGAAACTTCCTGTATCGCGCCTTTTCCAAAACTAAACGCTATAATATAGCCGATTGGTTTATTTTTGGCGATATTTTTCTCAAATAAATTCTTGTCGTATCGTTCAACAGCCGATTTGAAGTTGTCCACTACATTGCGACCTATATTATCTGAACGCTTGACCTGAATTGGCGTATTATCTTGTGTTCTGCCGTCAAGCCCAAAATCGCCCCTTCGTTTTGCATTTCCTGTTCCACCAAACTGTTGCACTATCCAAGACTCAAACTCAAACGCATCGCTATTCCGTATTGTGTCGTAATCGTATTTGTGTAATTGCACAGTGAAAGGACTAAAAAGCATACCCGCCTGTGTTTGCAATCTCATTTCTGTAACTTTTATCGCTTGTACAGATTGGTCTATTCCTATCCAGTTGCGGTTAAGTTTTTGCGCTGTAACAACGGTTGTTCCGCCTCCGACAAATGGGTCGAGTACTGTGTCGTCTTCATTGCTCGCGCATTCAATAATTCTTTTCAACAGCAATTCCGGTTTTTGTGTTGGATAGCCTATCGCCTCTTTTCCTATCGTTACATTGTTTATGTCTGTCCACAAATTGCCGATTGGAACGCCTTTGTAATCTTCCGAGTAGCTTCTTCTTTCTAGTTTTCCGTCAGCTCTAATTACGATATTTCCTTTTTGATATTCTTCCTCTAATCTGTCTTTGCTTAAACGCCAGCCTGAAGGGTGTGGATTTTTGAAGCCTCTCCATTCGTAGCACAAATTCGGTCTTGCTCCCATACTTGGCGCGCGAAAAATAGGGGTTGCTGTGTTGTAATTTCTGCCTTTTTCGTCTTTTAGTGGAAATATCGCCACAATTTCATCATAAGTGGCGGCTCTAGTCACACTTATTTTCGCCTCGTCTGTTTTTGAGTAGACAAAAATGGTGTCTGTGACAGAGCCTATTCTTTTTGATTCGTATTGGCTTCCTTTTTGTTGGGAGCTGTGTCTTTTCCAGATGACTTCCGCACGAAAATTGTTCTCGCCAAAAACGATGTCTAAAATTTGCACTCGTATATAGGCGTTTGCGTGCCAATCACAGTGCAAAAATATGCTACCAGTAGATTTTAGTATGCGGCGCATTTCTACTACACGTTCTTTTAGCCATTCAATATAATGAGGTATACCGCCTGACCATCTGTCTTGAAAACTCCTAACTTCTCCAGTATCGCCCCAAATCACCTCGTAGTTTTTATTGCTGAAAAATGGCGGGTCTAAATAGATTAAGTCTACGCTATCATTTTCGAGAGTTTTTAATATTTCAAGGTTATCACCGAGAATAAGTTTATTTACTGACACATAAGGCGTTTTTTATACAACATTAATTACACAGGAAATTCCTTTAGCAGTACCACAAGCGCTGCATATATTCGGAAATTTCTGATTTTTTATGTCGCATAACTCCTTTTATACGCGTATATACCCAGAATAACCGGCTAAATGATCGCTGTTATCTAACACCGCTGAAAAAATCGGCCACACCCGCGCCAATACCAGAGGTCTATCCGTCACAGAAATAGATTTACAAGATGTAGAGGTAATTCCGTCCACCGCGGATCTATCGCCATGATCCGCCAGCCTATTTCCAGAGATCGCAAGGATAGGTCTATGACCGGTTTTTATGGAGAGAAAAATATTTACCAGAAGGGGCTTGACAAAGAGGAATCGATCTAGAAAATTATTTCGGGATTCGGGATTCGGGATTCGGGATTCGGGATTCGGGATTCGGGATTCGGGATTCGGGATTCGGGATTCGGGATTCGGGATTCGGGATTCTCATGACAAAATTATTTTAACAGCTTGCAAAAGATGTGTCAAGGAAAAAATACGAAGCACCTTTTCAGGGGATTGACAAGAATCCTAGTAATACACTATTTTCACTAGGAAATATTGAATGTTGATTGTAAGGTGAAATAATGGGAAAAATAAAACAAATTGCAGTCTATGGTAAAGGCGGCATCGGCAAATCAACCACGACATCGAATTTAAGTGCTGGGCTTTCGAAGCTTGGCTATAAAGTTATGCAGTTCGGCTGCGATCCGAAAAGTGATTCGACAAATACGCTCCGTGATGGAACCTATATCCCAACGGTACTTGACACACTCCGGGAAAAAAATGCGGTCAACGCGCATGAGGTTATTTTTACCGGATTCAATGGAGTCTACTGCGTGGAGGCCGGTGGACCAGCGCCGGGTGTCGGGTGTGCGGGCCGGGGGATTATTACCGCAGTTGAGCTTTTCAAGCAGCAGCGTGTGTTTGAAGAGCTGGATTTGGATTTTGTGATCTATGATGTCCTCGGCG
>BOBG01000150.1 GCA_026002265.1 Spirochaetia bacterium
GGGAAAGGAAAAGGCGATTTTCGCACCGCACCACGAACTCGGCGATTATGTCGTTGTGGTAAATGCAGATAAAATTGTTGTCAGCGGCCGGAAAGCGGAACGGAAAATCTACTATCATCATACCGGTTATGTCGGCGGACTCAAATCGGTAACTTTTAACCGGTTGATAGCCCGTCACCCGACTTCGCCGTTGGAATTAGCAGTTAAAGGTATGCTGCCGAAGGGCCCGCTGGGCCGGAAGCTCGTTAATAATGTCAAGATCTACGCGGGTCCGAATCATCCGCATTCCGCGCAGAATCCGGAAACTCTTTCATTGTAGGTAGGTTTTTTGTGGTAAAGAATCTTGGAATCGGAACAGGCCGGAGGAAGACGGCCGTGGCACGGGTCTATGTTCGTGAAGGAACCGGTGCTATCCATGTGAATGGTAAAGAATTAGATGCCTATTTTTCTTTGAGCGAGCATGTCGCACAGGTGCGTCAGCCCCTTGGTGTCGTTTCCGGCGGAGAAAAATTTGACGTTCTGATCAATGTGTACGGCGGAGGAGTCAACGGACAGGCCGGTGCGTGCCGGCATGGTTTGGCGCGGGCGCTCTGTCAAGTCGATCTTGAAAATCAAGCAAGCCTCCGGAAAAATGGTTTCCTCACCAGGGATTCCCGGATGGTTGAGCGTAAAAAGTACGGTCGTGCAGGTGCAAGGCGGCGGTTCCAGTTCTCAAAACGGTGACCATTGCATCGGTTTCTCAAAAACCCTTATCCGATCCTCCGGCTTATCGGATTCAACTATCCAATGGATGGGATCTCTGTATCAGTACTGCGTACTATGAGGGGAGGATTCCGGAATGCGGTGCTGTACTGTCTGAGTATGAAGAGTCGAATCTCCGGTTTGCGTCCTTGTGTTTTGATGCAGAGCAGACTGCACTCCGGTTAGTAAGACGTGCAGAGCAGCAGAGCGCGGGACTCACGAGAAAATTGCAAGCCCGCGGTTTTCATGTTTCGTGTGTACGGTTGGTTGTTCAGGAATTAGCTGAACGAGGATTGGTGGACGATCTTCGGTTTGCGCGGTTATGGCTGCAAAGCCGGCTTCCCCAAAAAGTTGAAAGTCCGAGGCGTCTTGAAGCCGGATTGCGTTCCCGCGGTATTGAAAAACGGACCGCTGCCGCTGCCATTGAGTCGGTGCTCACACCTGAGCGGGAGTTAGTTCTGCTCAAGGCTTTTATAAAAAAATATCCGGAAATCTCTGCGCTTAAATCCGAGGGATTTTCTGCTACGGTGAGAGAAATGCTTCGGGAAGAGGGGTAGTTAAAAATCAGTTACCGTACCAGCTGGAAGCTGCCAACTATTTTTTTCATCCCATATCAATTCTAAGTGTATGACATTTTTTGTTGCCCGATAAAGGAACGCGGATCGTGCCAGGGTAACAAAAATGTGGCGGAGAAAAACACCATAAAGGGCTTTAGCCCGACTAGTGTTTTTCGTAGCCCAAGCCGCTTTAGCGGTGAAGCATAAACTGTATGTTATGTGACGGGCAACCCACTCTACCGAAATTATTCTTCATTTCATTTTTTCTATGTCAAACTATGCTCTTGCAATATTTGTTCCCATACAGCAATATGCATTTCTTGCACTTCCGTTGAATTTTCAGCATCTGCAATCAGATTTTCCGTGTATTTTTGCAAAAATTGTTTGTAATCACCTATAAAACGCAAATAATATTTCAAACTTCCTTGAATACCATTAGGGATTATTTCTAAATCACTATCTCTTTTAATTTTTTTGATGAACTGCTTTATAAATTCTGCTTCTTCTATAGAAGTAAAATTATCTTTTGCCGTTGTCAGAATATAGTAGCGTTCAATACTGGTATGTTCCGATTTTTTTACTAAATCAAAAATTAAATTCCTATCAATTGATATATTATGTTTAATTTCCACCATTTCAAAAGGTGTGTCATTAGTATTCCAAATTTCAATGTCGCCATACCCATGTTTATCTGATGAAGTGTGAACATTCAGAGGACATAAAATTTTCCCATCGTATCGTTTTATCTGCTCAAAAAGTTGCTGATATATCGTATATATTGCAATAACGGGCAAACGAGAACTTAATTTAATTGAAAAATGAGTTTCAAGCATAGCAAGGACAGTATCAATATTAAGAATATCAAGAAATTCAGCAGTTTCAATCGTTGAATCAAAAATAAGATGTTGCTGTAATGAAAGGTTATGTAACCTTTTAAAGATATAACATAAAACATCTTCAGATTCAATTGTATGCTGTTCAATACCATCAAGAATATTCAAAAAACTATTTTTAACCGCCGCATTTCGGATTTTTAAATTCTGTCCATCAGTCTTAGACCATTCAATTTTTTCTCTCGTTGCGAGAGTTAAAAATGCGGATTCTTTATTGGCATATTTAGGAAAATATTTCTTGAAAAATGGTGCTGTAACAGCGGTATCTAAACTTCGTGCGGAATACCCACCTGTAAAATCCATTCTATGTAACCGAATGTCTTGTGATGGTTCAATAATTTTCTTTAAAAGTGAGGTTACTAATGCTGATACAAGAGATTTATTTTTATCGATGTTCTGTATAAGTGTATCAATATTCTGTATTATTGTTTCACCATACTCTACCTCTGGGTCAAGCACTAATTCAATGCCTTTTTCTTTTACAACAATTTCATATAAATTTTCTAAAATTTCTTCAGGTATCATAATAATATCTCAAACATATCGGGTTGTTTATTCGTAAGTCTTTGTTCCGCATATTCGATATACTCACGATGAATTTCAATTCCAATATATCTTCTGCCTAAACGTTTTGCCGCAACAGCAGTTGTTCCTGAACCAAGAAATGGATCAAGAACAATATCATTTTCTTTTGTTAATAATTTTATCAATTCATGCACTATACTTGCAGGATACACAGCCGGGTGAATATTTCCTTTAATTGTTTCAACAGTAGATTCTATAACATCACGACGAAGCGCATTACCGTAAATCTTAATAATAGTAAACCCTTTTGTTTCAATTTGTGTTAAACGTCCACCCGCCTGCCCACCATAGGGCAATGCGTGTAAACCACGAATTTTCATACGAAAACTAGCAAGCTTTCCTTGTTTTACTTCTGATATTACTTCTGATAATTCTTTTCGTGCCTGTTCTTTCTGTTCATTCGATAAATCTGATCTTCCAATCAATTCATAATATTTTTTACCGACATCATTGCCAGCAGTTTGTTTTTTTAAGAGAGTATCACGGTATGATAAAAATTCTTCTTTATTGAAATAATAATGAGGTGATTTTGCAAAAATAAAAAACGGTTCTGTAGCACAAATTAGTTTACGAGGGTCTTGTTTTGGAACAGGATTTACTTTAATCCATGTCAGTTCATTTATAAGTTTAACCAATTTTTCTTTTTGTACTGCAAGCGCAAATTGATAAGGAACAAGGAGTAAATTACCGTCAATGTATTTATCACCAATATTAAACACAATAGACCCTGCATCTTTTGTTATACGAACGCACTGCCGAAATACGCTTATAACATGTTCAAGATATTCTTCAAGCGTTTCTTCATTCCCAATGCCGCTTCCATCACCATATTCCCTTTGCTGAAAATACGGAGGACTTGTAATAACAGCATCAACCGAATTATCAGGTATAAGTGGCAAAATTTCAGCATTATCACCACAAAAAAGGTTGCTGATACTTATGTCTATCATTCAAAATGCCCTTATTTCCCATAAAATTGTACTCATAGCCCATTATGGCATAAGGTAAAAAATGAATCAAGTGTCTACTAAAGTAGACACTTATTTTGGATCGCCTTTCACATAACGATTCTGTTTCGTCCATTTGTACAGACCATTCAGCATCTTTTACAATATTTTTTATTTCTATTAAACATTGCGCCCAATATATAC
>BOBG01000151.1 GCA_026002265.1 Spirochaetia bacterium
CCTGTTAAGCGATCGTAGCCCGTAACTGATGTTATTCCGGCTAGGTATAAGCATTATGGTATACTACCGGATGATTTCCGGCACATCTTTTTACAATATAAATGAATCGGGCTATGTCGCTTAACGTGAAAGCTATACGACGTTTTTGCGGTTGCGATAAAGGAAACCGAAGGTTTCCAGCAACCGCAAAAATGTGCCGGAAGAAAAACGCACAAAGGCCGTAGGCCGACTGCGTTTTTCTGTAGGCCAAGCCGCTACTGCGGCGCAGCGTATAGCGTATGTTATGTGCAGTGCCCCCGTACTCCATTATTTTATATTTTATTTATTTCGATCATATCTTATCATATTTGAAAAATCATTTTCTATTCCATTTTCATCTATTATTTGACTAATTTGTCCTCTATGATGTGTTTGATGATTAAATGTATGTATTAATATTTCCCATACCTTCTTTCTTTTATTGTTTTTTAATATTAATTCTTTTTCTAGATCGTTCAAGTTAATTTCATTTACATATTCTATTAATAAATCATCCAAAATTATTCTATCATTTTCAAAATCTATTATTGATTTATATGGATTAATATCATTTTCATCATTAAATTCTTTATATATTTTTTCTTCAAATACTGTCGATTTTGTTATTTCTTTTAAATCATTTGTCCATGACATATCTACAGTTAAAATATGAAATAAAATATCATTAATATTTTTATAATATCCTGTAAGTGATTTATTAAAAATATAATTATTTTCTTTCAATGTTTTTATTATATTTATATTAATGTATTTATTGCATTGGGAATAATATTCCAAAATATCTTTTATACAAACCATTATTAACCTCCGTTTATTTATAATATTATATTTACAATGTTTTGTCAATCCCTTTTTACACAATATTTTACAAAAATCTTAGGGGGCATTGCACATAACGTGAAAGCTATACGACGTTTTTGCGGTTGCGATAAAGGAAACCGTAGGTTTCCAGCAACCGCAAAAATGTGCCGGAGAAAAACCCCACAAAGGGCGAAGCCCGACTGGGGTTTTTCGTAGGCCAAGCCGCTACTGCGGCGCAGCGTATAGCGTATGTTAGGCGAAGTTATTTTTTGCCCTGCCGCGAAGCGGCTACGCTATTTACTTTAGCACATTGTATTTCAATAAAAAACCTACTACGAAGCGTCGCGCCATGGACGGCGCGACGTTCACCCTATAGCCATTAAGTCGTTCAATGTATGTTTTTATTCAATTCATTATAAGTTATCCTTATAACAATAATTGACACAATAAACGTCAACAAATCCGATAATGGCATTGAATAAAGGACACCATTAAGTCCAAACCATAATGGGAGTATTAACGGAAATCCCGCACCAAATACAACTTCACGAAGCATAGATAAAAATGTTGAACTCCAGGGTTTTCCCATCGCCTGTAAAAATATAAAGGCCGCTTTATTTACACATGCAAAAATGACAAGGCACAAATAAATACGAAACGCTTTTAGTGCAAATTCAGTATAATATACACTTTCATTATTTGCGCCAAAAATGTTAATAAGCTGTTGGGGGAAAAATTCAATGGCGATAAAGGCAACAACTCCAACAAGAGCTTCGCAGATTAAAAGCCGTGAAAAAAGTGATTTCACCCGTTCAATTTTGTTTGCACCAAGATTATAACCAACAACAGGTATACAGCCGGCAGCCATACCAACAACAATAGCTATAACGATTTGGAAAAACTTCATTACAATTCCAACCACCGCCATCGGAATCTGTGCATATTGTTCTTGCCCAAAAATAACATCCAATGAACCATATTTTTTTATCATATTATTTATGGAAGCCATAGCGGCAACCAACGAAATTTGTGATAATAAACTACAGATACCAAGTGGAAGAAATTTTGATATGAGATGTCCGCTTAATACAAAACTATTTTTCTGCAATTTAACAGCCTTCATATTGCAAAGATAATGAATTGCAAATAGTGCCGTTACTATTTGTCCCAGAACAGTCGCAACAGCAGCACCCATCATACCCCATTTGAAAACAAATATGAAAATAGGGTCTAAAATAATATTAAGAACCGCTCCTGCAATGGTAGTAATCATGGCAAAACGCGGGCTTCCGTCTGAACGTATAATCGGGTTCATTGCCTGACCAAACATAAAAAACGGAATACCGGCGGCAATCCATATAAAGTATTCTTTTGATAAAGCAAACGTTTCTTCGTTGACTTTCCCTCCAAACAAAGTCAGTATCGGTTCCATGAAAATAAAATAGAGCGCGGTTAATATCACACTTGAAATAATTGTTAAAAGAACAGCATTTCCAATACTGTGATGCGCTTTTTCATGTTGTTTTGCTCCGAGACTAATGCTGACAAATGCACACGCACCATCACCAATCATAACGGCGATTGCAAGTGCAACAACTGTGAGAGGAAACACAACGGTGTTAGCGGCATTTCCATTTGATCCGAGGTAACTTGCATTTGCAATGAATATTTGGTCAACAATGTTATATAATGCGCCAACCAAAAGCGAAATAATACACGGTATGGAAAACTTTTTCATTAGTTTTCCAATCGGTTCAAGTGCAAGAAAGGCATTAGCATCGCCTTCCATTTTGTTAATAATAGGTTCCATAGACCTGCCTCCATAAAAGATTATGTGTAGGTCTGTTGATTGCAGAATAACAAGCCATACACGTCAACTGGACTTACGTGTACACGCTATGGCTTCCACTACTCGTTGTATTATTTATATAATAATATACTCAAAATTTTTTGTCAAGTGCCTTTTTTCGAAGCGGCGGCATGGATGCCGCCGACCCGAACCATTTTAGGTTTTTTATTGCTTACATATATCTTTTTATACAATAATTAGGGCAAAAAAGAATTTCGCCTAACGTGAAAGCTATACGACGTTTTTGCGGTTGCGATAAGGGAAACCGCAGGTTTCCAGCAACCGCAAAAATGTGCCGGAACAAAACCCCACAAAGGGCGTAAGCCCGACTGGGGTTTTGTGGAGGCCGAGCCGCCTACTGGCGGCGAAGCGTATAGCGTATGTTAGGCGAAGTAAAAATTGCTTTTATATATTAGAGTTGTTCGATAACTTCAGTTATAGAACAACAACCATTAAAAAACGCAAAATACGGTGTATTTTGCAAGACTTGTTCGGCAACTAACCGAGTTGTCGAACAAGTCCATTCTCTTATTCATATTATTTTTTATATTATTCATTTATTGTTAAATGCATAATTCCATTATCTTCTGATTTTATTATGTCATAAATTATTTTCGGCTGAATGTTTTTTGCTTTTATTTCGTCTATATTAAATATTGAGTATTCTTCCGGTAAATTTATTTCCCCATTTATTCCATAAATATAATAAAAACATATTTCATGGTATTTCCTATTATCATAAACAAAAAGACTTTCAACAATGGCTTTAAGTTTTATATTTTCAATAGTTAATCCAAGTTCTTCAAATATTTCCCTTTTAGCGGCTTCTTCAGATGTTTCATTGATTTTTATTCTTCCTCCTACAACAAAATAAAAATCCTCAATCGGGTCTTTTTCAAAAATGTATCCTTTTTCCGTTTTTATCATTACGGCGCTTCTTAAATTTAATTTTGTATCATTCAATAATACTGAAATATCCATAAATTCTCCTTTGTATTATTTATACAATAATATTATATTCTTTTGTTTATATTTTGTCAATATAATTTATATTATTTTACAACAATTTCAATTTTTATTTCGCCTAACGTGAAAAGTTTACGACGTTTTGGGCAGGTAATAGGGCAATGCGAAGCATTGACCCCCTGCCCAATATGTGCCGGAGAAAAAATGCACAAAGGCCAAAGGCCGACTGCGTTTTTTCGTAGGCCG
>BOBG01000152.1 GCA_026002265.1 Spirochaetia bacterium
TAGCCGGACTCAAGCAAATTCCCCAGGAATATTATGAAGCTGCCAGCGTGGACGGGGCCGGAAAAGTGAGGCAATTTTTTGCAATTACCCTGCCGAGTTTATCCCCAATCATCTTTTTTAATCTAGTTATGCAAATGATAAGTGCGTTTCAATCATTTACTCAAGCATTTATCGTTTCCGGCGGTTCCGGCGGACCTGTTGATTCAACAATGTTTTATAGTTTATACCTTTATTTAAAAGGATTTGCTTTTTATGAAATGGGTTATGCTTCAGCAATGGCATGGATTCTCCTGATAATTATTGCTGTATTAACTGCATTTACATTCCGTGCATCCGGATCCCTTGTAAGCTATGGAAGTGGAGAATAACATGACATCAAAAATCAGGAAAATACAATCGTTGGCAGTTGCCGGAATTTCAAATATCGTTATTATTGTACTGGGAATTGGAATGTTGTATCCGGTTATTTGGCTTATTGCCGCTTCTTTTAAAGAAGGCAACATGATTTTCAGCGATCCGAGCTTGATTCCAAAATCGGTAACACTTCAAAATTATGTCAAGGGCTGGGAAGGAATTGGCATCGTCAGCTTCGGAGCATTTTTTAGAAATTCTTTTATTATATGCGCGCTGTGCGTTATTTGTAACGGAATGTTTTGTACTGTTACTGCTTACGCCTTTGCCCGGCTTAAATTTGTGGGTAGGAATTTTTGGTTTGCTATTATGATGCTGACGCTGATGCTTCCCGGTCATGTCACCACCATTCCCCGGTATATTATTTTCCGGAATTTCGAGTGGATAGACACATATTTACCGTTGATTGTACCCAAACTTTTTGCGACCGATGCTTTTTTTATTTTCTTACTGGTACAATTTATACGAGGTTTGCCCAAGGACCTTGACGAGTCAGCCGTTATTGACGGGTGCAGTAAATTCAGGATTTTTACGAATATCATTCTACCGCTGGCGGTGCCGGCTATTATTACAACAGTACTTTTTACTTTTTTATGGACATGGGATGATTTTTTTAATCAGCTTTTGTATCTCAATTCACCGGAAAAATATACTGTTCCTATGGGACTCCGGTTATTTATTGATTCTTCCGGAATGTCTTCATGGGGATCGATGTTCGCAATGGCCGTTCTTTCCATCGTTCCATGTTTTATTCTCTTCTTTTCTTTACAAAAATATTTTGTACAAGGAATTGCAACAACAGGTATGAAGGGGTAATTCCCTTATTATAATCTTTTGGAGGTTTGTATGAAAAAAATTTCTTTGGTACTGGGTGTCCTGGTACTGAGCGCTGCAACCGTTTTTGCAAACGGGCAGACTGGTACTTCTTCCGGTTCGTCATCCGGAAGCGCGCCCGGAACAATCCGGTGGGCCTTTTGGGGCAGTGAAAGCCGGATAAAGGCGAGTCAAGCCGTGATTGATGCATTCGAAGCTGCAAATCCGGGGATCAAGGTTAATCTTGAAGTTTCCGGCGGAACGGGCGATCATTTTAACAAGGTTGATACCCAGCTTGCCGGTGGAAATGCTCCGGACATCATTCAGATGGGCGGTAATTATCCGGATTATATCACGAAAGGTGTCCCTCTCAACTTGGATCCCTATATCGGGACGCTTCTTATAACTTCAACCATTGATCCGGGTGCGATTGCAGCCGGCAGCCAAGACGGGCACCTCTACGCTGTTTCGACCGGTGCAACGATTCCGGCTCTTGTGTACAACAAGACTCTGCTCCAACGCATTGGCGCGCCCCTACCGAATGTTTCCATGACATGGGATCAATTCCGGGCATATTTGGCTTCTATCAAGGGGCTGCTTCCGAATGGCGTGTATCCGCTCCAAGATTTCGGTTCAACAGCATCCGGTTCTACCGGCTTCGGCTATTGGCTCCGGTGGAATGGTACGCCGATCTATGACGCAGTAACCGGAACGACGCCGGTTAAAGCTGCCGATGCCCAGAAATTCCTCGATCTTTTCAAAGATTACCGGGACAATGGATTCATTCCTCCGGCAGATATTGCCGCGGGCTATGCTGAAACCGGAACCGATTCATCCTCGCTCATTGCGGGAAAAGTTGCTATTGGTTTTATCGTCTCGAATCAGTTTGCAGGTTATCAAGGCGCCACCACCGATGAACTGGATCTCATCGAGGTTCCCGGCGCGGCCGCAACAAAGGCGCTCTGGCCCCAGTTGAGTCAGGTTTACACGATCAACGCCGCATCAAAAAACATCGAATCCGCGATTAAATTCGTCAACTTCCTCGTGAACAGTGCAGATGCTGGAAAAATTATCGGTAATGACCGGGGTATTTCCTCTTCCTCTACATTCCGGACTGCTGCATCCGCAGTAGCGAGTCCCGCTGACCAAAAAGTTTTCAAATATCATGACGTTGCAGGGCCCCATACCTCGCCGGAAACCCCGCACTTGCCTAATGATACAGAGTTGAACAGTACCCTTAATTTGATCTATCAGCAGGTTGCCTTCAACAGAATCAACACAACCCAGGGCGGCCAGCAGATCTATGAACTGCTCGTCCGGCTCAGCCGAAAGTAAAGACTCAGTCTGAGTTATGCGGGTAAATCCACCATATCCGGGGGATAAGCCCGCAAGTCTATAAGATTATTGCCGCAGTCCTGGTAATTTAGAATAAATCCAAATAACCGGTTTTTTCATTTAATCCCTAACCTCCATACCCCAATTAGATTTTGTCTATTGGTCAATTTCTTTTTGAATATCCAATGTTCCGGCGAGTGCGCTAATTATTTTCCGGTAATGCTGAATATCTTCCGGATGTAATGTACGATTTTTACGGTCCTTTAACCATTTTTGTGCAGGCTGATAACCGCCGATATAACAATTCCATACTGATTCCGGCACCGGTGAAAAATGTTGCTTATCATTAATATATACCCGCTGGGTAATAGAATCATATTTTAACTTTTCAATACAATCATTGCCAGTTTCTGGAAATTGTACGGTGAGTGAATCCAAGTCTATTCCTTCCAATAAATGCAAATGCCGGAGCTTCTCTCCAAGTCTGGCAAGCCGGTAGAATTCATCAGAAGATTCTGGGTAAGGGATCCGGGGAAAATCTATTTTCAGAAATTCTTTATACTGTTCCCGATACACCGGACTGTGAAGGATTGCATAAATATAGTAGAGAATGAGTTCCGGTGTCAGGGTTGAAACATCCGGTAGCTGGGTTGAGACGTTAGACAGTTGAACGGGGACATGTGGTGATTGGTTTAAGACGTTTGATTGTTCAACGGAGACGCTAGGTGATTGGATTAAGACGTTTGATGATTGAACGAGGACATTTGATGGATGGATTAAGACGTTTGGAGTCCGGTCTGAGACAGTTGAAGATGCAATCCTACCGGCAATCTTTGAAACAATGTCCGGGTTTAAATTCGGAATCCGTTCTCCACCTGTTTCAGGGTACAGGTAGAGTGGGAAAACATAGTCAGTACCAATAGATCCAGGATTTGAAAAACATCTTATATCACATATTTTATTTGAGATAAAAGCCGGTATATTAAAATTCTGATTTCTACAAGTACATAAACATAGGTTTTCTTTATTCAAAATATGTTTCATCACTTCGTAACGATGGCGCACAACTTTTCTTAAGTCGTAGTTTATATATCTCGTATCGAAGGGTCTATAATTATATTTTTGGTTATTATCAGAAAAAGGAATAAATGAAACCAGCTCTGCATCATGATGTGTTTTTATACCGCTCGATGACACCTTAAACAACTCTGCGACGCTAAATCCTTCATCGTACTCTTCTTTTCCGGTAAAGTCTTTTGGTAC
>BOBG01000153.1 GCA_026002265.1 Spirochaetia bacterium
ACAGCCATCAAGAAATGGGTGCCGCGGCCGGCAGACGCTGTGGATATGCACCCCGGACTTGATATCCAGTGCCGGTGTGTTGGATTAGCGCATTGGGAAGAGCTTGTCGGTGAGGCGGAGGCAGTGCCGGAGGAAACTGAAACAACGGCATTAACTATTCCAAAAAACAACCCGCCTCCTGTGCTACTAAAACCGCCGCAAGCGGCGTTGACTATTCCGAAAAACGACCCGCCTCCTGCACTACTAAAACCGCCGCAAGCAGACGAAATAGCGGCAAATAGAATAAAAGAACTTGTGAGCAAGGTTACTACCGAACAAGAAGCCATTGAACTTGGCGGCTTGTTACTGGACAAAGCACAAAGAGAAAAGCGTGATATTTTTGATGTTATGAAAGAGTACCGTGAATTCGGTACAACGCAGAAGCATACATTTGTTGAAGGCTCCGTAGGTATGAACCGCATAGAAGCCGCCTCAAAGTTTTATCCGCATGATTGGGTTGACCTGTCAATTAAAGACGCGAAAGCACATGGACTTAGCGTGAAAAGAGAAACACGGGGTAATTACTCTCATTCTAGGCGTGAAATTGCTTTAAGTCTGCGTTTTGGTTGTGAATTACATGAAATGGCGCATCGCATGGAAGCGCTTAATCCGAAAATTGTTGATCTTGAAAAAGAGTTTTACAACCGGAGAACTAAAAATGAAAATCTTATAGAAATTAGGGAAATACAAGGGTATGAAAAATATGAAAAGGGCGAAAAAACAAGAATTGATAAATTTGCACACCCATACATGGGCAAAGATTATGGTGGGAAGGGCTACGAGTTACTTTCTATAGGTGTTGAAAACCTTAAAACAAAGCAGCATAATACAGATGCTGATTATAATGCGTTTATTGTCGGCGTTTTGATAGGGGTAAAATAGTGTTTCAAATAACCGGAAAAATTGACGGACAAGTCTATAAACTCAAATATCGCCAAAACGATGACAATGAAGACTACATCGTTTCTGGTGATGATGTCGCGGTGGAAAAATTGTTTGCCGAAAGTAAAATAGACCATGGAATGCTGGGACCTATCCCGGCCGACCACTCTTTCAAAGAGGGGTATCTTACTGGCGAACTTGCAACAGAATGGCTGGCTACTCTGTATGTGTTTGACGAAGTGATTGAGGAAACGAACGATTGGGAGCCATTTGATGCGGATGTAATTTATTAACGTGAGCTACCCTAGGCTAAAGGCTAGGGCTTCCTGTTTCTATAGACAGAACTTGTTGTAGTACACTCCGCATGTGGTTGAAAAACGTCAAGCCCCATAGCACAGCTTGAAACGGGTGCTGAAATCGAGAAATTCTATGAATCTGTTTTCAATTCTGTTGAAACCGGTTTATCATCATTAAATAAGGAGGAGATACTTACACCGTGGGGGAAAAAATTTTTAGGGAATAGCTTGAAATATCAGCTAATAGCGCATGAGTATAACTGGGATTTTCAGTTCAAAATGAGGAGACCGCCGATAAGTTTTAAAGAAGAAGCAGTGTTTAATATTTTTTCTCGTATTAAAACGATAGAAGATTTTGAGGATTCAGTAGCAGCTATTCTTAAAAGGGAAAAAGAGCTGAAGAAAGGGAGGCATGATATGGCTGATTCCACTAAGGAAAGAAAGGGAGTAATATCTCAAGAAGAAATAGAGAAGATTCTCGAGTTTAGTATGAGACAACCTCCGAGGACTGAGGAAGAGAAAGCAAAGGATCTAGAGGAAATGAGAAAAATGCTTGATATCCCTATGGGTACACCGGGGTGTTTATAAACAGCTTCTTGATGGCGAAAAGGCAAGAAAAAGAAGGAAAGATATGGCTGATTCTGATAAAGAAGAATCTGAAGTAGGAAGTGATGGAGCATTATCTCAAGAAGAAATAGAACTACTTCTTAGTAATCCTGAACCTCCGAGGACTGAGGAAGATAGAGCAGCATCGGAGAAGAGTTGGGAAGAATTTAAAGCTGGATTTTCTGCTCACAACGGTGAGTGTGGGGTGCTGTAAAAGAAAGCCCCGGCTGGTGATGACCGGGGCTACTATGTTAATCCAGCTTCACGCTGTCAGGGTCAATGCCGAACTGCCGGCAGATACGTTCCTTGGTGGCATTCTGTGCAAGGATCACCCATTTGAACAGAGTCAGTATCCACTTCTTATTCTGTACTGACAGCCGGCTGACCTTCGACAGTATCTCCGAAGCGGTATCCGGCTGCTCTTCCACAACTTCCCACTCGCCGGTGGCTTTCCGTATCAGTTCCGCCATGCTACACCTCCTCGTCCGCGTACATATCAAAACCAACTTCAACCGCTCGGGTCCACTGGTCGCGCAGAAACACCATCCCGGTCGGTGTCACCATCGTCCGGAAGCCGTTATAGCCATTCTTGTTATAAAACGGCCGCACCACGAAGTAGCCGGCTTTTTGCAGGCTCGCGTAAGCAACAAGCTGCCCGCAATGCCCATCCCTATCCCTCGGCTGGCTCCGGTAGAAAATCCTGCCAAGCGCCCATTCGATACATTTCCGCTCCGGGACTCCCAGCGTATTCAGCGCCTCCCGGATGCCGGCATTTTCGCCGGACGACATCCACGCGTCAAACTCGTCAGCCTTCGGTGCGAGTTGTTCGACTTTTTTCTCAAGGGTGATGGTGTACTCAGTTTCCGCGATCCATTTCTTGGCCCGTTCAACCGGATTCATGATCTGATAGGAAGGATCGCGAGCGTAGGGTGCTGCATTGATGCTGTAGGAACCGGTCATCCGGATTTCTTTCAGGATTTTCTTGATCTTCTTTTTAATAGGCTTCGCAACCGGTTTCCGGCTCAGCATAATGACTTCATACATACCATCTTCAGTCAGAAATAAATATTGCCGTGACTGACCTGAAATTACCATTGTTAATTTCAGCTTTTCATCCTCATCAACAGCAGAAACAAAATTCGTGATATTGTTTTCGCTGTAACCAAGCCATTCGGCCACATCCTTCGCAAGGAAGAGTGGCTCCTCCGGTGTTCCGTAAATCCGGAACTTCTTGCTGAGCATTTCACGCTCTGCAAGCACTGTTACTTGTTCGTTTTCCATAACGAACCTCCGATAAATTTGTCCCGGCTCTTGAATAAAAAAAAGCCGGACAGTTGACACGCTTTATCGAAGCGCCCGGTCCTCGCGGTAACCGGACTGTCCAGCTAGATTGCTGAATATATACTTTAGATCAACACATGGAGAGTGCAGATCGTGTAGTATCTAGATCGCTTTTCTCAACCTCATGATGAGGATACAAAAAAACCCGTTTACGGTTCGGCTCCGCGATAACAGCGTGTCAAGGCTGTATTCTTATTATCGAGAGTACTGCCGGAAAAGTCAAGCTGTTTTTTCAGAATTTTTCAAAAATTCACCGGCGGTAAGTGTTTGTTACCGGCTTAAATAAAAAAAAGCCGGACAGCTTCCAAGCTCTATTGAAGCGCCCGGCCCTCACAGGTTCCCGGACAGTCCAGCTAAATTGCTGAGTTTTACTCAGTACGTTGCTTCTCGATAAGATCGCCAGTGTCCGGCTTACCCGGTTGTGGCTTCGGCTCCAGCCGAGACTCCGATTCCGCCTCATTGTCGCCATAATCGGGCGGGCTTTTATCACACCATAACGAGTTCCTTGCCAAAAATCCGCTCAAGTTTTTTAAGCGTTTTCAATGTAGGGTTGGCTGTTCGGGGATTTTCAAGTTTTTGGTAAACTTGGTATTTAACCCCCATTTGATCTGCAACTTCCGCAAGCGTC
>BOBG01000154.1 GCA_026002265.1 Spirochaetia bacterium
GAGGAATATTGATACTGATATAGAATTAAAAAAATCTATATATGATATGTTCTCCTGTGTTTCGTTTATGGATAAAATGCATATTTTCTATGTATAAGATAGGGAATATAAGACAGAAGACGGTGATAAGGTGGGTTATAAGCCTAATTAGGAAAGGTATAGGAGAATAGATTATGAAGATGCCGGAAAATACATTTAAAGTGATTATTGTGGGGTGCGGCAGAATTGGATACACCATAGCAAAAAGTTTATCGTCTGGAAAAGGCATTGAGGTAACTGTGATAGACAACGATTCGGAAGCTTTTGCCGCAGCCGAATCGTTAGATGTTTTACGTATAAACGGTGAATGTTTAGAAGCCGAAACACTTAACACGGCGGATGCAAAAAACACCGACTTGATTGTGAGTGTAACGGCTTCTGATGAAAAGAATCTCCTGTGCTGTTCTATTGCCAAAAGGTTAGGCGTTAAAAAATCAATAGCGCGTGTCCGCAATCCTGAACACTTTGATTTGAATGTGTTTCACAGAGATTTTAATGTAGATATGCTTATTAATCCTGAAGATGAAACTGCCATAAAAATATTGCGGCTTCTAAAATTGCCGCCCGCGGATGATATACATTCATTTACAGACGATAAAGTTGAGCTTGTATCTTATACTATTTCAGAAAGTGACACATATTTTACCGGGCGCAAAGTTGATGATGTTATTAACCCAAGAAGAATGGATGTGTCGCTCGCTGTTGTTGAGAGAAATGGCATTGCCATAATACCACGCGAAGATTTCATTTTTGAGAAACGTGATGTTTTAAGGATATTGGGCGATCCATCTAGTATCAGAGATTTCTTTAAAGTAACAGGTGAAAACAGCGAAGAGATTAGAGATGCTGTAATAATCGGCGGCGGCAAAATTGCGGAGTATCTCGCTAATCAAGTGTATAGGCGTAGGCGCATCAACGGTATTAATTTTAAGATAATAGAAATAAATGCCGAACGGTGTGAAGATTTAAGCGTAAAATATAGGGATTATGAAATCATCAATGGCAGCGGAACTGACGAAGATATTCTTGACACCGAAATTATTGGGCATACAGAGGCTGTTATATGCTTAACAAACGAAGATGATAAAAATATTATTGCAGCTTTATATTCGCGTCATGCTAAGAACGCAAAAACACGAAAAGTTGTGCTGAGAATTAACCATATAAATAGAAACATGGTAAGCGATTTGGGCATTGGGAGTGTCGTTGTCCCTTCAAAAATTATAGCGGAGAAGGTTATAGCGTATGTACGCGATTTAAATCGTTCAGGTATAAATAACGCAAAAGAGGTATACAGGATAATTGATGATGGTACTCAGATAGTTGAAGCTATGTCATTTGAGGTGGGAAATGAATTGAAAACCACAGATATGCAGTTAAAAGACAACATATTGATTGGATGTATCATCAGAGGGTCGGAAGTAATTATACCTTCCGGTGGTGGAGTTATTAAAAAGGGTGACAATGTTATCATAATTGCAAAAGATATAAAATTATCTAAACTTGATGATATTTTGAAAGGTTAGGATCTATAGCAAATGAATTATGCTTTAGTTTTTTACTATATAGGCAGGGCCATTCTAATACAAGCTGGATTTATGTTCATCTCGTTTCTGGTGGCAGTAGGATACAGTGGGGATGATAAGATAGCTTTTGCATTATCTTTGCTTATAGTATGTACGTCAGGTATAGCCTTATCTTTTATAAAGCCGAAAGACAAAAAGCTTCAGCCTAGAGACGCCTTTGCTATTGCCGCTTTATCTTGGTTTGTGTTTTCAATCTTTGGCGCGCTGCCGTTTCACTTTTCGGGACACTTTAACAGTTTCGCGGACTGCGTGTTTGAATCAACATCAGGGTTTACGACAACCGGCGCTACAATACTGGCAGAAATAGAAAGTTTGCCGAAAGGGATATTGTTCTGGCGGAGCTTTGCGCATTGGATAGGCGGTATGGGTGTATTGGTTTTTATGGTTGCCGTGATGCAATCCTCCGATGGGTCGGCAATTAACATTATAAGAGCCGAAAGCACCGGTTTGTCGCCGGACAGAATGGTACCGAGCATTAGAAAAACCGCGATGATAACGTATGCCATATATACGGCTATGACAGTTATATTGGTAATACTATTGCTTATATCAGGATTGCCGCTGTATGATTCTTTGGTACATAGTTTTTCTACCGCGGGGACAGGCGGGCTTTCTAATATGAACGCAAGTGTGGGAGCGTATAATAATGTAGCGGCGGAAATAATTATGACGGTTTTTATGTTTCTGTTTGGTGTTAATTTTACGCTTTATTACTATCTCATTAAAAAGCGCTTCAAGGATGTTTTGCAAGATGAGGAGCTTAGGTTTTACTTCATCATAGTAGCCGTTGCTATAATCATCATAACGATGAATATTTCAGGTTTATATGATTCTGTATGGGAAGCGTTGAGGTATTCTTCGTTTCAGGTATCAACCGTCATATCTTCGACAGGGTTTTCAACAGCGGATTTTAATTATTGGCCAGCATTAAGCCATGCTATATTGGTATTGTTAATGCTGACCGGATGCAGCCAGGGTTCTACCGGCGGCGGTGTGAAGCTTGTTAGGATTTTAGTTCTTTTCAAAGCCGCAAAAGTTGAGGTTAATAAAATACTTCATCCACGAAGCGTTAAAGCGATAACTTTAAATGGCGAAAAAATAGACAGCGATGCAGTTAGAAAAACAGCGTTGTTTTTCTTCATTTATATTGCGGCATTGGTATTCGCGGTATTGCTTGTATCAATTGAAGGGAAAGAATTAATATCAAGTATAGTAGCTGTCATATCAATGCTCAGCAATATTGGCCCAGGATTAGGGTCTTCTGGAACCTCCCAGGCTTTTTCGGTATATACCGGTTTCTCGAAATATGTTTTTTCGTTTTGTATGATTGCCGGAAGGCTTGAGTTTTTCCCGGTGATGATTCTGCTTATGCCGTCCGCATGGCGGAGGAAGTCCATTTAGAATAAGTTTTAATGACTACGGTCAAAAAATAAAGGAGATTAAATTATGCGTTTATCTGATTTGATGACAAAGACAAAACCTGATGAAAGTGTTGTTATACAGTGCCATAATGCACCGGATGCTGATACAATAGCGTCTGCTTTCGCAATCTACAAATACTTGGAGAAATATAAACGTGACGCAAGAATCATATATTCTGGCGAGCAGAAGATTACCAAGCCAAACCTGAGGCTAATGATTGATAGATTATCTATCCCGATAGAGTATGTCGAGGATATGCAGCATATAAATACCTTGCTTCTAGTTGATTGCCAGTATGGCGGCACCAATGTTAAGGAACTTTCAGCAGATAACATTTATGTTATAGACCATCACATTGAATTAAGACAGCCTACATTGCCTCATGTAACGAGCTTTATTAACAATCAATTAGGCAGTTGCTCGACGATTATTTGGGATATGCTTAACGATGAGCGTTTTGATTTTGCTGCCCATACTGATGTTTCGACAGCTCTTTACTATGGCTTGTTTACTGATACCAGTAGCCTTACAGAAGTTCGTCATCCTTTGGATAGGGATATGCTTGACGATTTAAAGTTCGACAAATTTATAATAGATGAGCTGAAACATAATAACGTGACGCCATCTGAAATGAAAATTATAGGCGCTGCCATTTCAACGTATCTACACAATCCAGATACACGCTATACGATCTTGAGAGCCGATGAATGCGATCCTACTAT
>BOBG01000155.1 GCA_026002265.1 Spirochaetia bacterium
TTTGAGGTGATCGGTCCTGCATCTGAAGTTTCAATGGCCGTCTATTTATTTTTATGGTGCATTTTTACCTTTTTTATGTTTATAGGTACATTAAAACACAACACCATTTCAAAAGTCGTTTTTTTATCACTCACTATACTATTCTTTTTGCTTGCGTTAGGTGATTTTACCGGCAATCATACAGTAACAATTGCTGCCGGGTATGTCGGTATTATTTGCGGATTATCGGCTATGTATTCATCGTTTGGACAAGTCATTAATGGTGAGTTCAAAAAAACTATTTTACCATTATAAATGGGATTATGCAGCCGGTTGCAACCACGCAGCCGGCTACAGCATGAATCATTCTTTTACTTCGACAGCTTCTGCGATGAATAATGTTGTTAGAAAGGTGAATACAGCAGCCTGAATCAAACCGTCAAAAAAATCAAAGTAGAGAGAGAGTGCAACCGGCACCCCAAGGGGAATCGGCAGTGCCGTTTCAACCAGCAGCATGATAATCATTCCTCCAAGAATATTACCGAAAAGCCGGAGACAGAGAGACACGGGCCGGGTAATGAAATCAAGGAGATTGAAGGGAAGCATCATGGGAACCGGTGTGAGAAGATTTTTGCACCAGCCTCCAAAGCCACGCGCCCGGATGCCGCTGATCAGAACTATGAGGATCGATAATAGTGCAAGTGCCGCTGTGAGGTTGATGTCACGGGTCGGTGGACGGATCTTGAAAGGGCTTTCTATAGCAAAAAGAGGAATTGCAAGGGGCGATATAACCGGAATGATATTTGCCACAAGCAGAAAGAGAAAAATAGTCCCAATGTACGGGCCGAATGTTGAAGCCCGATGACCAAAATGCTCCCGGGCAAAATTATTGCAGAATTCAACGGCCCACTCAAGAAAAACCTGCGGCCCACGGGGAACCGTCTGGAGTTTCCGGGTCAACAGCAGTGACGCACCGATCAAAATCGCCATGACGAGCCATGAAATGACAACCGTTTCGTTGATGTCAATCGAAGTAACCCGTTGCCCCAAAAAGCTAAAGCTCAGAGATTCCGGCAAGGGAATCGAAAAAATGACCCTGAATTCTTCAAGTGATTCTTTTATATCCATAGTAGTTTACGATTTTTTGAAAAAGAAATCATCTTTAAAATACTTCTTGAGTATTTCTTCGGACATAGCTTCGTTTTTGTTGAGATGTGTATAGGTCTCCTCCAAAAAACCCTTTGTAAGGTAAAAACATCCGAGAATGAAAAATTCAGCCACTGTAGTAACGACACTCATAGCAGAGTACATTTTAAGGGGATTATCGTTCACAAAATCGGTCATAATGTATTCGATCACCGTTTGTTCAACTAAATTGATCCCGTAGATCACCTCCGAAACTGGAAAACCGCTCCGTACACTCTCTTTTCCGATAGAAACGAAAGCGCCTCCCATAAGGGATCTATCCATACCCCGGTCAAGCGTCCGTGCCGTAAGCGGAAAGAGCGAAATCACAGTGTTTATGAGAGTCTCGTCGTCACTTTCGTTGTAACGCTTTAGCTGTGCCGCTTGACGAATTTTATCCTTCCACCGTGTCGCAAGTACCCGCGCATTGAGATTCAAATTGTCTATCAGCCCTTTGTCAATCATAAAACTAGTATAACAGCAAATCCCAAACCATGCAAGAGAAACAAGATTTTTTCTTTCCTTAATTTTTTTTCATTGTATAATTGAATTATGAGACAATTTATAAAAAGCGCGCTCAAAAAACTGCCGAAAATGACCATCGAGCAGACGCGTGCTCTTCTTGTGTCGGCCGCGACTGAAATTGACCGGCTGGAAACGGTGCTTGACTCACTCACTGACGGAATCGTAGTCGGAGATAAAAATCATTCGTTGATTCTTGCCAATAAATACGCACGGATTCTCCTGCCGCTCAATGACGAAGATGGGACAAAAACCCTCTGGAACATTATACAAGATGATATGTTATCGGAATTTATCGAAATAGTTCTCAATTCCGGTGACAGAGTTAATGACCGGGAATTCGAAGTGGAAAACAATGGAAAACTACGGCTTCTTTCTATGAATATTCTTCCTCTGGTACAGGATCACCGGATTTCCGGTTCTCTCATTCATGTAAAAGATATTACCGAAAAACGGGCACGAGAAGCGCGTTTACGGCGTATGGAAAGTCTCGCAAGTCTTACAACACTCGCGGCTGGAGTCGCACATGAGATAAAAAATCCGCTGGGATCACTTTCGATCCATATTCAACTGATACAAAAGATTATAGCTGCCCATACTACTCTTGAAGAAACACAGCAGATTGACAAATATCTCGGAATTGTTAATGAAGAAATTAACCGGCTTAATCATATTGTTGTTGATTTTTTATTTGCGGTACGCCCTATGGATATGGATTTTCATGAGGGAAATATTAATACCGTGATTCATGAACTTGCTGAATTTGTTAGACCTGAATTAGATTCTGTTAATATCATGGGTAAACTTGATCTTGGGGAGTCTCTTCCGGATATTGATTTTGATGAACGCTATATCAAACAGGCTTTGCTCAATCTGGTAAAAAATTCTATCGCGGCGATGCCGGATGGAGGTACGTTGACCATAGCGACATACCGGCAGGATTCTGAGGTAATTCTTTGTGTCAGCGACACCGGCACTGGAATTCCGGAAGAAAATATTTCAAAAATATTTGAACCGTACTTTACCACAAAAGCAACCGGTTCCGGGCTTGGTTTGACTCTTGTCTACAAAATAATTCGGGAGCATAATGGTGAAATTACCATTAAATCCCGGATAAACGAAGGAACAAGTTTTATTATCAGCCTACCGATTCCGCAAAAAGACCGCAAACTTATTGGTTTTGATGTATAATTTTTAGGAATTAAAATGGAAAATACCGTTTCAAAATTTGAACGGATGACTGAGAGTCCGGTTGAATTATTAGTCTGCCAAATGGCGGTACCGACAATAATTAGCATGATGATATCCGCACTTTATAATATGGCTGATACCTATTTTGTCGGATCTTTAGGCACAAGCGCAACGGCTGCAGTCGGTGTGACATTTTCATTAATGGCAATTATTCAGGCGGTAGGATTTTTCTTTGGGCATGGCGCCGGAAATTATATTTCACGGGCATTGGGTGCACAAAATACTGAAGATGCAGAAATAATGGCAGCCACCGGTTTCTTCACAGCATTTATTGTAGGTACAGTAATTGCACTTGGCGGAACGCTGTTTTTAGAGCCGCTTGCGCGGGGATTAGGCGCCACGGATACTATTTTACCTTATGCAGTGGATTATTTACGTTTTATTTTATTGGGCGCGCCATTTATGGTTAGTTCTCTTATGCTCAACAATTTACTCCGGTTTCAGGCAAGCGCCTTTTTTGGAATGATCGGCATGGCGAGCGGAGCTATATTAAATATTGGTCTCGATCCATTGTTTATTTTTGTATTTCATTTGGGTGTAAAGGGTGCATCTTTGGCCACGATGCTCAGCCAAATGTTAAGCTGTGTGTTACTTTTTATTATCGGCTGTACCGGTAAAAAAAATGTACGCATTTTTCCCCGAAATTTTGCACCGAGTCTCCGGAATTACAAAGAAATGGTCCGGGGAGGCAGTCCCTCGTTATTTCGCCAAGGATTATTAAGTATTTCAACGATTGTACTTAACCAGGCCGCGGGAAATTATGGAGATGCAGTTATCGCGGCTATATCGATTGTCAAC
>BOBG01000156.1 GCA_026002265.1 Spirochaetia bacterium
GGACTGAGGTATGAAGATTCAATGCGGTCCGGTTCTTCATGACACCCCCTAGAACTTTGCAGTGATTTCATGCAAGACTATCAAGTATTTTGAAAAATTTGGAGAATAACGAGCTAAGATCATGATAAAAAAAACAATCGTTGCACCATCACTTCTGTCAGCGGATTTCTCGCATTTTGCGGATTCTGTTGCAGAAATTGAAGATTCGGGCGCGGAATGGGTACATTTTGACAGTATGGATGGACACTTTGTACCAGATTTAACCTTTGGTCCAAAGGTTGTACGGGATCTCCGGCCGCAGAGCAAAGCGATTTTTGATGTCCATTTAATGGTGGAACGGCCGGATACATTAATTGACGCTTTTATCGAGTCCGGTGCCGATAATATCACGTTTCATCTTGAATCTGCGGTACATATTCACCGGATTCTTGAGTCAGTGCGGCATGCCGGAAAAGGTGCCGGAATCAGCATTGTACCGTCCACTCCAGTGTCATTCCTCTCGGAACTGCTGCCTTTTGTGGATTTAATTCTGATTATGACCGTGGATCCGGGTTATGGCGGACAAGTATTTATTCCGGAATCTATACACAAGATACGGTCTGTTAAGAAGATGCGTGAGGAAAGTACCTTTCCTTTTTTGATCGCGGTTGACGGCGGAATTAATGAATCAAATGCAGCTCTTGTGCGGGATGCTGGCGCGGATGTTTTAATTACTGGTTCAGCTTTTTTCAAAAGTGCGGATAAACGTGCTCTTGTTAAATCTTTAAAAGGTGAATAAAATATCATTGCAAAAAAAAATTTTTGATTAAAACGGCAAAATATGAAAATAGTACCGGTTATTTTGATCACATTGCTCTGTACTGGATGCGACATTATTCACACTGCGGCCAATTCCAGTGTTGATTTTTTACGCCAGCAATTCGTTACCGGTTATTACTATCGTACAGGAACTGCTCAACAACGGCGCGAATTTCAATCCCTTTTTACACTTTTGGATCAGGAACCGGGCGATGAGCGCTGTGCGGTTATCCGGGAAATTATTACGCGTTACCTCCGGCAAAAAGATTATGGACGTCTTATCAATTTTTTAAATGAGCAAATAAAAGACGGGGATCCGTACAATGCCTATTATGCATTTAGTAGCGCATTTGCCTATCTACAGTTAAATGCACCGCAAGTTGTATTTCTTTATTGTGATATGATTCTCAAAAATTATCCGGATGTATTTGTTGATGGTCAATCGATTCATTTTGCCTGTCTCAACGAGTTAATCGCACTAGATTCGAATCCGGAATCGCAAGTGCATTGGTACCAAGAATTGATCGCTCGGTTTCCGGAAAAAATTGACGCCGGTGTTACCTATTTTATGCTTGCAAAAGCTTACGAAAAAACCGGTGCGTGGAATGATGCAATTAAAACGTACACAAAATATCTTGATTTTCCCGGTACCATTGTTCCGGATTATCCAGATTCCGATCATTATGCAAAACAGCTCGTTGATTTTAATAAATCACCGAAAGATTGGACTTTTGAAAATTTAAATACACTCGTGGCAACGATTAAATCTGCATTGAATGCAGGTAATAGCACCCAGCTTTGGCAATACCGGGCAAAGGTTAATTTTTTCGCCCGCTCGTGGGCCCAAGAAGCCACTGACGATTTCGGTATGGCTGATTTTAATCTTGGCCAGTTCATGTCTGGCCGGATTTCATACACAAATCAACTAGATGCAAGCTCTAACGCGGTGGAAGCCTATCTCCGGACATGGGGTTGGGCGCAGTATTCGACATGGTATCTTTATTTCCGGAAAATTAATTTTCCGGCCGACCCGGAGATCCATGGCCGGTGGGAATGGGCGGGATTGTATTATGGTGAAAAATTTTAACACCGGCATTTGAACAGAGGAGAATCTTTATGGAAGAATTTTTTGAACAGCTTTTTAAAAGTCAGCATTGCGTAGCCCTTACCGGTGCAGGAGTTAGTACTCTTTCGGGAATCCGGGATTTCCGGGGGAAAAATGGTCTTTATCATGAAGTTGATGCGGAAAAAATGTTTGATATTAATTATTTTAACCGGGATCCTTCTATTTATTATAATGCCGCCCGGAATTTTATCTATAATCTTGACGAAAAAGAGCCTTCTATTGTACATACAACACTTGCAAAACTCGAGCAAAAGGGTATTCTCAAGGCATTAATCACGCAAAATATTGATTTTTTGCATCAAAAAGCTGGAACTAAAAAAGTGATTGAGATTCATGGTTCACCGGCCGTACATTATTGCCGGGAATGTGGTTCGCCGGAAGAGCCGGTTATGGATTTTTATCAAGCAGCCGCTGTGGTCAAAACCGGTAAAATGCCGCTGTGTCCTCAGTGCGGTGCCGTGCTGAAACCGGATATTACTTTTTTTGGAGAAAATCTTCCGGTTCGTGCGCTGCACAATGCACATTGGGAATCAAATCAGGCCGATTTTATGCTCGTTCTTGGTACAAGCCTGACGGTGCATCCGGCTGCGGGGCTTCCCGAACTCACGCTCCGGGCGCGTGGGAAAATTGCCATCATTAACAATGGCGAAACTCCCCTTGATTCTTACGCTTCGTTCCGGTTTGACGATCTGGAGACCGTTTTTAGCGCACTCTCTCAGCAGATTTAATCCAGAATCTATGAGGGGGTGTACTCCCCCTGCCTCTATCTCGACAGGCTCGATAACCGGGGTCATCGAGCCTGTCGAGATGCCGGCACCCCCCTCCTTTAGGTTTTACGCTTTTCTCTTTTGAAAGTCAGTGGAACACCAGAACAGAATCCGCGAATAAAGAAGTTATACGATTCTTCCGAATTAATATTTTTCCTGTATCAAAAAATTTTTAGTACCGGACCTAAAAATACTTCCCTTGTAGTTTCTGAGAAAATACCCTAAAATAATAAATCTAGCAAGTCATTTGCAAAGACATATATTTAGGAGGAAATTATGAAAAAAGCGGTGCTAACCGGTCTTTTAATTGGGACGATTGCAGTATCTTCGGTGTTTTCCGCGGCAGGCCGGGACAATTCCGGTGCAGCGGGTCGGCTCATTATCTATTCTCCAAATATTTCAAAATACTTGATAGTCTTGCATGAAATCACTGCAAAGTTCTAGGGGGTGTCATGAAGAACCGGACCGCATTGAATCTTCATACCTCAGTCCGGAATATAAGAATATTATTCCTTCAAAAATCCATACTCATAAACCTTTGGTTGTATCTTTTGTGTTAATGCTTTAAGCGCATCACGCAATGTGTTTAATAATTGATTGTAGATTTCATCAGAACTTTTATTTTTCATGCGGCCCTTTTCATCACGTTTCTGAAAATATTCACGAATATCGTAAAATGAAGCATTAACATTAGCATAAGGCATAGAATGATAATAACGCCATAAAGCCCGGCCTGCGTTAAATACAGCCGTAGCCCCAGGGGAAAATTCCCGTTTAACAAAGGCAGTGTCTTCAATCTTTCCGGTAATAAAATCTGTCATAAAATGACTTTCAAATATACCGCTGGCATTTACTCCCTGTTCAGTAAAGGGAATCCAATAATTTATACCGTATTTCGATTGAATGTTATTATTAAAAAGCGTGTAGGTAAAACAATCATTTTGGAATTCGCTATCAATTTTGTAACCATCATTAGGAAAAAGGAATTGATCACGATCATTAAGCCAAGTAGCGTGAATAACTTTACGGACTGTGAAATAT
>BOBG01000157.1 GCA_026002265.1 Spirochaetia bacterium
GAGATCTGATTCCGCAATATCAAAATATCGAAGGAAAAGTTACTCTGTATTGTTTGGACGGGTCTAATTTATTGGTAAATAAAAATTTAATCGGCAATATTAAAGTAACTAGTTATGCTGATTTGCTTAACCCGGCATTAAAAGGAAAATTGATTTTTGGAGATCCGACTAGTTCCAGTTCCGCATTTGCACAACTGACCAATATTCTCCTTGCGGTCGGCGGTGATTATACTTCTGATAAAGGCTGGAATTATGTCCGGGATCTTTTAATACAATTAGACGGTAAAAGCTCTCAGAGTTCTTCAGGTGTGTGGAGAGGACTTTCTGATGGAGAGTACACTGTTGCATTGACTTACGAAGATCCGTCAGCGACATTGGTCCGTGACGGTGCGCCGGTTCAAATTGTGTACCCGTCTGAAGGTGCGGTCTGGCTTGCCGCTGCATCCGGTATCATCAAGAGTGCAAAGAACATGGATAATGCCAAACAATTCATGGATTATATTATCAGTAAAGAAGCTCAGGATATTTTCGGTACTCAATTAACGGCGCGTCCTGTCCGTTCAGATGCTGCATTGGGTTCCTATATGACGCCGATTCAAAGCATTAACGTCATTTTTGAGGACACAGCTTATGTTAGAATACACCGTCAGGAGATAATTGAACGCTACCGGTCAATTCTAACATCAATCCGTTAAAAGGTGGTACTATTTTTCCCTGCAATTCCAGCAGATTTTTGGCTACTGGGTTGTGGGGATTGTAGTTGGTTCCTGCGTTTCTGTATTCGCTAAAGACAAAACACACCGGTTATTCGCCGCAATACAGGGAAGAAAGCTCGGTGTACTAGGGGTGATTCCGGCATCGCTTTTGGGAATCGCCTCCCTGTTTTGTATGTATGGAACGATTCCCATCGCCGCCTCCTTTGCACAAAAGGGGATGCGGGAAGATTGGATCGCAGCATTCTGCATGAGTTCAATACTGCTCAACCCTCAACTTCTTTTTTACAGCGTAGCTCTGGGACCCAATGCTTTTATTATCCGGTTTATGAGTTGTTTTTTATGCAGTGCTGCCGCTGGTCTGTGCATCCGGCTTTTTTATAAAAACAAAAAAATAATTAAAATTGTACTCGGCTTGAAACATTTTATCTTTTACGTAGCGTTCAGTATTGTATTTGCACTAATCAGCAGTCTATCCATAGACTATCTATTCAAGATCGAGGTGTAGATGAATGACTTAAAAGAGAGTACATAGAAGTGAACAGAGAATCAAGTGAACTTAAAAAAATATCAATTGGACTTTAAAAAAAATAGAGAGAAGTCAAAAAAGAATCAGTGTAATCCAGAATCATGTTTTCATAAAAAAATACGATTTTGGTGAAGGAAGAATCAACAGATTTGATCCGGGATTCTGTACAGCGCTGGCGTGGCAAAAGAATGGCGAACTAGTTGCATTTTTATGAAAAGTGTACTATGATTGCGTTATGAACGATAAACTAAAAGATCTCACCGATCTATTTGCAGTTAATTACGCGCAGTATAAAAGTAATGCTTATGATGAATCGAATACGCGTACTGACTTTATTGATAAATTCTTTGAAATACTTGATTGGGATGTGAGGAATGAACAAGGTTTCTCTGAAAATTACCGGGAAGTAGTACGGGAAGATAAGGTTGTCATTAATGGACAAAAGAAAGCGCCTGATTATAGTTTCAGAATAGGCGGAGTGCGGAAATTTTTTGTGGAGGCAAAAAAGCCCAGTGTCAATCTCAAAGATGCTGTAGAACCAGCGTTTCAAGTGAGACGTTATGCTTATACTGCAAAACTGCCCTTGTCGATTTTGACAAACTTTGAAGAATTTGCGGTATATGATACGCGCATTAAACCGGATAAGAATGATAAAGCAGGTACTGCACGGATTTTTTATTGCACATTTCAGGAATATGAGCTGAATTTTGACTTTATCTACAATACACTTTCTAAAAATGCCATATTGAAAGGCAGTTTTGATACATATATCGAGGAGAATAAAAATAAAAAAGGCACTACCCCGATTGATGAAGACCTGCTGTTATTTGTTGAAGAGTGGCGTGTTGAGCTGGCTAAAAATATTGCGCTGCGGAATCCTGATATTTCAATTTATAACCTTAATACAGTAGTACAAAAGATAATCGATCGTATCCTCTTTTTGCGTATTGCGGAATCTAAAGGAATTGAGGATACTGATCTGCTTAAAACGGTGGCAGCATGTCAGAATGTGTATGAACATTTAAATCAGCTTTTTATCAATGCGAATGTCAAATATAATTCAGGATTATTCAAACCGGAAACATGGATAGAAAATGTTAAAATTGATAACAAGATTTTATCTAATATCATTGTTAATTTATATTATCCCGATTGTCCTTATGAATTTTCGGTGTTACCGGTTGAAATTCTTGGCAATATTTATGAAAAATTTCTGGGTAAAACGATTCATTTTAAGGGTGTAAAAGGTGGACATACTGCGGTTATCGAAGAAAAACCTGAAGTGCGTAAAGCCGGAGGTGTGTATTATACGCCGCAATATATCGTTGAATATATCGTGAAAAATACTGTTGGAACGCTTGTTAAAGATAAAACACCAGAAGAAATAGCCGGAATAAGAATTTGTGATCCGGCTTGCGGTTCCGGTTCTTTTTTGGTTGGCGCGTATCAGTATCTGCTGAATTATCATCTTGATTATTATACAAATGAGAAAAACAAAAAGGCGGCTATTAAACAAGAAAGGATTTATGAGGCCGCGCATGATGCCTATAAGCTGACCATAGCCGAAAAACAAAAGATTTTACAGAATAATATTTATGGAGTGGATATAGACAGTCAGGCGGTAGAAGTGACAAATCTTTCGCTCTATCTCAAGCTGGTGGAAAATGAGGGTACGGAATCGAGTGGGCAACTGTTTAAATTTTCTGATATGGCATTGCTGCCGAACTTGGAAGCAAATATAAAATGTGGAAATAGTTTAATTGGCAGTGATTTTTATGTACAGGCTAATTTGGACTTGACAGAAGAAGAGCTGTTTAAGGTGAATTGCTTTGACTGGGAGAAGGAGTTTCCGGCAATTTTCAAGGCTGGAGGCTTTGACGCGGTGATTGGGAATCCGCCGTATTATAATATGCAAAGTCTCGGCGCCGGAAATGAACAGGTGGGTTATATTCAAAATAAATATGCCAAGATCTGGCAGGATAAAAGCGACATTTTATTTTACTTTATTTACAAGGCAATGCAGTTGTCCAAATCAGAGATTGGCTATATTGTATCAAATGCGTTTCTTTTTTCCGATAAGGCGCAAAAGCTGCGAAATGCAATTTTGGAAGATGGACGGTTTGCAAAGATGGTAAACTTTGAGCAATATCAAGTCTTTACGGATGCATTGATTACTTCGGGTGTTTTTATTTTTAATCGTGAACATTCAGGTGTAAAAGCGGCGGTATTCAGGGAAAAAAGCAGTGCTGTCGATGCTGTTTCCAAGTTTATGAATGATGAGAAAAACTATTTTTCCATTGAATTAAAGCCGA
>BOBG01000158.1 GCA_026002265.1 Spirochaetia bacterium
GTGTGGGGACATATCTTGAAAATCCAGTTTCAGTTCCTAATCCTGCTTATATGGCTGCCGTTCCGGATATTCTCGGTGGTATAGCAAACGCGGGATTGCCGGGTTATGATTATCCTGAAACCAGTAGTATTAATTACGCACAAGCCGGTATTCGCTTTACTACAACAATAGGTACCGCTGATGTGGGTGCTCAATATTATTACGGTTTGCTTCCTCGCCCCACTGTAGTCTTATCCGGTGTTACTGATTTCTGGGCAAATATTGATTGGACTAATCCATTATCACCGGTGATTGGTGAAATCACACCTCATATCGCTTATAACCGGTTTCATCAAATTGGTATTGATTACGCGCAAATTATTGCCGGGTTTAATATTAGAGCTGAAGTTGCCGGTAATTTTACCAATGATTTTTCTGGAGATGACGGTACTGTTTATAATCCATCTATCGCATGGTCCCTCGGTTTTGATCACGGACTTCCACTGGGAATAACGGTCAATGTACAGGCAACTGAAAGTATTCGGCTTTTTCATAATAAAATTGATGGTAATCCGGTGTTTGACACCGAAGCCGGAACTAAAATGACTTCGACCCGGCTTACTTTTAATGTTTCCAAAAATTTTTTGCGCGATACATTGGAAACAAACATAACCGGAATATGGGGAATCGAAGATAAAGATTTTTTAATTATGCCCGGAATCGTTTGGACAAAAGGAGATATTTCGCTTGAATTAATCGGAGGCATTTTTGGTGGAGATAAAGCCGGTGAATTGGGGCAGTACCATAAAAATAGTTTTATAAAAGCCGGATTAACCTATTCATTTTAGCTGGAATTGGAATTAAGGGGGTTTTCATGAAAAGATCTTTTTATTTCTTTATGTTATTTGTAAGTGTAGGAGCGTGTATTGCACTTGATCTGGCTGAGGGTTTTTGGCTGAGTCTTGATCGTAAAACCGGGGAGATAGATGGAGGCTGGGAATTCTATATATCTGGAGAAAAATTATTCGGTAAAATGCTTTCGTCTCCAACAGTTAGACCGGATGCTATTGCAATTAAATGCCGGAAAAGTTACCGGGATTTTCCGATTGATGGCGCGGTAAATACTATGAATATTGCCGGTACACCGTGGATTTTCGGTTTAGTTAATGAAAAACCCGGAATATGGACCAATGGACACGTTATCGATCCCAGAAATGGATCTATTTACCAATGTAAAATCACGTTCCATGCTGCTGACGGGAAAAAATTTCCGGAAGATATGCTAGAAATGCGAGGTGAAATTTTGCCCGGTATTGGTGGGAGTCAATTTTTCCGGAAAAGTACCCGGGCGGAGGTAAGCGGCCTTTTTAAGGGTTAATTTATTTCCGGTAAATGATGAATTTTTAATTGGAGTTTTTTTTGAAAGTCGCACTGCTCGGAGCGACCGGATCCATTGGGAAGAGTACTCTCGATGTGATCCGGTCGGATCCGGATTCTTTTGAAGTCGTTTTGCTCACGGCACATAGGAACCGGGAATTACTGGAAAAAATCGCTAAAGAATTTCCCCATGCCCGGATCGCGGTTTCAAATATTCCTGAGGCAATTATTGAATCCGGTGCCGATATTGTGATAAATGGCATTGCGGGGTCGGCCGGTTTGGAGCCTTCTCGCGTAACTCTTGAAAATGGAATAGATCTCGCGCTTGCAAATAAAGAAAGTATTGTCATGGCCGGTCCATTACTCCGCGAGTGTGCAGCGCGCACCGGCGCGAAGATTATTCCGGTTGATTCTGAACATTCGGCCATTTTCCGGTTGTTAGAAAGATCCGGGGAAATTGACGAGATTTTGCTGACTGCGTCCGGCGGGCCTTTCCGTACCTTGTCAAAGGAGACTTTGGCGTGTGTGGGTCCGGAGGAGGCGCTCCATCACCCGACATGGAATATGGGTGCAAAAATTAGCCTCGATTCTGCAACGATGGCAAATAAAGGTTTGGAAGTTATCGAAGCTGCCCGGCTTTTTGACCTGCCGGTTGAAAAAATAAAAGTCGTGATTCATCCGCAAAGTATTGTACATTCGATGATTCGCCTGCATGACGGGTCCGTGTACGCACAGTTGTCTCAGCCGGATATGCGGCTGCCGATTCAGTTTGCTCTCTACTATCCGGATTCCGCTCCCAAACTGTGTATTGAAACCTTGCATTTTGATGATCTAACGCTTCATTTTGAATCGCCGGATCCGGAGCGCTTTCCCATGCTGCCGCTCGCCTACCAAGCCCACAAGACTGGTCCCCTCTATCCTATTGCCTACAATGCAGCTAATGAAATTGCTGCGGAAGCTTTTTTGTCCGGCAGCATTCATTTTATGGATATTGCCCGTATCACCGAACAAGTCCTTATGCACGGTTGGACCGGTGAATTAAAATGGGAATCGGTGTGGAAAACTGATCATGATGCGAGAAATCTGGCGAAATCTATCATTTAAAATCAATACTCACCATTAGTTAGATTCTGGAGACAAAATTTTCTCAAAAACAAAGATTCGACCGAATGGCTTTGTTGTGATATTCTATTATAAGAGGTACAAATGAAGTCATTATCAAGTCAAGTACTGGTGTTTTCCATTGCTTTTTTTACAGCAATTTTTGCCGGTACGTTAATTCTACTCTTAGTAAGTGCCCGTAGCATGGTGAGCGATACAGTGGATCAGCAGATAATTCGAGTCGTGGAAGAGAGAAAATTAAAGCTGGAATCATCTGTGGCCAGAGAAATAAGCCTTGCCCTGAAGATGGCGGATTCTCCGGTCATTAAACAACATTTTTTAGCGCCGGATGACGAGGATATACAGGAAATAGCTTTTATGGAAATAGCCTCGTACCGTAAAGCATTTAAAAGTAATTCAGTATTTTGGGTGAGTGATATTGATAAAAGATTTCATTCTGATGATGCATATTCGTATACTATTGATCCGGCAAATCCGGATGATTACTGGTACAATATGACCTTATACAGAACTGATCAGTATAATTTTAATATTAATTATAACGATAATTTGAAAAAAATCATGCTGTGGGTTAATGCTCCGGTTTTTGAAAACCGGAATTCTATTGGCATGGTCGGCACCGGAATTGTACTTGGAGATTTTGTGGATTCTATCTACGAAGGAGTGGATACTCGGATCGATTTATTTATCTTTAATGATAATATGGAAATAACTGGTGCAAAAGATCACAGTCTGATCACAGATAAAAAACTCATCACGGCTCAGAATCCGGATAATGCGAATATTTTAGCTACAGAAATAAAATCGATGCCGGGAAAAATCTCCATAATTTTCCGGAATAATAATATTGAATATGCCCTTATCCGGATGGAAGAATTAAATTGGTATATACTAGCATCAATGCCGGTCAGTTTATCTATGTTGAGTGAAACTCCAATCTTTATCATCGGTATAATAATATTAATAGTTATTTTATTGATTTTTATCATATTTAATGT
>BOBG01000159.1 GCA_026002265.1 Spirochaetia bacterium
TAATTAGGCATATCGGGCTCTTTTTCGAATATATTATTTATTCTTAATTCAGTTTTCAGCTTTACAATTTCTTTTTCTGTAAAAAAGTTATTAGAAAATACAAAACTGCAATTTGTGCATTTTGGTATCGGTGATGGTATAATTGCCGCACCATAACGACGAAGATCAAGGTTTTGTCCAAAAATTGTATAAGAAAATTGAGTATAGGACTCAAATTTTGTGTCACATAAAGGGCAAGTATATTCAACATTTCCACCGGTATGGGCAAAAATATTTGCCACAATAAAAACCCCAAAAATACTAAATATTATTCGTTTCATAGAGGTATTTTATCCTTTTTTATGATATTGTCAATATTTTTTAAATAGTATTGATTGATCTTGTCTTACCAGTAGCATTTTTTGCAACAAGTAGATTGATTTTATCAAGCTCAACAGGTTTGAGTTTCCATGCTTTCTCAAAATAGTTTTTGTAAGCCAATTTATTCAGTGTCATTTTGCTTCCTCCACTTCCATCGAAATTTATTTCAAAACTATCTCTATAAAATCTTCTGACATTCCATATTGATTTATAATACTTGCAATTCTATTCATAATCGTTTTTGCCGAGGCGTTAATATGAACAAATTCCAAATCATCTGTTAAAATAGTGCCTTTGTCATCCCAATACTTGCCATCAAATGTTTTGTATTTTCTTTTTGTGTTTCCAATGTTATCATCAACAATAGATTTTAAATTTTTCCATTTTATTATTCTATCAGTTTTTCCAAACAGTTTGTCTTGATTAATACGAATAGTATCAAAGTCGTAATCAGTACTGCCCTTTATCCATTTAAGAAACTCTATAAAAACATCTTGCCAAGTTTTTACTACAATTTCTTTTGAATCAATTATGAGTTTTGAAGGTTTATTTCCTTCGGCTATTTCGCCTGCTTCATCGTCAAAAGGTAAGAAATTAACTTTTTCTATGCTTTTTGTATTCCAATTATCTGCAGTTTTATAATTATCAGGCAACGGAAATGTTTCTAAAAACCAAGAAATCATATTTTTCTGGTGGCCAATAATAGATGTTTCATTCCATGAATTACGATTTGTTACATCTAAACGAAAAAAAAGCGAGGATGTATTCAGTTTATTTTTCTTGTATACAAAAGGTTTATTCCCAATTTCGCTATTAAATTCAGTTAAAATTAAATTGCCTATATTGTGTAGATATTTTTTATGAACTTCTTCAAATGAATATCCCAATTCGTTTTCCCAAGTTTTAGAAAGTGATTGAGGCATTATATGTTCAATAGTAATCTTTGGGTTTCGAAAATTCACGGCCACCTTGGTGTTATTTTCTTCAATTTTTCCTAATATAAATTTTGAATATTTTTTCACACCGTCGTAGAAATTGATTGTTTTTAGCTGCTCGGACACCTCGTTGTTATTAGGCGTTCTCAAATTATAAGGCATATTCGACAACAGCTCTATCATTGAGACTGTCGAATTAGTCAAATCTGCTATTCTCTTACTCAATGCAACAATGCCTTTGTTTTCGCCTTGTGTTAATCTAAGAATACGCCTGCGAATAAGATATGTACGAATTGTTTTTAATATTTCTATCAACTTATCATCGCTTAATTTATTCCCGTTAACACCACTCTGATTATACTCAAACAAACCCAGAACAAAAGGCTTAAATGCATCTGCTTCAATATCGTGAAAAATATTTCGCAACAACTCCTTTATTTCTTTATCTTTTGCCTCCACAGAAGATATTGTATCGGTTACAATTTCCGTAACAATCCATTTATACCAGGGAACAAAGCGAATTACATCATTTATAAAGTTTTCGCGATTGTCATTAAAAACTTCCTTTACGAATTCTTTGAATATGTGATACACTTCTTTAGTGTTACTGTCCGCACTTTCATCACTAACAACTTTTATTGATTTATTAGTTTTGTACTGCAAATAATCACGATAAAACTTTGAGGTGTCATCGCCCAGTTCTGATTCTATTTTTGGTTGCCATTTTGTTTCATACAAAACTGATTGTTTTTTGCTATCCAGCGACAGCAAAATAAAGTTTCTCACTAAATCTGCCAATGTCAATGCCTTACCAAGCGAATTAAGCGTTTCAAAAATAATTTGGGGATCTTCGCCTTTATGTTGTCTTTCATCCAAAAAAATCACCGCAACATTCATTCTTTTAATTGCTAAAATGTAATATTCAAACGTAATATCTTGATCTTTTCTTTTTGTATCATTAATCAGCTTTGTAAATATCTGATAAGCGGTTTTAATTATTCCAACACATGGTTCTTGTTCATTCACCAAGGCTTTATACGCATCCCAATCTCTTGTAACTTGTTTTAGTTTAATTTTATCATCAAAGTCGGAGGTGTTATTTTTCAAGTAAAGGTCTGTAATTGTTTGTTTACGATTTTTATCATTTTCTATATCGCGCAGAGCGATTAAAAACAACAAAGTTGTTGTAAGTCGTTGCTGGCCATCCACAACCACAGATCTATTAGCAAATCCCTGTGACTCTTCTTTGATTACTATAGTACCAAAAAAGTGTTCTTGTTTATCATGTTCTTTTTGGTTTAATTCAGATTTTATTATAGTGATAACATCACTGTAATACCGTTCAATTTCCGGTTTACCCCACGCATAAGCCCGTTGAAAAGGCGGAATGAAAAACGATGTTGCGTTTTTAGTTAGAACGTCATTGATAGAATGGTTTTCTGTTTTCATATTAAACCCTTGTCAACTATCCAAGCCTAAAGGCTAGGGCTTGTCTCGATTATTCGAGACGATTTTGTACGTAATGCTTCGGCGCAATATTCACACTCGGAAGCGTAAATCTCGCCATAATTTGCTACACGTTTGCGGACTACAACTTGTGCAGAGATGGTTTTAGGCTGTTTTTCCATGACAAACGATATAGATAAATTATACCACAAAAAGGCCAAAAAACGGTAGCTTATTTTTACAAGACTCAGGCAATATACAGAACCATGGTCGCAGCGCACTTTTCCGCCCATGATGGGAAAAATTGACGCTCAGGTAGTGGGTTGATTCTTCATTTTTTGTGTTACGACTGTGAATTGGAACAACCGATGTCTGTATTCACTCGCCTTATCATCAGATTTGTGGTATTATGGTGAGCATGACTACGGACGCTCAAAGTAAGACAATCGCGGTTGCCGGTTGGATTTCGCTTTTCGGTAACCTGCTGCTCGCACTCATCAAGCTGATTGCCGGAATCCGCGCGGGAAGCCTTGCGGTTACGGGTGACGGCATTGATACGTCAACCGACGTGATTATTTCCATAGTGACGCTCATTATCAGTGCGATTATCGTGCGGCCGTCGGATAGGGGGCATCCGTGGGGGCACGGGCGGGCAGAAACCACTGCGACGCTTGCACTTTCGTTCATCAT
>BOBG01000160.1 GCA_026002265.1 Spirochaetia bacterium
CTGCCTGAGTACCGGCCTGATTCTTTTGCGCTGGTCCGGGTTTTGCATTATTACATCCGGAAAAAATGATCGCACACGCTAAAAGCGCAAAACTAGCTTTTTTAGCAAGATGTATTTTTGATTGCATATTTTGTAGTACCCAAAAAAGGAGAAAAATAATAAGATTCATGATAACAACACTTGCACCGGTTGGTGTTGCATAGATATATGAAATAATTATTCCGGAAAAGAAACAAAAAAGGGAAATAATTGCTGCACAAATAGTCACGCTTCGGAATGTTTTACACACACGCATCGAAGAGAGAGCCGGGAAAATAATTAAGCTTGAAATAAGCATCGCTCCCATCATCCTCATTCCCAGAACAATTGTCACTGCGGTTAAAAAAGCAATAAGCATCGTATATCTCCTGACCGGTACGCCAGTTGCACGGGCAAATGTCTCATCAAATGTGATGGCGAACAGTTTATTATAAAATAATAAAAATAAAACCAGTACTGCGATTGACAGTGCAATACTTAAATAAACGTCACTTTTACTCATCGCTAAAATACTTCCAAATAAATAATTACAAACATCGGTATTCATACCGGTTGTCATAGAAATTATTACGACTCCAATCGCAAGCGCACTTGAAGAAATTAATGCGATAGCTGCATCTCCTTTTATTTTACTATTTTCACTAATACGGAGCAGAAGAAATGCAGCGATGATCACGACTGGAATAGAAATGGTTAATGGAGCTACATTTAAAGCAGTAGCTGCGGCGAGTGTACCGAAGCCGACATGGGAAAGTCCATCACCGATCATAGAAAAACGTTTTAATACTAAACTCACTCCCAATAATGCAGCGCAGAGTGAAACTAATACACCGACTGTAATTGCCCGCACAAGAAATGTGTACGAAAACATTTCTGCTAAAATGTTAAACATGAATCTTCTCCTTTTATTAAAAATTTCTGTGCAAAATCTGAACGGAGATATTCTTCAGTGGTTCCGAAAAAATAATTTTTATGGTGAAGATGCAAAATCTGGTTCGCATAATGCACCGCACGCTCTATATCATGAGAAACCATAACAATAGTTATACCGGATTTTTTATTGATCGTTTCAATCGTTGCATAAAGATCAGCAGTTACCAATGGATCGAGTCCCGCTGCCGGCTCATCTAATATAAGAATATTCTGGGAGGCACATAATGCCCGGGCAAGGAGAACGCGGCGCTGCTGTCCTCCGGATAATTCCCGGTAACAACAATTCCGGAGATTCATAATTCCAAGCGACACCAAAACTTCTTCTGCTTTTTGTTTATCTGCGGGCCGGTAAAAAGGAAAAAACCCCCGGCTTTGTAATGTTCCGGAGAGAACAATTTCAAAAACTCCAGCCGGAAAATCATTTCGTTCCGGCGGCAGTTGCGGAAGATAGCCTATACCAGATAATCCGGAATCTTTAGTAATATTTCCTGAAAGCGGAGCAATTAATCCTAATAATCCTTTGAGTAATGTGCTTTTTCCGGATCCATTTTCACCCACGATACACAGATAATCGCCCGGGTAAATATTACAATTTAATGCACCGGTAACTGCGATTCCGGCGTAGCCGAATCCGGCATTAATCAGGCTGATAAGCGGTTTAATATAATGCCTCCCGGAGATTAGTAACATTATTTTGCATTAATTTCATATACGTTTGTCCATTTTCAAAATCTTTTTTTGTAATATTGTGACAGACATGAAACAAGAGTTTTTTTGCACCGGTAGCTTCGGCAATGGTATCGGCCATTTTTTCATTAGAAAGTTCAATATGAAAAATAACCGGAATCTCTTCCGCTTTTACTTTATTGATTAAAAAAGCGACTGTTGCCGCACTCGGTTCCGTTTCAGTTGAACAGCCGGGAAATGCGGCAAAATACGAAAGTCCGTAAGTATCGGCAAAATAACGGAGCGGAAACCGGTCCCCAAAAACAATTGTTTTACGCTTTGCATTGTCAACAATAGTTTGAAACGATGAATCTAATGCATCTAATTTCATTAGATATTCTGCCGCATTGTGCTGGTAAAAGGCAGCATTTTCCGGATCTGTTTCGCAAAGTGTTTCGGTTATTTCCTGAATAATTAATGCAGTATTTTTCGGCGAAGTCCAAATATGTTCGTCATAAGCCGGTTCTTCCTCTGTTTCTGCCTCCATTCCCTCGACAATTTCTTCCTCAACTGTTTGTACACAATCCATTAACCGGATTATTTTCATGGAATGAGTATTCATAGAATCTAAGATCCGGTCAACCCATGAATCAGATTCTCCGCCGATATATATAAAAATATCACTCTTTTGTACGGTGATAATATCTTTTGGAGTCGGTTCATAAGAATGACTCTCAGCGGCCGGCATTAATAATAAATTTAAATGAATCCGGTCACCGGCAATTTCCCGGGTAAAATCAAAAAGAGGGAAAATCGTTGCAGTGACACTAATCACAGAATCCGGTTTTTCACCGGTTTTTTTAGGAATACATCCCGTAAAAACCGTAACTATAGACAAAAAAAGCCACAAAAATTTCATAAACATAAGCCCTCCTGAAATAAGATTAAAAATATTGCAGAGACTTATGCTCAAGTATTGAGTCGTACTTTTAAAGCAAATAAAATAAAAGCGCCTTTTTGTACCGGTTTTTGAACCATGCGAATGATTAAAAATCTATGATAGATTAAAAATGTAAAAGATATAAAACCTATTCCGGAAAATTCTATGCAGAGACATATCGGGCAATCTTCTCCGGAACAATCATGATCGAGATTATACAGAATAAATGTAGAGCTGATAATGATCAGAATACTAGCACACAGTGCGATAAAACTGATTTTGTTATCAGGAAATTTCACCATAATTAACCTTTAGCATACAACAAAGAATGCTGCTTTTGTTTACACCGATCCGGATAGGTAATCATCATCTGAATTGGTAAATTGTTTACCATACAGAAATTCAAAGAGAAACCGGAGATCTTCCGTCTTGAGATTCAAAAATCGGCACCCGACAAAAGCAGCCACATTGGTACGGTATTGCCGGACGATTTTGGCTTGGACACTGATACTCCGTTTCGCACAGGTGATTTCAACCGTAATTTCTCCATTTAACTTTAATGTCGAAGAAAATGATGAATCCGGATATGCAATCCGAAAACCGGAAACACTCATGTCAATTACTTGACATTTAATAAGCTTTTTATTTATATATCCAGCAACAAAATACCCCTCAGATTGCATAGTACTAACTAAACTGGCAGCGTATTGATTTAATATAGTTATATCAGATTCCTTGAATGGAACCTTATCTGTCTGCATCTTCCATAGATGAATGCAGCC
>BOBG01000161.1 GCA_026002265.1 Spirochaetia bacterium
AGCAGGAAGATTACGGTAAGACAGTGATAACATCAAACAAAATAAAATTTGAAATTAAGAAACCGCAAAAAAACAATAAAGAATCGTACAGGATTCAACTTCTTGAGATTGATGACAGGGATAATGAGGACGATATTCAAACCCTTTCTCCGCTGAGATATTTTTTTGACGATGATGTCTCTGTAAGCGACAATCAAAAAACCGATTATCAAATTGCCGATGGACGAGAATCTGAAAATACGCTGATCTTAAAAAAGAAAAACGAGCGTGGCTATTGGGATTTTTGTTTTCCGCCGGACGGCGCAATACTCAAAGTAAGAGCAAATACCTATCAGCTTAAAAAGCAGTTGGAGGCTGTCTCTACCCTAAAAAATATGCCTGTTGGGGAACACTCGCGCTTGATTCGTCTTTTTGAAAACCGGAATGATAAAAATGTAAAATGGGATGCTCCAACTGATCAAACGGTTGATGAATGGTATGTTATTACCGATGAAACGCGGAGCGGGTGTAAAGAACAGCGGGATTTTGTCAGCAAATCTTTGAATACTCCTGATTTTGCGATTCTTGAAGGGCCGCCCGGTTCAGGGAAAACAACGGTTATTCTGGAGCTTATCTGTCAGTTGGCAAAACAGGGGAAACGGGTATTGCTCTGCGGTTCAACCCACGTCGCAATAGACAACATTCTGGAGCGGCTTAAAGAAAAGCGGGAAAACAAATCGTTGTTGGAAAAATTTCATATTTTGCCTGTTCGGATTGGCGATGAAAAACGAATCAATGAAGACATACGGGAATTCCAGATAAACAATCTGCAAGAGAGAGCTTCGATTTCCGAAGCTTTATTGCTTGATGCGGCAAACCTTGTATGCGGTACAACGATGGGAATATTGCAGCATCCGCAATTTAAGAAACGAAATAACTCTGATTATGTCAATAACGGTAAAAAGATAAGAAATTCATGGATAGAGCCGATTGTTCCTGAATTCGATTATCTGATCATCGACGAAAGCAGTAAAACTACTTTTCAGGAATTTCTTGTGCCTGCGCTTTATGCAAAGAAATGGATCCTCGCGGGCGATGTGATGCAGCTTTCTCCTTTTACCGAAAGGGAAAACATTGTTTCCAATCTTGAACAATTAATGGTAGACGGGAAGCTGCTGTCCAATGATTTGCAGTATGCAGTGTTTTATCTGCAAAAACTGAAACAAAGCCTGTATGACAACAATAGGTTCGTTTTGCCTGTTTCAGCAGAAATTATTCAGGCTATAATTTTAGAACTGGGTTGCGGCAGAATAGATGACTTTAAAAATAAAATATTTCTTTTCATTGTGAATACGGTATTGCAGACCGATGTTCTAAATATCTTGTTTAGCAAACCAGAAGAAACAAATTTTCTGGAATTATCTGCCGCGGATATAATAATTATTGATAAAAATGTATTGAAGAATGTGTTACCCCTCATTCCTGAAACCCACGCTGTTTTGCTTTCCAAAGATTGGAGCGGAACAGAACACGCTTTTAGACATAACGCATATCCAAGGCGGCGTACTTTTTCCTATAAAGAAAAAGGTAAAGAATTTAATGACAGTTTTGAAATCGTTGATCATCTCAACAATTACTTTGCTGAAAAAAATTGGGCGGAGGAAGTTGCGTGGCGTATTGATCGAGAACATCAACTGCGGCTCATAGAAAAAAGTAAAACCAAAGATTGGTATACCAAAGGCATTGAAGAACTCATTCCGAAATCCCTTGACAGGCAAAAGGTAGAGGATGCGGTTAATGGTATCGCAGTGATGGCGTTTCCCTCTATTCTTGAATCTCTGGTACAGGGTATCAAGGGTTCCCGCAAAATTAAGACGGAAACAACGATTTCTGAAGGTTTTAAGGGTGATGATCTCGCAAAACGAAAGGCTACGCTTGTTTATCAGCATCGGATGCATCCTGAAATTTCGCGTTTCCCGCGGGATCGGTTTTATAAAAATAATGCTTTACTGGATCTCGCAACTCCTCCTATTGCAGATGCAAGACAATGGGGATATGCCTGTTATCAGAACCGTACTGTATGGGTTAATGTTGACGGAGAAACAAGGCGAAATTATAATGAAAAGGAAGTTGATGTTTTGATGGAACATCTTAAAAAGCTTGTGCAGTACGCGAAAGGAAACCCGCAGCCGGAAGGCAAAGAATGGACGGTCGCGTGTCTTAGCTTTTATCGAGGGCAGGAATCAAGAATTCGTGAAAAATTACAAGCCTTTTGTCATAAAGAAAACGGCGTTTCTAATTTTGATATTAAAGACGGGAAACACCCGGTCAATATCAAACTCCATACGGTAGATAAATTTCAGGGACACGAGGCGGATGTGGTGTTTCTATCTATGGTTCAGACAAAACGGGTCGGGTTTATGGACAATCCAAACCGTTTGAATGTGGCTATTACACGGGCGAAATTTCAGTTGGTCATATTTGGGAACTATGGTTATTTCTCCAATCAAGCGGAATCGGAAGATTTGAAGGAATTAGCAAAAGCTACACCTAAAATTGAGAGGATATAAATGAACGTTACCTTGAACCGTTATATAAATCTGCAAAACGCAGAGGTTTATCTCAAACTGGAACGGAAGGTTAAGCGCGATGATATTAAGAAATATCTTGATGGGAACCACTTTGACAATGAGAGGCGGGTGAAGGATTACCTGAAAAGCATTGGCATTTACGATGAACAGCACCGGCTTACGCAATACGGCAGCCGCGTAAAAGAAACGGGTATGGTAAAGGCGTGGGAAGAGGGGAAGTATCAAATCTGGTTTACCCAAAACGATCCGCTTTTCGGTAATAGAATATTTTATTTCAAAAGACTTCAACCGCAAAGGCAAAATGGAACTATAACGCCGTTTGCCATTTTATTTGAAAATGATGGACATTATTGTCTACCGGTCGGACAAAGCGAATTATTTCCTTTTAGGATAATAGAAGCTATAAAATGCAGCGCGCCGCCTCAAAATAGCCAGCCAATTTTTGTTGAATGGAAATGGAAAGATTTAGAATCTTCCGTTTATATTTTTACTGGGAGCATTGGAGGCAATAAAATTGCCGACAAAACAGAACTCGATAGTCCGATAGATCTTAAAGAAGAAATTGTAAAAATTCTTCCTGAATGGGATTCGGATCAGGAACGCTATAGAATTCGGCTTGCCGAAATACCCGCAGAAAATCTATCTTCCTTTGAATATTCCTATACCGGTCAA
>BOBG01000162.1 GCA_026002265.1 Spirochaetia bacterium
GGATTAAACAGCACCATTGAAAAAATTCCGGAATAAATAACACTAATATAAGAAGATGCTGCGTCAAGAATTTCATCAGGAGTTTGGAGCAAGCGCAAAAGCTGCCGGGCTGTAGTCACACCAACAATGGTCAATAACACGGTTAAAGTCGAACAAAGAATGATGGTAACAGCAAAGCTCCGGCGTACACCCTCCTCATCGCCGGCCCCGAACCGTTGAGAGGTGATGATTGAGCAGCCTTGGGTAAAACCGCCGATAAATCCGAGTATGAGGAAGTTGATACTTCCGGTACAACCAACTGCTGCGAGCGCGGCAACTCCGATGGTGCGGCCCACGATAAGTGTGTCTGCCATCCCATAAAATTGCTGAAAGAGGTTCCCCACGAAAAGAGGAAGCGCAAACGAAAGAATTAAAAGAGCAGGATTTCCCACCGTAAGATTTTTGGTCATAGAGTAGATTCAGTGTGCAGGTTTCCGGAAAATAAAACAAGAGAGATCCGATAAAAACCGGAATTATCTTGAATTTAATGGATGATCTCGTTAATATCAAATCATTATCAATTTTTTAGGAGATCGTATGAAGCGACAGTGTACTGTTGGTCTTGTCCTATTGATGCTGCCTCTGGTAACTTGGGCGCGTGGAATTCAAGCCGGAAATGAAAATGTGCGGCTGGAAAATCTTGAAAAAACGGGATATGCGGAAGTCGGCGTATACTCGGTGGAAAAACGTTCACCCAATTATGAAGTGTACCATATTCATGACGGGACTTTGGCCCGGCCCGGTGAAACTGATGTCTGGAATCCTTCCAGTATTCACGTAATTGTGGGAAATACGCGAGCTTTAATCATTGATGCAAGCAATGCCCGTCCGGAAGAGCGTGCCAATTTGCGGAAAATTACCGATTATTTGATCAAAGGAAAGCCTTATGATGTAGCAATTACGCATAATCATGGCGATCATACCGGACAGATTCCGGCATTTACCGAATCGCGCTACGGCATTCCGGCACAGCATATTTATTATCCGGTTCACGATGCGAGCAGTACCATTTCCAATAATCCACTTTATACCCTTATCAAGGAAGGAGATATAATAAACCTTGGTAATTTTGCTTTCACCGCGCAGGAAATTAGCGCGCACACAACCGGTTCAATGGGTTATTTCGATGCTGAGCATGAACTTGTGGCAACCGGTGATGCTATAGGTTCTGCTCACGTATGGCTTTTTAATCCGCATATTGTACCGCAATTTATCCGGGAAGTTGATCGTTTTCTCAACAGTCCCGCACTGCACCCGATCAAGGATTGGTCTGATAAAGCTGTTTTAATGCTGGGGCATGACTGGCAGCGCTGGGAGCATGCTTTTGCTAAAAATGACATTTTAACAGTTGAGTTCTATAAACGCCAAAAAGAATTAGCAGAAAAACTGGTACAACTGCCCCAAACCGAACTAATAGGCGAAGCTTATCCTAATATGCGCGGCCGCATTGGGTACCGGTTCCGGGATCCGACAAGAAGCGATATGGCGAATTTAATTGATATTCCGATTGATAACGGCGTGGGTCCAGTGCATTTTACTGAATTAAGCCGGCAGGATTTTGATTATGATGCCGCGAAAAATGGCTATACTAATTACTTTATTACTTTTAAACAGCTCGAAGGTTTTTACCTGATTCGGGATCATAACATTGATAGTATGTATCTCTTTATCAGTGGTGATGATACTACCGGCGAAGCTTTCCTCATTGATGCTTCAAACGGTGCGCCGAATTACACCGGTTTTGCTGAATATGTAAAAGGAAAAATCGGCAACCGTTCCCTGAAAATCTTTATTACCCATGCCCACGGCGATCATTATGGGCAGCTCCGGTTTTTTACTCCGCAGTTATTTCCAAAAATGACACTTTACTGGCCGAAGTATGAGAATCTGATTCTCCCGGCAACCGGAAATGTGAGCGAAACATCAGCCCTAGGGCATATTGCCGCGGCCGGCGGTATTTCGCTTAATGATAGGACAGCGCTCACGAATTTATCAAACAAGCTAAACACTGAACGGGTTAAATTTGTATCTGAAGGCGATATTTTTTATGCGGCTGGGAAACATTTTGAAGTAATCCGGATGCGGGTTCACACAGCCGGCGGAGAAATGCTCCTTGACGTGGAGGACCGGATCGTATTTTCCGGTGATGCGCTCGGTACACAAACGACAACCGGCGGAATCTGGGTCAACAACGGCCCCACGATTCAATTTACCATTGATGAATTCAGCGATTTCCGGAACCGTTATGGCTACCGGTTTGACAAAATTTATACCGGACATAACTCCTATTATGTCGATCCGAGCTATGTAGCGTATGCAATTGCCACTGCAAAAGCATTAAAATCCGAAGGTTATAAAATCGCCCGGTTTAATGTGCCGGAAGGACGCCCGAACCGGATCATGGTTATGAGTGTTGACGGACAGATACGCACCGACAACGATGCCATTGACGCAAACCGGACCGGCACACTTTCTGCGCGGGAAGAGTACAATTCAGCGTCTCTCGATTTTCCGCCTTTCCGGACAGATAGTTCCTATGGTCAGGGGCGCCGGTATTTGCTTTCAGATGTGCCCGGCACGATTTTGGATGTTCCGGTAACCGGCGTTCCCGGCTACACTGCATCCGGACACAGCAGTTTAACGGATGGAACTGCTTATTGGGACAACAATTATTCCGGAAACACGAGCTCGCCTTCCGGCGCAACATGGTCGTCTGACCCTTCTGCTGCGGATACTGATGCAAAAGCTGCGGCACAAGCCTACACGGATCAATTTGACACTTCGGCAAATAACCCGCCAACGTATTAATCATGTGATAAAAAAGCCGGTTGTGCTGCGGCAAATCCGGCTTCTGTAAATACTCTTAATATATTTTCTCTTTTCTTTTGTGTGCAATTATTATTTAAGGCGTATATAATATCTTCATTAAATTTGTTTGATAAATTTAATGCGACACCATTTTTTCTCAATAAATTAATAGCATTTATTATTTTTTCAGGATTATCATACCATTCCCATATATTCTGCTCATTTTCTCCAAATTTTATTATCGCCTTTGGATTTATTGAAATCCCTTTTCTATTCTCAACTTCAATATAAACCGATATAGATCCGATATTATCATAAGAATAATAATTTTCTTTATATGATAAATATTTTGTAAAGTAGAGTCCGTCATTATTAATTCTTAAATGAATAAAT
>BOBG01000163.1 GCA_026002265.1 Spirochaetia bacterium
CCGGAGGAATGTATGCATCAGGAGGCGGTGGTGGAGCTGCTGGAGGCTTCATTTTAAATAGTCCAAATGTTCTTGTAGGCATTGAATAATAAAAGAAAAAGCGGCGAATTTTCTGCTTGTATGAAAAAACGCCGCATCGCATAACAGCGTGTTTATACTAAAGGGGTTTGCCCACATTTTGCGGTTGCTAACCTTTGTTACGCAAAGCGTTCATTCGCAGCCGCAAAACGTCGTAAACACGCGGAACGTTATACGCCATTGGCTTTATGCTGTTTTGAAAAATAGTGTAAAGACACAACTCATGATTCCTAAAGACAATTATTTTGGAGGTAGTTATGAAAACTACAAAATCGCGAAATGAAGTGTTATTAGCTGGAATATTTAGTATAGTTCTGGCAACAGTATTTGTTCTTACCGGATGCTCGGCTCTGTTAGGGGCTATTTTCACCCCTAGTACCGGCAGTACTACCAGAACTACCGGCGATAGCAATCCAGAGACCGGAAATACTACTCCCACTAGACCTGCTAGTACTCCCACTCCCTCCAGTGTCTCCAGACCCGTTAACATAGTCGGCGGTGACAGTCTGGGAACTGCGACAACGTTGGTTGATGGCGCATGGAGAAGTGGTGGGGAAATCAGCCCGCAAGGTGACATTGACTGGTATAAATTCGAGGCAACCAGCGACAAAACATACATCTTGAGCTGGGATCAACATGGTACCGGCTATGGTAGTATTGGTAGCGGAAACTATAATGGTGCTATAAGGGTAAGTGCCCTCATGTCAGATGGAAGCAATGTACTTAATGGTATTAATAGGATATCCAGTGGATATGGTAACTCGGCGAAAATCATCAACAACTATACCGGAACAGTCTATGTTAAAGTAGAGGGTCAGTCTGGCACCAGCACCGGCACCTATGCAGTCAAGTACGAAACAGGTAGCAACTACAGCCCGGAAACTGCAATCGTGCTGGTTAATGGCGCATGGAGAGGTGGTGGAGAAATCAACCCGCAAGGCGATGTTGACTGGTATAAATTCGAGGCGACCAGCGATAAAACATATATCTTGAGCTGGGATCAACATGGTACCGGCTATGGTAGTATTGGTAGCGGAAACTATAATGGTGCTATAAGGGTAAGTGCCCTCATGTCAGACGGAAGCAATGTACTTAATGCCATTGATAGGATAGTCAGTGGATATGGGAACTCGGCAAAAATCATCAACAACTATACCGGAACAGTCTATGTTAAAGTAGAGGGTCAGTCTGGCACCAGCACCGGCACCTATGCAGTCAAGTACGAAACTAATAATACCTCTAGTAAAGAAACTGCAATTGCGTTGGTTAATGGCGCATGGACAGGCGGTGCGGAAATCAGCCCACAGGGTGAGGTTGACTGGTATAAATTCGAGGCGACCAGCGATAAAACGTATACTCTGAGCTGGGACCAACATGGTACCGGCTATAGTAGTATTGGTAGTGGAAACTATACAGCCGCTATAAAGGTGAGTGCCTACCGGTCAGACGGAAGTACCGTACTTAATGCTATTGATAAGGTGGTTAATGGGTATGGTAACTCAGCGAAAAGCATTAGCGGCTATACCGGAATGGTATATATCAAAGTGGAGGGGCAATCTGCAACTAACACCGGTACTTATACCATAAGGTACACTCAGGATTGAGTAATATGCCTGCCCAGCCGTCCGTGGCGAGCGGCTTCGAGGCAGTTTCGTACTTCGTCTAAGAGGTCTGTATATACTTCGCCGCTAAAGTGGCTGGGATTACAAAAAACCCTAGTCGATGCAGTTGATGACAAGAAAGAGCCGGGGGAAACTCCGGTTTTTTTTCTTTAAATTTCATATACAACCGGAACCTTAAATGAAAGTGGGATTAAAATTTTTGAAAAATGAGCAAAAAACTTGGCAACAACATATAAAAATGTGCATGAAGAGAAATCTTCCGTAGCGTACTCCTTGAATAAAATTATATTTTTGTGTATAGTAGAGTATCTTTTACCCTAAGGAGACTCTATGAAAGATAATCAACACGTTCAGGCAATACCTACCGAAGTTTTGACACAGGCGCAGACCAAGGTGGATGAACTCAAGACCTTACTCGCGCCCTATATACTCGCCCTTACCCCCTCTGAACGACACAAATTGCCGAAAATGGGGGAAAAAACTATTGGTTTTGTGGAAAAGTCATACAATTTTGCCAAACAAAACCCGAATTTATGTCCGCCCTACCTTGATATGACCGCTTTTGATACTGATTTTGACGATGCCCATGGGCTTTGGACGCTCCTTAATACGGTTCAGCAACTGCATCAGAATCTTGACGACACGGAAATGGCAGCCGGAAGCGAGGCATATCAAGCTGCCCTGTTGTTCTATAGTTCGGTAAAAACCGCAGCGGCCCAGGATGTACCGGGGGCTAAAGCCGTATACAATGAGTTAAGGACTCATTTCCCCGGCGGTAAGCGGAAATCCACCGGAACCGAATCAGAAAATGTTACAGAAATAATCAAAAAAGAGGTCAAGACCTCCTAAAGAATCGGTATCGGCTCTTTATAACCCGGCATTGGTTCTCTGGGACTGGACGCCGGCTCTTTATAACCCGGCATTGGCTCTCTGGGACTGGATGCCGGCTCTTTATAACCCGGCATTGGCTCTCTGGGACTGGACGCCGGCTCTTTATAACCCGGTATTGGCTCTCTGGGACTGGATGCCGGCTCTTTGTAACCCGGTATTGGTTCTCTGGGACTGGATGCCGGCTCTTTATAACCCGAACACTGCTTGATCCGGCGCATTTTCATTTTATTGGCTTACAAATTCTGCACCCCGGTTTTCTAGTACATTTAAAGATGAAAGTTGAATGTACAAATAAGGATAGCCATCTTCTTCATAAGAACTGAGCAGTCCAACTGCTTCCACCCACTCGTCTTCTTGAGGATAAGCCTGATCCCATGCAACTTCAAAACCCGCATTGCCGTCAGTTCCACAACATCCAGGACCATACCGGAGAACGAAATGGTATGCAGTATCAGCATCTAGATATGTGTCTGATTTAAACAATCCTTCCAGTTTAATTGTTTTTCCTAAATAATCTTCCGGATTAAGGTACACGTCATTTGTCTGTGCAATGAACATTTTTTCTTTAATTTCAACGACTCCTTTTTCATCCGTAAAATTCACCGGTACTATTTCACGGTCTGGAATTCCAGCGAGATTAA
>BOBG01000164.1 GCA_026002265.1 Spirochaetia bacterium
CTGCGTCTGTACCATGCCCATTTCAATGTGGTAATGGCAGATATAGCTTCCCCCACCGCGGTGCGCCGGACTGTATCCTTTTGCCGGGCCATTAATGAAGGAGAAGCCGTGGTGGAAGATGTGAAGGCTGTTCTTGCCCACAGCATGGCAGAAATCACATCCGCTTTAACACAGGGTTTCATTCCGGTGGCAGTAGACCCGCAGGCTCACATGGTTAGCGAGCTGAGTCCGGCTGTTCTCGTGGATGCCATCATCGCAAAAAAGAACCTTAGCACGCATATACATGACGCTCCGGTGGTTATCGGTGTCGGGCCCGGATTCACGGCCGGGGTTGACTGCTGCGCGGTTATCGAGACAAAGCGGGGGCATACCTTGGGCAGAGTCATTACTTCGAGTGATTCAGAACCGCGGGCGCTGCCGAATACCGGTGTCCCTGGAGACATTGGGGGCTTTAGTACCGAGCGGATCATCCGCGCCCCGGCAGACGGCATTTTTGAGGGGAAGGCAGCCATCGGGGACCGTGTAAGCAAAGGGGACATCGTGGGGAGTGTGTCCGGGCAGTCAATACAGGCGGAACTAGACGGTATAGTCCGTGGGCTTCTCCCTACAGGCATTAGCGTTACAAAAGGTATGAAAAGCGGCGACATCGATCCCCGCTGTGAACGCTTTCATTGCTTTACAGTCTCTGACAAAGCCCTTGCCATCGCGGGAGGAGTGCTGGAAGCTATACTTCGCTTTCAAAAACAATAAGCTCTCTACTCTTTTCCGAATGATATGGGCTGGAGGAAAGCGTGAAATTTGAAGTGAGATAGCCAAATATAAAACCGGTATTATTCTACTTTGAATTTGGAAACCTCTCTTACCAGTACATCAATATTCTGCTTGTTATCTCCGCTGATAGTATTTACATGCGAAATCGCCACGTTTATCTGTTCAGCTCCGCTGGCCATTTCATTCATTCCGCTGGTTATTTCCTGGGTTGAACTTTCTAGGTTTTTACCTTCTTTAATGACTTGTTGGCTGCCTTGAAGCATCTCCTCAGAGCTGTTCTTAACCATAGTGGTTGCTTCATTTAGCTGTCCTATGGATTGGAGAATCTGCTTAGATCCCACACTCTGCTCTTCCATAGAATTCCGGATGCTCATCTCTTGATCCGATACGGTTTTAACACCGCTGTCAATCGCTTCAAATTTATTCAAAACATTATTCGTAGATGCACTAATTTTATCGATAGAGCTTTTAATTTTCTTTAAAACCGTAGAAATGGTCTGGGACTGCTCTCCGGAAGATTCAGCTAATTTCCGGATCTCGTCAGCAACGACCGCAAAGCCCTTACCAGCCTCGCCCGCATGAGCAGCTTCGATAGCTGCATTCATGGAAAGGAGATTCGTCTGACTGGCGATATTCTCCATTACTTCGTTAATTTCTAATAATCCCTCGGATTCACGGGCAATTTCCCGGATATCCGTGTCAACTTCCTGTAAACCGGTACGCCCTACTTCTGAAGCATTTGCTAATTTCTGTACATTATCAGCATTTTTGATCAACGTTTTGGTAACAGATTCAATGTTGGCAAGCATTTCTTCAATGGCCGATGATGATCGGGAGACACTGTCGCTCTGATATTCAACATGAACATTGAGTTTATCGATATTATTTGTTATTTGCCCCATAGTCGCATTGGTCTCGGTTACCGAAGCAGATTGATTCAGTACCATCCCCTTAATGCCCTGAATATTAGCGGTGATCTCATTGATTGCAGCAGCACTTTCGGTCATGTGCGAAGCCAGATCTGACCCGGTAGCAGAGAGAATCATAGCTTGTCTCTTGATTATAACCACAAGATCTTTGATCTTTTCAATCGTTAGATTAAAAAAATGGGCCATATCCCCAATTTCATCGTTAGAATGAACGGATACAGTTTTTGTTAAATCCCCTGCACCTTCTGATATTTCCTTGAGAGTATCAGCGACAACGACAATAGGTTGGGTAACTTTTAAGGTAATGAAGTAGACAACCACCGCAGCGATAACTATTGAAACAAAAGCTATAATAATCGTAAAAATAGTTATCTGGCGAATATCTGACATAATATCATCACGGGAGGTACCCAGCATTAAAGTAAAAGAGCTTCCGGTATTCCCAATAGTAAAGGGGTATATAATCATTTCCAGATTGAGATTTAGTCTCTCTGAATATTCGGAAAAACGGTGCTTCGTTCCATTAATTACCTCATTCTGAGCTAGGTCAATATCTTCCTTAGTGTAAAGACCTGATTGTGCGTCTTTAAGGAGTTTGCCGATTTGCTCCGGGGCATAGCTGGCAATGATATAACCGCCATTGGAGTAGACAGTCATCGCCGTGATTTCGCTATTGGACCTTATGGTATTTTGTACTATGGGCTGAAGTTCATCTATAGTCACATTCATACCCAGTATCCCCACAACTTCGTTTGTTCTAGCAGCGATAATCTGTACCGCAAAGGTAATTATATAGGTGTTTTTACCTGCCACAATCTCGGCAACCGGATCTTTTACCGGCGGTTTCTGGCTACTAGGTCCGTTGATGAGAATCGTAGCGTTAGAGATATTGTTATAGGTCTGTTTGACTACCTGTCCCGAGGCGCGGCTAAACCACGGCGCGCTCTGCCCTGTGGCTGTACTACCGGGCTGCCCGGCGTAGTCTGCATCCAAACCGTCTAGGACATTAGGTTTCCACACAGCAAAAATACCCGCTACAGTGGGTTCAGCGTTGAGTACATCCTCAAGTATTGTCTCAAAACGTTCCCGCCGCTCTTCGGCAGCAATTGTCTCGAAATTCGAGAAAATGTTTGCCAGAGTGCTACACGTTTGCAAATATTTTTCGTAAATTATCTGGACGCTTCGCGCCTGTTCCGCCGCAAGACGTTCCTGGCTTTCAAGTGCCGTGTCAAGCTGAATCGATGTCGCACGGTTAAACAAGATCACTGATACTACCGTAACTACAACCGCTACAATTGCGGTAACAATAAGAGTCAGTCGGTATTTTAGCTTCACAATGAATCTCCAAAATATTTTAACTCAATTTTCAGAGTGTTAATATACAACCAACGCTTCCAATTGGCAAGCGATCTTTTTAAGTATGTATAAAAATTTTCCGGATTCCGTCCCGGAAAAGCCCGGTACAGTGAATCAAAA
>BOBG01000165.1 GCA_026002265.1 Spirochaetia bacterium
CCGAGACAATGTAAAAATCTATCTTGAGGAAAATCCGGAACGGGCAAAAGAAGTCGAAGAAAAACTCCGGCAGATCATGTTCACCGGCCCGAATGCGTCAACGCACATGGCGGCTACCGCCGATGAATCTGACGAATCTGAAGCACCGCTGGATGACGAAGGAATCTAATACTGATCTCCGGCGAGTTGTTCTGGGCATTGGTTCCAACAAAGGCGATTCGCCGGGTATTATCCGGGAAGCAATTCGGGAATTGGGGGAAATCCTTCAGCACATCCAGACTGCTTCCCTTTACAAAACCGATCCTGTCGGCGTGACTGATCAGCCTGCTTTTTTGAATACGGCTGTCTCCGGTTTTTACTCCGGCACTCCAGACTCATTACTTCTAACACTACACCGGATCGAATCTTCTTATGGCCGAAATCGTTCTATGGAACGCCGGTGGGGAGAGCGGAGTCTTGATATTGATATGCTCCTTTTTGGGAATCTGATTGTTGATTCACCGGATCTCCAGATTCCCCACCCCCGGCTCAAAGAACGGGCTTTTGCACTGGTTCCCCTGCTTGAACTTGAGCCGGACGCGCAGGATCCGTTGACTGGATCTTTGTACCGGGATATTTTTGCAAAACTTCCGGAACAAGGAGTTATGCGGCATAGGGGCTAACATTTGTTGAAAAATGGTAAAAACACAAATTTAAACAAAAATCATCAATTTTTCATATAAATCAGAAAATATTTAAGAAAAATGCTGAAAACCTCTTGACATACTATTCAACTTGTAGTATAATACTAATGTAGATTATAGAACAAGGATAGTATATGTCGCTCAAATACGGCTTACTCGGCCTTTTGAACTATGGGAAAATGTCCGGCTATGACCTGGACAAGGTTTTCAAGGATTCTTTGGCGTTCTTTTGGCGGGGACAGACCAGCCAAATTTACCGGGAACTTGGTGCCATGGAAAAATCGGGGTGGATAACATCGGAAATTGAATTTCAAACCGATAAACCGAATAAAAAATGGTATTCCCTTACTCCCGACGGAAAAAAGGAATTTATGAATTGGCTTGCCTCACCGGAAGGAGCTATTGAAGATATGCTCCATGTGCGCAGTCCGTTTTTAATGCGTCTTTTTTTTGCCGGGGAACTTCCGCCGGAACACACGGTAGCCATGCTACAAGATGTCCGCGCCTCCTGTACTAAGGCATTGGAAAATATGGCGGTTGCGCCGGAAAATGCGGATAAATATCAAAACATGGTAGCAAACCCGGAACGAGCCGGGTATTGGCGCATGGTTATGCTTTTTGGAGAGAGTTATTACCAGGCGATAGCCCAGTGGGCGGATTCCATGCTGTTGCTTATGGAAAAACAAGCCGGAACAGGGAAGAAAAAATGAACATACTTGTGCTAAACGGCAGTCCGAAGGGCGAAAACAGCAACACCTTTAAGATGACCCAGGCTTTTATCGACGGCGTCACCGCAACTCAAAATCTTTCTATTGATACAATCACCGTTTCGCAAAAAAACATTGAGCCGTGCCGGGGCTGCTTTTGCTGCTGGGAAAAGACACCGGGTAAATGTATCATCGCAGACGATATGGGCGGCATACTCGATAAATATATACAAGCTGACCTGGTAATTTGGAGTTTTCCGCTCTATTACTATTCGGTTCCGGGGATACTAAAAAACCTTATCGATCGCTTGCTTCCGCTTAGCATGCCGTTTATGAGGGAACGCCCGGACGGTCTTGGTTCCGGTAGTCACCCGCCCCGCTATGACTTGACCGGGAAGCGGTATGTCATTCTTTCAACTTGCGGTTTTTATTCTGCCGAGGGAAATTATGACGGTGTACGAAATCTGTTTGACCATATATATGGAAAGAACAATTACACAAGCATCTTTTGTGGACAAGGCGAACTGTTTCGTGTTCCCGAATTGCGGCAACAAACGGATGAGTATCTGAAATTGGTTACACAGGCCGGGTCAGAATTTATACAGGTCGGTATAAAAGAAGAGACAGAAACCGCTTTACAGGACTTGTTGTTTCCCAAAGAAACTTTTGAGGAAATGGCGGATGCCAGTTGGAACATCAACGATACCGGCGAAGATGAAGGCTTGCGTTTTACCCGGCAAATGGCGGCGCTTTATCATGCAGTAGATGATAAAGAACGCGTTTTGGAAATGTACTATACCGATACCGGTAAAACCTATCAGATCATTATGACTGACAAAGGACATACCGTTTTGACGGATAATTTTCACCCCTTTACCACACGCATTGAAACACCGCTTTCGGTGTGGCAGGATATTTCCAAGGGCAAAATAAGTGGGCAGGACGCCCTGATGCAGCATAAATACCGGGTGCACGGCGATTTTAACCTGATGCTCCATTGGGATGACTATTTTGGAGGAGGCCCTGCAAGAGGAAAATCAATCCGGCAAAACAAACCGGAAAAGCGCTCTTTACTGTTTTGCATCGTTCCCTTTATGGTGTTTTGGACGGTGATTAATTTGCTACCCGAATTCGGGGCATATATCGCGATTATCGTTGCGGCATCAGTCCCGTTATTTTCGCATAGTTTTGCATTAACAAGATATGACACAATCAGCAGTTTTAGCGTCATTGCGTTAAGCATTGCGACGCTTTTTCTACCACTACACTTGGTACTGGCGGTGTCGTATGGTATTTTTGCCGCGCTGTGGCTCGTGTCGTCGTTGTGTACAAAAATGCCGTTGAGCGCGTGGTATGTTGCCAAAAACTACGGCAACGAGGCGGTTTATGACAATCCGCTTTTTATCAGGACAAATAAAATCATCGACATAGGCTGGGGCATTATCTACGCGGTATGCTGTTTGCTCATGGCAACGGGTTTTTATATGTATGCCATACTAGTAAATACAGTAGGAACTACTGCGATGGGAATATTCACTATATGGTTTCAAAAATGGTATCCGGCGTATTACGCACGAAAAATAAATTAAGGAGACGGACATGGGACAAATTTTCAAACTGCGGAAACAATTCACGCTTTTATGCGGGTTGTTGTTACTGGGCGCTTCAGAAGTATATGCGGACATTCCTGTTGTCATTGAAATACAGGATGTGCGCGTCCAAAAGGGAACACTGTATGTGGCGGTCTATTCCGACGAAACATCGTACAAAAACGATGA
>BOBG01000166.1 GCA_026002265.1 Spirochaetia bacterium
TGCGAATGATTCTGGAACGCCGCACCTCGGACTCTCGTTTGAAAATGATGGAGCGATTGCTTCTACGGATCATGGCGAAATTCTTTTTATCCATTCTGAGGGGGAAAAAGCGTCACGGCTTGCTTCTCCGCTTGGAACATGGGTTGCGGTTGATCATGGCGAAGGTCTTATCGGTGTGTACAGCAGATCAGGCGAGAGTGATGTGCCGGTTAAAAATACAGTTGAAGCCGGAACAGTACTCGGTGTGTCCGGCCGTTCCGGGTGGTCAAACCGCCAGGGCTTTCATTTTTCCCTGTATGACCGGAAAGAGCGCCATTGGGTGAATCCAGCTATGCTTTTACCTCCGGCACCGGATTCCCGGCCCCCGGTGATTCAATCAGTTCAACTCCGGAATGAAGATGGCCTGATGGTTAACCCTACTCTAACGCGCCGGATCCCTCAAGGAATGTATTCTATTCTCGTAACTATTACGGATCTTATTGATCAAAATGAAAACCCGCTCGCACCGCAGAGTATTTCCTGTTTCGTTAATGGTGCGGAGATTGGTTTTCTGCACTTTGAAATATTTTCTGTACGTGACGGCACCGTTATGGCCTATCGTTCCACGCCGGTTCCTGCTGAACTAGTTTATACAAACGCTCCGGCCTTTGAAGCTGAAAAAATATGGCTCACCAGCGGACAGACAACCATTGAAGTCGTTGCCCAGGATCTTCAAGGCAGGTCCCGGAGTGCAATATTTACCATTGTAGTTGACTGATCGGACTCCGCTGCGGCCATACCCTCTAGCACGAAGTACCGGATTCTGTTATACTTTTTCCATGACTTCTGATCAACTTAAATCAACATTGCTTTCTTTGGCAAATTCTCCGGTAGATTTTAGCATCGCTTTTTCAGGAAAAAGAATAAAACGAATAAATGGTTTTTATACTGTGGAAACACGTACTATTCTTATCCATGATCGCAATTTTACTGATGATAATCTTCTTTTGTACACTGCAATTCATGAGTATGCGCATCATCTCCATGCAGTCATCCTCGGTGGAACACTTCCTGCACATCCACATTCGCCGGAATTTATGGCAATACTCCATCGGCTCATTACAATTGCCGAGGATAAAGGCATTTACCGGAATGTATTTAACGATTCTCCAGAATTGATTCGCCTGAGCGAAAAAATCCGGAATGATTTTTTAACGAGAAATGGAACGCTGCTCAAAGAATTAGGAGCTACGCTCATTCGTGCCAGTGAAATTTGTGTGTCAATCGGCGGACGTTTTGAGGATTATCTTGACCGGGTACTCCGGATCCCTCGTGTAGCGGCAAATCTCGCCATAAATGCTTATAACATGGACCTGAATCCGGCCGTTGGACCGGATAATATGCGTTTTCTGGCAGGTATCAAGCAGAGGGAAAAGCGAGAGGAGGCTGAGGCAGCTCTTCTTGAGGGAGAATCGCCGGCCACGGTGCGGGTACATACCAAAAAATCGGAATCATTAAAACCGGAACAAACGAAGCAGGAACGACTCATTCAAGAAAAAGCCCGGATCGCACTGTCCATTGAAAAGCTTCAAAAACGTCTCGATGAAATCGATCAGGAACTTGCTTTCGATGCCTAAAATGATAACTGTAATGCTCTTCGTGTGTCTGTCCGGAATCTTGTCCGCACAGGAAATGCTTCGAGGCGAAGTCAATATAACATTGGAGCCGATTTACGGCACTACTGTTGACCCGGATTATCCTTTGACGAGAGAACAGGCGAACCGGCGTGCGCTTGATGAAGCTGCATTTTTCTTTTCCGGCATTATTTACGGTTGGATGTTTGAATACAGCGTTGGGGAACGGGCGCGGGGGATTGTGGAATATTTGGAAATCACGCCGGAAGGATCGATCCCGTGGGGGGATCCGGGTCTGACGGTGACTGATACACGAGTCTATCAGATGCACCAATATGTGTGGGCGGAATACCGCCTGACTCCGGAGCAAAAAAGCCGAATGAATCTCATACGTTCAAGCGGAAGCCGGACCGTTCAAGCCACAGGACACGCTCCGCTCGAAGGCACTGATTGGCCCTCGATTCGCCAGACAGTGCTGGAGGATGCGGCAAAACAAGCGATCCGGAATGCACTCCGGGGTGATTTTTGGAACCGTCCGGAGGGGAGCCGCGGCTATATTAGCCTTGAAGCCTTTCCCCGGTATTGGATCGATTCCGGCCTCTGGTCCGCATCTGCCCGGTTTAGAGTGAGTTTTACCGAAATTATACCTTTTGGAGCCTATTAAATTTTTCTTTGATACAGTTAAAATTTTTTAATTATATATGTTAAAAAAGGATAAGAGGTCTGACCCCATAATAAGGAAGTTTTATGGTTACACGGATAGGTCATTGCGCGATTCGGGCACGGGATATCGAGTCCACAGCACGGTTTTATACTGAAGTTCTCGGCATGAAAGAAGCATTCCGGATGCAAAATCCGGCTGGAGATGCTCTGGGCAGTGTCCATATTTACGTGGCACCGAGTCAGTTTATCGAAATTTTTCCCGGTGGCACTGAAACAATTTCAATAGAAAAGACCACAATTGGTCATGCTCATATGTGTTATGAAGTTGATGACGCGGCCGCCTACCTTGAGGAAGTGCGTTCACGAGGTGCTCCTATCGACACCGAACTCAAGCGGGGTTATTCTAAATGTATACAGTTTTGGACGCACGATCCGGATGGTAACGCCATAGAATTTATGGAATTGCCCCCTGATTGTCTTCAAATTGCGGCGAATAAACGTATTGCGGCTGAAAACGCCGGAAAAAATCCTTGATATTCCTTTTTTGTGCTATACTTTCTGGAAGAGGAAAAAGTGATGAAACAGTTCTTTATGGTGCTTTGTCTAGTAATAACCGGAATCATGCCGGTTTTTTCTCAGGCAGTCGGGCTTGATGCTGCAATTGTGCAGATGTCGAACAATGTTCACCAGAACATACCGGCAGCTTCTGTTGTTGCACTGCCTATTTTTGAGGCTCCAGTCCGTGTTTCAGATTATGTACTGGGAGAATTGTCGCGGGCATTGATCAACGGCCGAAGCTTGAAGCTCGTTGAGCAAACCCGGATCGATCAGGCGCGGGAGT
>BOBG01000167.1 GCA_026002265.1 Spirochaetia bacterium
CTAATACCAGATACAGCTCAATTCAAAATTGTACCACACTTTTCAGTTGATTCCAATTTTTTTTGGAGAAAGTGTAAAATCTACGAAAGATTCGGAATTGTTACCGACTACCCCCTTTGGGGGGATAAATTTTTCTTGACCGCGGATCCGGTTGTGTGCTAGACTATTTTAATTCCGGTACGGAGGGCTAAGAATAGGGTACACGAATTAACACGAATAAGAGATAATTAGTAAAAAGTATTCATTCGTGAATATTTGTGTGTATTCGTGGATCTCTTCTAGGGTCCACGAATGTCCACGAATTAACACGAATAAGAGATAATTAGTAAAAAGTATTCATTCGTGAATATTTGTGTGTATTCGTGGATCTTTTCCGGTGTTCCCTTCGACAGGCTCAGGGAACGCCTTCAACAGGTCAGGGAACGCCTTCAACCACGAGGGGGGTGCCGGCATCTCGACAGGCTCGATGCCCGGTTATCGAGCCTGTCGAGATAGAGGCAGGGGGAAGACACCCCCTCAAAATTCTTATAGATATTCTGGTTTAGATAATCAACAATGGTGAGGATTTTATGGCAGCTTATATATTACGAAGACTTTTGTTGATTATTCCCACGCTGTGGGCGATCATTACGATTAATTTTTTTATCATTCAAATTGCACCCGGCGGGCCTGTGGATCAAGCGATAGCAACTATGCAGGGACTCGATTCAAACATGAGTCTGCAAAGGATTTCCGGTTCCGGCGGTGCTGAGACTACGACTGGAAATGCTAATGCATCGACGTACCGCGGCGCACGGGGGCTGGACCCTCAAGTAATTGCTGAAATTGAAAAACGTTACGGTTTTGATAAACCAATTTTGGTACGCTATGGCATTATGCTCAAGAATTATCTCATGTTTAATTTTGGGAATAGCCTGTTCCGGGGGCGCTCTGTGCTGGGGCTGATTAGAGAACGCCTGCCCGTGTCAATTTCTCTGGGAATCTGGTCAACGCTGCTTATTTACCTCGTGTCGATTCCATTGGGAATCCGGAAAGCAGTAAAAAATGGTACAAAATTTGACACATGGACCAGCGCGGCTGTGATTATCGGCAATGCGATTCCGGGTTTTTTGTTCGCGGTACTGCTCGTCGTGCTTTTTGCCGGCGGCTCTTTCCTTAAAATATTTCCCCTCCGGGGTCTTTTTTCGACTAATTTCGATCAATTAAGTTTTTTGGGGAAAATTGGAGATTACTTTTGGCATTTGGTGCTGCCGATTCTTGCTATGGTGATCGGGGGTTTTGCCTCGCTGACAATGCTCACCAAAAATTCGTTTCTTGATGAAATTAATAAACAATATGTTATGACAGCTCGGTCAAAAGGACTTACTGAGAAGCAAGTGTTGTGGGGACATATATTCCGGAATGCAATGCTGATTGTTATTGCTGGCTTTCCGGCTGCTTTTATTTCGATGTTTTTTACCGGATCTGTGTTAATCGAGGTGATTTTTTCTCTGGAAGGTCTGGGATTGCTTGGCTTTGAATCCACTATGAGCCGGGATTATCCGGTTATTTTTGCGACATTGTATATTTTTACACTGATGGGATTGGTTCTGTCTCTTGTCAGTGACTTAATGTACACTATTATCGATCCACGGATCGATTTTGAAGCGCGGCGATAATTCATGGAAATGCATTTTACGGTTCTTGATTTAATCGACCTTGATTTAAAAGAGCATAATTCTCTTAATCTTTACTGTATCGGCGGACGGAAAGGTTTGTACCGGAAAATTACCATTCCGGATATAAACCGGCCCGGGCTTGCTCTTTCCGGATTTTACGATCATTTTGCGTACCAGCGCCTGCAATTATTTGGAAAAGGCGAAACTGCGTACCTAGAAAAAATTGCATCTGAAGGAAAGGTCGATATTATCCGGCAATTATTTTCGTACTCGATTCCCTGCTGTATTTTTACTCATAATTTAAATCCGAATACTATCTTTTTTAAGGAAGCTGAACGGGTACAATGTCCTATCCTGCAAACAAATCTTGACACGAGTGTTTTTCATGCCCGGCTCATGCGGATCCTTGCTAATATTTTTGCACCGCATAAAAAAATTCATGGTGTTTTGGTGGAAGTCTACGGTTTGGGTGTGCTGCTGACAGGAAATTCCGGCGTGGGAAAGAGTGAAACCGCGCTTGAGTTGATAAAACGCGGCCACCGGCTCGTTGCTGATGACGCAGTTGAAGTACGTTGCGTCAACGGCAATGTACTTATGGGCGTAGGAACTTCAAAAGTAGGGCATCACATGGAAATCCGGGGTATTGGAATCATCAATGTGACGCATTTATTTGGAGTCGGTGCGATCCGGGACCGGAAGGAAATACAACTGGCCATTATATTAGATGATTGGGACGATGCAAAATTCTACGACCGGTTCGGCGAAGAGGATAAATACATGGAAATTCTCGGTGTCAATATTCCCATGCTGGAAATTCCGGTAAAACAGGGGCGTTCCATACCGGTAATCGTGGAAACAGCCGCAATGAACGAGCGTCTCAAACAAATGGGCTACAACGCGGGAAAAGAATTCAACCAAAATATTCTTAAATGGCTCGAAAGCGGCACGGACCGGTCAGTTTATTTTGGATCCGAAGATATTATTTAAGTGATACAATCCGAGTATCTGGGGACATGTCCTTTAGATCCGGGAATATGAACTCTGCATCAGAGGACATATCCCCTCCATCCGGGAACATGTCTCCTACATCATGGAACATATCCGCTATATTAGAGAACATGTCCTGAGTCTCTAGGGACATGTCCTGAATGTCAGAGGACACATCTCTTTTATATCTAGAGATAGTATTTAAAGTATGTTTTAGGAAATGTGTCACCATAATAGACAGTTTAGTACATTAACACAACTCACAATTAATTTTCTGATCATATCACTCTTTGTCAAGCCTTTTATCCGAAGCGGCGTAAAAACCAATGTTAGTTGGTGAGTTTCGCCCTGAGTCTGTCGAACTATAGCTCATACCTACGGCGGGTTTTTCATGGAAAAGTTCATTAACTACCTCTGTCTGATTCTTGTGTACCGTTCTGCCCGGGAGCGCACATAGCTGGC
>BOBG01000168.1 GCA_026002265.1 Spirochaetia bacterium
ACACAAACGCTAACTGCTCCTCTCAAAGAAAGGCGCCGCTCACATTACTTTAAATTTTGAAAGCTCCCGTATAAGAACATCGATATTTTCTTTATTCTGAACGCTTATGGTATTAACCCGGTTCACCGCCATATTTATTTGATCCGCCCCGGAAGCCATTGCATTCATACTATTGGATCAGTTCCGTGAACCGAGGACACCTGTCTCAATATCTGTTTTTAATTGTACCAACATCGATGTTTTATGTCAAGATATGGAGAATCGGTACTTTTGAGATTACCTTGGCCCAACTAATTCGTGCATTTACTTAATAAAATAGTGGGTAAAAACCGCGCTGATTATGCCGCAATAGGGTCCGATAAGAAACGTAACGGTCAGTGCAAACATAGTGTCCATAAATAAAGGCAATTTGATCAGATAGTCTAACACTGCCGCTCTTATGCCGAATACCAAATTCTTTGCTGCGCTCCTAAATACTTGATGCATTGATAAATCGTTCTGTTCCGGCATCATAGCTTGAATATACAAAAAATTGCTTAAAAACACATTGAAAAAGATTTTACACCGGTAATTATGCACTCGGAAAAATCAACGCAGAATTTTTTATGGAAATATTGAATTTGGCACTTTCCAGCAGCGAACCTATGTTGCATAAAAACTTTAAGGAATATGATTTTTTAATAAATATTTTTAACGCTTTTAAATGACGAAATTATTGCCGAAATGAAGGCAAACCGGCTTTCCAATGTGCAAGTATCTCCTTACAACATGAAGCCGGAAATACACAATTTCATTACCAAAATGCCAGTTCCTGTGAAAAAACCCGGAGCGTGATTTTAAAACTGATTGAAAATGATATACCTTAAACTTTGGTGGAGATTAATATCATGGACAATACCACGCAACTGTTTATAAAAATTGAAACTGATCCACAACCGCGGAGCAGAGTCGGTCAATATCTTCCATTGTTGTTGACCATCCTTGGGAAATCCGGATCCCCTCAAGTCTGATCCGGGTATCAAGCCCCATCGCCGTCAACACCGGCCGATCCTGCGTACCTACAGAACAAGCAGAACCTGTGGACACTGCGATTCCGGCATCATCGAGCGCCCGCACCAACACTTCACCCGGGATATCGTCAAAAGCCGCCTGAATAATATACGGTGAAAACCGGGAATCCTGAGGCTGGCGGTCTTCCGGAATCAACCTACAGCGTGGGAGTGTTTTCAAAAAATCTATCAACCGGGCACAGCGCTCCGATGCCTGCTCGAATGTATGGTGAAAGGTTTCCGGATTCATCCGGCGTTCCAGACACTCTGCCAACGCAAGCGCGCCGGCCGTATTTTCCGTACCGGGACGGATTCCTCTTTCCTGACCACCGCCCCTGAGAAATGCTTCCAGCGGTTTTTTCAAATACAACAGCCCAATGCCCCGCGGACCTCCAATTTTATGTGCGCTGATAACTGCGGAATCCAGGTCCCAACCGGTGATATCAAGAGGGATTTTTCCAACCGCCTGTACAAGATCACTATGGATATGAACCGGCGCACCCGGCTCTTTCCGGATATAATCCGTTAAATCCTGCATATCCATGATCGATCCCACTTCATTATTCACAGCCATAAGCGCCGCAAAGCGAGCATGAGGGTTTTTCTCAAAGGCATGAGCGAGGTCTGCCCGGCTCACCCTGCCGTCATATCCGACAGTAATAGGCGACATCTGTTTGCCGAGGCGCGCAAGCAACGCCCCATTCTCACGTATTGATGAATGTTCAACTGCGGAATAGAGCATCGGGGCATGTGAGGGCCGGAGCAGAAATGAAGAAAGCACAATCCCATTGGCTTCGGTTGCACCAGCACAAAAATAAAGCCGATCCGGTGAAACATTCAGTGCCGCAGCACACCGGGTCCGGGCATGCTCCAGCGCATTCTTCGCAAGCCGTCCCTCATGGTAGAGTGACGAGGGATTTCCCCATGGAACTTTTGATACCTTAACGTCAGGAATCGCGGTTGCAGCCCAATCAAAATAACAACGTTTTGCCATACCGGTATAGTAATGGGTAAAGAATAAAGAGTATAGAGGGAAATTGCAGAAAGGAGAAAGAGGAAAGGCTGATAGAGTAAAGAGGGTAGCCACGAATGACACGAATAACACGAATGGAAGACGAAGAAGTAGGAATCTTAAAACCTCTCTCTTTTTTTCATAGTGGGCTAGTAATGGGGTTGATGGTGGGCTAATAGTTGAGTTGATAGTGGGTTATTAAGTCCAACCTTATAGTGCATTACCTCTCTCTTTTATCGTTTCACCGCACTCTACGGAACTGCTGGTTAGGATTTCAATGCCGTGATGCAATGCCTCAATGATACATTCCAGATTTTCTTTGGCTGCACGGGAGCTTCCGGGCAGGTTGATGATAAGGGTGCGTCCTCGTATGCCGGCTGTTGCGCGGCTTAACATTGCACGCTTTGTCTTTTGTAAGCTGTAAGCACGCATGGCTTCAGGGATCCCCGGCACTACACGCTCGGCAATATCCATAGTCGCTTCAGGGGTACAGTCACGGGGTGAAAAACCTGTACCACCGGTCGTAACGATCAGGTCTGCTTCATTGTCATCGCAGATGGCCTTCATTCTCGCGGCAAGGCATTGGCGATCATCGCTTAGAATCTCCACAGGCAGCACATGGTATCCAGCTTTTCCAAGCATATCCGCCACGATGGGTCCGCTTTCATCCGGCCGTTCCCCTGCAAAGCTCCGGTCACTGACAGTAATAACTGCGGCTCTAAATGGCTGTATTATAACATCAATGCTATCGCCCTTTCCGATAGTGCCGCCGGAAATGACCCGTGCAAAAACCCCTTCACGCGGCATGATGCAGTCGCCGACCTGTTCAAAGATGCGGCAGTGCTGATGACACTCTTTGCCTATCTGGGTGAGTTCCAGCAGGGCATCGTTTACCCGCAGTCTGCTGCCGACCGGAAGTATCCGCAGATCAACGCCGGAGACTACAATGTTTTCAGCAAAATCCCCGTTTACAACATCGCCGCCCCTCTGCTTAAACTCCTCAATTTTCTCCAATGACAAGAGGCTGA
>BOBG01000169.1 GCA_026002265.1 Spirochaetia bacterium
GGTTAATATTGACAGCGAAATTTCCAAGCCGGTGCTGAGTATAACCGATCACATTATGCCATTGTTTGTGACCATTGACGCGGCAAAGCAGGCCGGGGCCGGGCGGGTGTCTCTGGTGCTTCCGATCTATCCTTATTCACGGCAGCATAAGAAAAAAGGTCGAGAAGGAATCACCGCAAGCCGCCTCGGAAAAATTTTGGAATCCCTTGGTGTGGACCGGATCATAACGCTTGACATTCATTCACGAGAAATTGGTAATTCTTTTAATCACATGATCTTGGAAAATTTGCATGCGAGTTACCAAATTATCCGGCAACTCTCTCAAATTTCCGGTGTTCTTGATGACGATTTTGTCGTGGTGTCGCCGGATACGGGCGCTGTTGACCGGAATAAATTTTACGCAACCACACTCAAGAAACCGCTTGCGCTGCTCTACAAGGAACGGGATTATTCGCGGGTTTCCCACAATGCAAATGACAATAATATTGCGGAGATCAAGCTCCTCGGTGATGTCCGGGGAAAAACGGTTTTTATGGCTGATGATATGCTTGGAACCGGCGGAACTTTGCTCAAAGCTATGGAATTTCTCCATGAACAGGGTGCAAAACGGGTGATCGCAGCGATCAGTCTGCCGCTTTTTTCCGGAAATGCGATTTCGTTTTTTGACGAGGCTTTCAAAAACGGGCTTTTTTACCGGATCATTGGAACAAATGCTGTAATTGTATTCAAGACTCGATTCAAGCCCGGAATCTAAGCGAACCGGCGACCGGTACCGGCCGCCCGAATTCGCGAGTGGTGATTTTACTTTTTTTTGAAGGTTTGGATGGCCCCTTTATCACTAGACGTACCATTACTCCTGTCTAAGATGAGCGTTTTTCCATCTTTTTCATCTTCATTGAGTGTGAAAGACTCGATATGCCCATCCCGATCGATATAACCTATAGAATCGTTGTAAGTGTAGTTAAAAGGCCCATCAGGGTCGAAGGTCATCTGTCCTACCGTTTCGCTCCACTTCCCTTGAGTATCCTGCGTCCTCGTCCCTTCCTGTATCGTCACTTTACCAGTGTTAAATACCAAACGAGTTCTTGTCTCCCCGGTAACGGTCTTCCCCTCTGGTGTAACTCCGGCAACTCCGGCTCTAACTTCTTCCCATGTTGTGCCGTCAAGTTTATGACCACTAAACTCCCCATCACATCCGGTCAACCCAACTACCAGCGCCATGCTGACTATCACCAAAATAGCTGTACCTTTTTTTTTCATACACAAAACCCTTCGCGGTCTTTCCCGCCGTAAAAATTAAGATTTTGCTTATGCAAAATCAAAAAATCAATTCAAGTGTACCATACTTGCTCCCGTCAACCTTTTGGACCCCCTCTTTTGAAAAAAAATTAAAACCCGGAGGAAGAAAACGGAAAAATTGTGGAAAAGAATGCTACCGGTTTGAATTTCTACAAATTTCAACTATCTCTTTTTATTGTAAAAAGATGCTGGAGGTCTGACCCCATTATCTCATTATGTGTAAAAGATATATAACCCCCACCTAGTTCGATCCCGGAAGAGCATGGTAGTGAATGAATACGATCCACGAATGTCACAAATGTACACGAATGAATTGTTCTTATTAGTGAATATTCATGGACCTCTTCGAATGCTGACTCGCAACCGGGAGGGGGTAATATGTTACTTAGTCCATATAAAAAAAATGAAAATTTGGAAAATATCAAATTCCGCTGGGACTGCGGTGTACCGCACATTCCCACAATCACCTTGACTCGCTGCCGGATGAGTGTTATTCTAAATGAACTTTTAAAGGCAGTAGGTCTTCTATGCGTGTTATTCCGGTTGCAAGTGGTAAAGGTGGTGTTGGAAAATCGCTTATTTCTGCGAATTTGGCTGTGGCGCTCGCTCAATCCGGACAACGAGTTGTACTTGCCGATCTTGACCTCGGTGCGTCCAATTTGCACCTGGTTATCGGTCATCATTCACCAAAATCCGGAATAGGTACGTTCCTCGGTAATATCAACTCAGATTTTAACGAAGTGATTGCTGAAACTGATATACCGGGTTTGCGTTTTATAGCTGGAGATACGGAAATTCCCGGAACTGCAAACCTCCGGCCCACACAGCGGAATGCTCTCGTAAAGCAGCTCCTTGCACTAAAAAGCAATACAGATGTTCTGATCATCGATCTCGGCGCTGGAACGCATCAGTCGATTTTGGATTTTTTCCTCCTTTCCGGTCAAGGAATTGTGGTGACTTCCCCAGCCGTAACTTCTGTGCTGAATGCCTATGTCTTTCTTAAAAACACCGTATTCCGGCTTATGTACACTATTTTTGGAAAAGGTACTGCTGCAAATGCTTATCTGGAAAGCATCCGGAAAGAAGGCGCTCAAAAATTGTATATCCCCCGGATGCTTCCGGAAATAAAAAAAATCGATCCGGTTTCCCACCAGAAATTCGTTGAGCATATGGATCGGCTGCACCCCCGGATCATCACGAATATAGTTGACGACCCGAAAGAAGCCGATGTGGCGATGAAGATCCGGCGTTCCTGCGCGGAATACCTTTCGCTCAAAGTTGAGTACCTCGGTGTCATCTACCGGGATTCTTTGCAAAATACCAGCCTCGCGTCCCGGATTCCGATCACTATTTACAAACCCCAGGCCATTCTTTCCCAAGGTATTTACCGGATTGCGGATAAAATCTTGCAATCAAATGATGAACAATTTGTCTTGACAGATAAAGAAATAGAAAGTTCTTTCCAAGAAACCGGTATAGAAGCGGAGATTGATTTCGAGAGTAAAATGAACTATGTCGAAGACCTTCTCCATTCCGGAGCCTTGAGTCAAGGCGATTTAATTGAAACGATAAAATCACAGCAATTTGAAATTTCAAAATTAAAAAAAGAAAACAATTTCATCAAATTGAAACTTTCAAAAGCATTGGCCCAAGGATTTAATCTATGAGTCCATTGGCTGTTCCCTTTCCGGCATGGCTTAAACCGGAAGTTATTCCGGGGCTTCCGGTCCGGTGGTATGGACTTATGTACGTTGTGGCATTCGGCGTGGCCTATCTTCTTTAC
>BOBG01000170.1 GCA_026002265.1 Spirochaetia bacterium
ACCTATATCTGGATATAAATCATTCATAAACTCATATTCTCTTTCTTGAACAACCGGTTCCATTTGAAATAGGTCACCTATGAAAATTAAACGTAAGCCCCCAAAAGGTTTATTGATTTCCCCTGTTATTATTCTTAATTTAGCGTCAACTATATCAAGAATCTCACACCGCAACATTGATATTTCGTCAATTAATAAAATCTTTGCATTTTTAATTTGTTCCACTTTTCTGATATTCTCAATAAACACCGGATGAATGTCATACGTGTATGGTTGAATACTAAACAAAGACTGAATAGTACAACCGTTTATATTCAATGCTGCAATTCCAGATGGCGCACATAATAGAATTGAATCTCCTTTCCCCTGTCTTTCCAGTTCCTGTATCATTGATTTTACAAGGCGTGTCTTCCCGCTTCCTGCACTTCCTAATAACAAGATATTCCTTTTATCATAAAGCATTTTATCAAGCAATTCAGTATAAGTAACAGTTTCCATAATTTACATCCTTTACATTCCTTCTATTAATTTGTTGTCACTATTTTTTTCATTATTGGAATTAACATTATAGTAATTACATTTTTTGGAGGCATATATGAAAGACAAAATTATAACGGTTGATGATGTAAGTAAAACACTTAATGTTGCTAAGTCAACTATTTACTCTTATGCAAGCCAAAGTAAAATACCTCAAAGGTTCCAGCTGCCCCAGCCGCTAAATGATAGGCTAATTAGATTGGTCATGTTTAATCAGGCTTAAAAGTCTTATCTTTCCAAAAATTGGCTTTTTGGCTTGACAAAAGGATGTAATTAATGGAGAATAAAAAGTATGCTATACTATCACCACGATACCACCACCCCTCAGATTTTAGAGGGTATAGATAGGATTCAAGTAAAACTCAATGAAACCTTTTACCCGATTAAGTCCCATAATTTCAAATCATATAAAAATGAGTTGAATATCCTGAGAAAAGGCGCTTCAAAAAACTTTCATCCTGGCTTTTATTACCTTAACATTCAAGGTGAGTTCATTGACCATTCTCAGATATTGTTAGTATCTATTGCAAAGGCCGTCCTTGTATGTATTCAAGACAATGTTTTTTCTTTAACAGATTCCTTTGATAAACATCATTCAGTTGAGGATAATTTAAGATTTGTACGTGAAAATCTTCATCTCTATATTGATACCACTATTACGGAAATTGAGTTTTGTTTTGATTGGATGCCTCATTCAATATCTATCAAAGGTGAAATCCTTAATTCAAACATAGAAGATGGGGATATTTCTGATTATTTTAACTATAAAAAGCTCTCAATACCTGAGCGGCTTAAAAATCGCAAACTTATACAAAATGAAAATACGATATATTCACTTGACTATAAGGGAAATAAACGTAATTCAACAATTAAAGTCTATGATAGAACCAAGAGGTTATCAGAAAAAAATAATGAGTATCAAACTAAGGATATTAATGATAATCAATATCCTAAAAGAATAGAGTTTCTTTTGACAAATAAAGCATACCGGCCATTTTTATCCATAGAAAATATGTATGATGATTATAAAACAGTTGTTGCACGGTATAGCCTTTTGCTTATCTATCGTTATTATGAGTACTTTTATGATTTAGTAGAAGTAATGGATGATGGGCAGCATCCAGTATTTATATCAATCTATAATAAAGTATTAATCCTTGCCGCTTTAAACTTTCCCTTTAATACAAAAATGCCAAAAAATAATCAAGATATAATTAAGGTGAAGTCTTCACCGCAAGGAAAAATCGCCTATCGCATTAAACGAAATTATAAACATCCAGCAGATGTTAAAAAAGCAATCGCGAAAGAAGTAAAAAATAAAAACAATGATGATATACAATTTTATACAGATGATGAACAAAAAATGCTGTTCTCCTTAATAGAAAAAGCCAATCTATCTCATTACCAATTCGATATAGATTATAAGGGTAGAAGTAAGGTTTTTGCCGATATGTCAGATGATGAGTTCATATTCTTTAAAAATAATGTACTAGGAATCATAGGTTATATAGACCCAAAAACCTTTAATCAGAATAATGACAAACCACCACGACACAAGAAGTAACACTCAGACATTAAAGATAAACAAAAAGAATGATACACATTCAACTTATTTAAGTTTGAAAAATAAAAAACACTATACCTAAAGTAAAAAATCTTTTTATTGGTTAGAACTTGATTGAAGAATACCGCCTTATCTCCTATTTATAGCTCTTTTAGGATATACTTAGGTTATAAGGGTTATCAATAGCCATAGATACCCATCATCACAAATATAAATACATATATACCTTATTTGCCTTTTTAGGGCTCAAATGATAGGTATATCAAATGGTGATGGTGGTGGTAGCGAAAACCGGAAACGGCTTCTTGCTGAGCTTTATTCTCTAGTCTAGGGGGTGTGGATATGAGGATAGAGGAATAAACACCTAACCTGAATGGCGGCAATGAAGGAAGCGGTAAGCTTAGTATAACGGGTAGCGATACCGCGCCAACGCTTAAGCTCACGAAAGACATTCTCAATGGCGGATAGAGCGCTCTATCGTACTCTCGTTGTACTTTCCTGTTCTTAGTCGGCGGGATAATCACCTCTATATGTGCTTCCTTGAGTATGGCTATAAGTGCATTCACGGCATTGTCCGCAAGGAAGGCTTCGGCGTCCAAATCTTGCATGAGCAGCTTCGCTTGGATGCTGTCGAGAACCGTACCGCTTGTTACCGCTCCTGCCACCGGTATCCCTACTCGTCAACAACCATGTGTAGTTTCGTGTTCAGCCCCCTTTTGTAAGCCCTACGTCCTGACTACCCCCGCTTGGCTCCCCTCCCACCGCATCAGCGAGCATCTTCCACACCCCTTTATCCCGCCAGCGGCTAAACCGCTTGTGGATACTGTTTCAGTTCCCATATTCTGCCAGTATGTCCCTCCAGGGTGAACCTGTTCGTATGACCCATGCTACCGCATTTATGAATAGCCGATTGTCTTTCGCTATCCCTCCGTGTTTCCCGGCTTGTCCGGGAAGCACGTCCTTTAGTGCGCCCA
>BOBG01000171.1 GCA_026002265.1 Spirochaetia bacterium
TAATACTATATTTTAGTATGGCATTGAACACTGTCATAATGGAAAAAAGTGTAATGATTGATTCTTGCTTTGTCAAGCTATGATTCAACAAGTTCACCAACCAATTCAGGAAATGTCCTCGACTGGTTCAACAGGATCACCGGCAGAAATACCGGCAATCGAGCCTGTCGAGATACAAATATTTTTAGGTAGCGATTCCCAATTCCTGCACTTTTTGCAAGCCGGTCTCACGGAGCAGATACTTTTGAATCTTTCCGCTGGGAGTGAGTGGGTATGAATCCACAAAAAACACGTACTTGGGGATTTTGTACCGGGAAATTTGTCCCCGGCAGTAGTCTTTTACATCTTCTTCCCGCATGGAAATGTTTTCATGCAACATAATGAAGGCTGCGACTTCTTCACCGTACTTTTTGCTGGCAATGCCGATAACTTGTACATCTTTTACGCCGGGCATCGTGTACAGAAAATCTTCGATTTCTTTTGGGTAAATGTTTTCGCCGCCCCGGATGATCATATCTTTGATCCGGCCTGTCACCCGGAAATAGCCGTCCGGACTTTTGATCCCGATGTCGCCGGAGTGGAGCCAGCCGGCTGTGTCGATGCACTTGGCAGTTTCTTCCGGCATTTTGTAGTAGCCTTTCATGGTGTTGTAGCCCCGGCAGCAGAATTCGCCATGTACACCGACCGGACATTCTTCACCGGTATCAGGATTCCGAATCGTCACTTCGACTCCGGGCAGTTCCCGGCCCACTGTTTCAACCTTTGCCTCCAGACTGTCATCATACCGGGTTTGAGTCATCACCGGCGAAGACTCGGTCAAACCATAGCAGATAGTCACTTCGTTCATGTGCATTTCATTGATAACTTGTTTCATAGCTTCAATGGGACAAGGGGATCCGGCCATGATACCGGTCCGGAGACTCGTCAGATCAAACAGTTTGAACATGGGGTGGTTGAGTTCCGCAATAAACATAGTCGGGACACCGTAGACGGATGTACATTTTGCCTTTTGAATCGTGGCAAGCACGAGGAGCGGATCAAACCATTCAAGCATTGCCGCGGTTGCCCCGTGGGTAATGATCGCCATCATACCGAGTACAAGCCCAAAACAGTGGAAAAGCGGCACCGGCAGGCATACAATATCAGTTTCGCTCAGACGTTGATTCTCCCCGATTCCAAAACCATTGTTGAGAATATTCCGGTGCGTGAGCATGACTCCTTTGGGGAAACCGGTCGTACCGGAGGTGTACTGCATATTGACAGTTTCATTTGTGTCGCAGGAAGCCTCAACCCGGTGCAAATCCGCATCCGCAGTGTGCTGTCCGAGGAGGAGCAGTTCCGCAAAACTGTACATACCGCGGTGTTTCTGCTGACCAACGTAGATAATGCTTTTAAGCCGGGGGAATTTTTCCGATTCAAGGTAACCCCGCTCTGTATACTTCAATTCCGGTACAAGTTCATTCACCATAGCAACATAATCAGAATCCCGGTAGCCGTCTCCGATACACAGGCAGCTCATATCTGATTGCTGCAAAAGGTATTCAAGTTCATGGAGTTTGTACGCAGTGTTCACTGTCACAAACACAATGCCGAGCCGTGCCGCGGCAAAAAGCACCGTATTCCAATCCGGAATATTAGTCGCCCAGATTCCAACATGATCGCCTTTTTTCAGACCGATTGCCAGCATACCCTTGGCGAGCTCGTCTACACGCCGGTCGAATTCCGAGTATGTCCAGCGTAAATCCCGGTCCGCGTAAACAATAAAATCATGATCCGGCTGCTGCCGCGCCTTCTCCCGTAACAACTCCCCAAGGGTTGTTTCAAAATAAAACATAGATCTCCTCATTAATTAATTTTTTAACTTTCTTTTATGGACTGAATAGTTTCCAAATCCAGTCCGGTAATGGTCCGGACAACTTCAACCGTTAAACCGGCATGCAGTGCATTCCGGGCTGTTTCTAATTGAGTTTCTAACCGGCCAGCCCTAATCCCTTCCTGCAAGTACTCTTGCCACTTTGGTTTAACTTTTTCTTCTAGCGTCATACGCGGCTCCTTAAATTCCTCATATCCATCATACAACTGATGAAATAAATTTCCCATGTGTTCCAATATCATTATCATGTCTTTATCGTCTAAAACATTATTTGCACGACTTCGTTCTATCACATCGAACACCGAATTCAAGATATGCTGCATTTCATCAGATAATTCCCGGCGTTCTTCCACCGTATGTGCTTTGCGTAACGCAGATCGCACCTTCAACACGTAAAACGGTAGAAGTAAGACCATGTTCCGGTGTTCCAAATCATCAATACTATGGTCAAGAAATTTAAAAGTCTTAACTTCATAATCAAAATACTTTTCACCGGGAAAAACAAGCCGTAGTGTCACAGTATCCGGAGTATTCTTTGTACTTTCCCAATAAATAATTCGTGCTTCCGGAAATTTCAATGTTATAAGATGTTCATCTGGAGCAATGAGTTGCGTCCGCCTCGCTTCAGCAAATCCGTACCGGAACATTCTCAGAGCAATGGTTGCATCATTAGTGATTTGTACTTCGATATGAAATGAATCTCTTTTATTTACAATAAGTACCATGTCAGAAACAATTTTTTCTAAATTATCCTCGATAGTTTCAGTGATCGGATATTCCACACTCGAATCGGCCGGATATGCGGTCGAAAATAGTCCATTAATGCAGTTAATCACCGCCTTGCTTGACAAATGCATGAGACTCTTGAAAATAAGATCAAATATTTGAAGTGTTTCCCGGTTAATATTCATGTTTCCAACATAGACCAATTTTTGTACCGAATCTACCGGTAAAAATACTCAATTTCGGGAAATTTTTCAAGACTGCTTTTTTACAAAAAACAGAAGCCCAATGCTTATCTCACACATTAAGCCTATCAAGCGTGTTTAAAATACTTTCAATGACCCGGTTCACTTGAGAATTGCTCATTCCGGGCCAGATAGGGAGGGAAATTTCTTGAGTAAATGAATGAAGCGCTTCCGGAAAATCCTCATCATGCAAATGATAACGGTTTTTGTAGTAAGGCATTGTG
>BOBG01000172.1 GCA_026002265.1 Spirochaetia bacterium
ACACAAAAAATGACGGTAGTTTTTATGGAAAATGGCAACAACGAATATGGTCGCTCCTTGATGACTCCATAAAAGAGTGGAGAGGAACGCTAGTGCGATCAACCGGCTTTCGACACAAGCTGTTAGTCAATAAAAGGGAGTTATGCGAAACGTCAAATCAGAAAAATTCGAAGACGCCCGCGTGGCGAAAAAAAGTGGACTGATTCACGGTTAAGCAAATAACTCTTCCAAAGTATTCGTTGAATACTGAAAAAAATAGTGTGTACATTACACACAAAGGAGGAATCTATGGCATATACCAAACCCCAGATTGTGGCACAGAACAGCGCCCAAGGAGCGTATGCGGCGGGATGCCCGGCAGATAACATCTTTTGCAACGCCTGTGAAAGAACGAGCTAACCTTTGTCTCTGAATGTAGTCTTGTCTACTTCTGCAAGAACTGCGTCTGCCGAAAGATGGGCGCAGTTTTTCCAAACAATTTTATTTTTGGAGGGATCAATAATGCTAACAATAAAAGCTCATGAAGGAATTGAAAATATGTTCTACCGCCAGAAATTCGACACCTTCATCCGCATCTTTGACGATGTAGGCTATATCACCAATAAAAGCGATTTTGCCGACCGTGTAACCGACGCTTCCGGCACGAGCTTTCTTTCTGCCCTGTCCCGCTCGCCCCAATCCCTTGATACGCTCTGCGAAAAGATTGCCGCGTCCTTTGTTGGGGTAACACCACAAGACGTCCGCGAAGACGCGCTTGCGTTTTATGCCATGCTGGAAACAGACGGCTTTATCGTTTCCGGCGAAACGCCGGAGGAGCTCGATACCAAAGATACCCGTTTTTCCTACACGGCACTTAATCCCAAAACAGCTAAAACCGATTTTACGCCTCAAATCCTCCGTGCTAAAAAATCAAGCCAAGAGTATCTTGAGGAACATTTTAAGGGCAGCCCTCGACTTTTTTCGTTTCAGATGGAGCTTACCAGTCGCTGCAATGAGCGCTGTGTTCACTGCTATATCCCCCACGAAAATAAAATAAGCGATATAAAGCCGGAACTCTTTTATGAGGTCCTGGAGCAGTGCAAAGAAATGGGCGTGTTAAGCGTTACTCTTTCAGGCGGAGAACCCATACTGCACAAAAACTTTTGCGATTTTCTGCGAAAGGCAAAAGAGTATGATTTTTCAATTAACATTCTCAGCAACCTTACCTTGCTCAACGATGAGATTATTGCCGAAATGAAGGCCAATCGCCTTTCCAGCGTGCAGGTTTCGCTGTACAGCATGAAGCCGGAAATTCACGATTCAATAACCATGCTTCCCGGCTCGTTTTGCAAAACACGGGACAATATACTGCGCCTTATCGAAAACGACATTCCCTTGCAGATAAGCTGCCCCACGATGAAGCAGAATAAAAATTGCTTTGCCGATGTGATGAAGTGGGCGCATGATCATAAATGCCGTGCAACTACCGATTTTATCATGATGGCCCGTTACGACCACACCTGCAGTAATCTTGATAACCGTCTCGATCTTGATGATGTGGGAAAAGTGATTACCGATATTATCGAGGGAGATACCCAGTACCAAAAAGACATACTGGGCAGCGATTTTGCCGAACGAGATCAGCGTGACCGGAGCAACGACATTGTCTGCGGTGTATGCGTCTCGTCAATCTGCATGGTTGCCAACGGCAATATCTACCCCTGCGCGGGCTGGCAGGATTATATCTGCGGTAATGTGCAGCAAACGCCTCTGCGGGAAATCTGGGAAAACGCCCCAAAAGTAAAGTATCTGCGGGGTTTGCGAAAAAAAGATTTCCCCGAATGTGTACAATGCCTCGACCGTGGATTCTGCGCCATGTGCATGGTCCGCAACGCCAACGAAAATCCGGAAGGCGATCCTCTGAAAATCAACCCGCATTTTTGCAAAGTGGCGGCGCTTAACCGAAAAATCGTTCTTGACTGGCGAAATAAAAAGAAAACAACGCAATGATAGATACTCATATCCATATTGGACAATTTAGAGAAATTTTTTATAATCCGTCTGAAATTATTCAAATAATAAGTGACAGTGGTATAAAAGGTTGTGTATATTCTTCCACAACCAGTTGTAAGGACGGTGTAAAGTACCATGAAATACAAAAGGAAATTGAAGGTGTGATTTCTCATTTTTCGCCTAGCATATTCAAACCATATTTATGGTTTATTCCATCATACAAAGCTGAAGGTATTAACATTGAAGATGCTATGAATGACATACCTTATAAGGGCATAAAAATACATCCCTATGCAAATGATTGGACAAACAATATCCCCAAGAATAATAATATTTTGCATGAATTATTTGAATATGCAAGCGATTTTAACATACCTATTCTGATTCATACAGGTGAAAATGGTAAAGATGCACCAAATACGTTTGAATATTTTTTCAACCAATACCCAAAAGCAAAATGTATACTTGCACATTGCCGGCCTGTTTTGGAAACAATAGAAATGTTCCGCACCTATAAAAACGTATATGGAGATACGGCTTTTTTGTCGAAAGCCAATCTACAGAAAATCATACAAGCCGGTTTTGCAGATCGTATTTTGCTTGGCAGTGATTTTCCTATAACGCACTATTTTAGCCAAAGACAAAACGAAAAAATAACTTTACAGAATCGATACAATGTTGATAAAAGCACATTAGAAGGATATAAAGAACTTATTGGAAAAGATGAATATTAGAATTATAATGGCTAAAGTGCTAACACGGTGTGCCGTCCTTGCCGCATCACACATCAAACGGTTTGCAGTAGCGGGCTTGGTTTCCATTTGGTTAGGCCGGTCGGGCTACGTTCACTCCCATGCATTTCTCCGCACACATTTTTTGTGTGCAAAACTGCTACACATTTTCCCAACGCAATCGCAAAATGTCGTAAACTTTTCACGTTATGCGAAACGCCAAACCAGAAATGTCCGAATACATACCGCGCAGGATGCGCGTTGGGTTTAACAATGTAGCCATATTTTTTACACGCCCTTACGTTTTCCACGATTATATGGTATAC
>BOBG01000173.1 GCA_026002265.1 Spirochaetia bacterium
CTTGAGAGTTTCTGTCACAGAAACTATTGGATGTACAATATTTGTTGCAATTAAGAAAACAATACCAGCCGTGATGATAACAGCAACAACGAGAATAATAATGGTAACAATTCTCATTTGATTTACATCTTGTAAAATAACTGATTCGGAAGTACCAATCATTAATGCCCATGGCGTTCCGGTATTACCTATAGTAAAAGGAAATAGCACCATTTCTAAATCTGTCTTATAAATGTCTGAATGCTTTCTTGTACGGAACATTGTACCGGATTTTACTGCGGAACTAACCGTAGAAGTGTCTGTACCATAAAGTACAGAGTCAGCCTGTTCCAAATTTTTACCAATTCGATCTATAACACCATGTGCAATTATTGTCCCATTATTAGTATACACCATAGCTTCTGTAACTTCCGGCATGTTAATTACCGATTCGATAATCGGTTGAAGCGCAGCAGTATTTACATTAACTCCAACTATTCCAACGAGTTGATTCCGGCTATTTATAATAGGTGCTCTAAAATTGACCAGATTTGTGTTATTTCCGGTTATAGTTATCGACCATGGATCCGATAGATATTCCTGATTTGTCATCGTACTAAGTACAACCTGATAATCAGGATACGCAAGCAATTCCGTGGTTCCCCCAGTCCGGCTTACCCACGGAATAAATTGGCCATCATCAGTATAACCCGGCTGCCCAGCAAATTGATCATTTAAATCGTCTATTGTATCTGGTCTCCATACTGAAAAAATACCAACAAGCCTATCATTTGAATTAAGCAAATACGTCATATTTGCGATATAACGTTCCCGCCGTATTTCCGGTTCTACCGTTTCATACTGAGACATAATTGTCGCTAAATTCCGGGCAATACCCATGTAAACTTCGTATCTTCGTTGAATATCTACGGCTATATATTCAGCAAGAAAAGCTGTCCCTTTTTTTGCTGAAGCAATTTGCATATTACTTGCGATATTAAGCATTATAACCAACACCGTTGATACAACAACAACTAAAATACTAATGACGATAATACTTAATTTTATTCTCAGTTTCACAGAAATCTCTCCTTAAATGAAATTCTATTCACTGGATATTTTGATATGCACTAGTAAATGAAGCTTCGTAATTTTGCAGTGTAGTTAATTCATCACTATATTTATCGCCATGAAGATTGCTATTGATTTCGCTAAGATAATTTGAAAGTGAACGGATAGCATCAATACCTGTATGTAATTCACCGATCAATTGATCCTTATTTTCAGGATTTTGTGTGGAATAATATTCTTGTTGCAGTTTTACAATTCCATTCGATAAATTCCCAATGTTGATAAGCTCTTTACCATAGGTAACAAAACCTTCAGCTTCCATGATCCGTCTGTCAATTATTTTTTCCGGATTTTCTACAGAATCTCCGGTTATAATAATATCGAAAGGACCTTCTTGATGACTTATTCCGGATAAATCTTGATAATTCACTGTAATTGATGCTATTTTTCCGGCATTAACCGGACCATTTAATTGTGACACAATGAAAAATGTTTCATAATCCCCATTATGAAGTGTATCAAGAGAATAATGAATCCGGTTTTCTTCGATCCAATTTTTATAGCCCCATGTTTCCGGTGAAATTAAATTATCAGATAATGTTACTATTATATTCAGCATCCGGGCGGACGGAACAACAAGTCTATCTAATTCGGATCCAAATGTCTGTTCCATTTTATCATGATCAGAAATAAACCGAGAGGAACCTCCGCCGTTTGTTGCCATATCCACCACTAAATTAATATCAGCACTTGCTCCCAATGCAATAGTTGAAATGTTAATTCCTTTCTCGTTATAGCGTTTTACTACGGAAATAATATCGTCTTTTGTACCGGTACCGTTATGCATTCCATCGGTAAGAAGTAAAACCCGGTTACTATAATCTGGCCGATAATTCTTTTCTACTTGTGCATATCCGAGGTTCATTCCTTTGAAAATATCGGTACCGCCGCGCGGCTGCAATGTATCAACTGCACGTTTAAACCGGGTCCGGTCACTATCATTCCGGATCTGAGTCGGTGCAATTAACAATTCAGCTCTATCGTCAAATATAACCACTGAAACAAAATCCTGGGACCGGACATTGTTAATAAAAATATAAAATGAATCCTTAACCCATGAAAGTTTATCCGCACCCGACATCGATCCGCTTATGTCAATGACAAAACTAATATTCATCGGCGGTAAATTGGTAAATGATTCTTTTTTTCCCTTAATACCAATTTGAATATAGGCATTTGAATTCCGGATATCAGCCGCGGTACTAATATTAAAATCACCTTTTTCCGGCAGAGGATAATCATAATCAACTTTTGAAATAAGAGAATCAATATGAATTTCTTCCGGTTGATAAATATACCCAAGCCCGGTCAAATAACGTCCCCGGTTTGAGGCAGCGCTTTCACTCTGTCCACCCGCATAGGAAAAAACCGGAATATATACTATCAATATAATGAACGGAATAAATTTCATTTTCAAAATCAGCTCCTTGTTTTTCCTTTTCCCAGAAAAGCATCTACCATAGAAAGAAAGCATAAAAATTCCACCGCTTATAACCACCTCTATAGGGGTATTCACTGACTTTCAACCGGGAGGGGGGTGCCGGCATCTCGACAGGCTCGATGCCCGGCAAGCTCCCTGAACCTGTCGAAGGGAGGTAGGGGGAGGACACCCCCTCTTAATTTACAAGAGAGAAAAGAGTAAAGTTTCCGGTCACTCTACTCTTATTTCAATCCTCCCTGATTCAGTCTCCAATTTGCTCAAATTCGTCAGCGCCATGCTTGCAAATCGGGCAGATAAAATCTTCCGGAAGTTCTCCGCCTTCATGGAAATAACCGCAAATCTTGCAAATATATCCTTTTTTCTTTTTTTCTCTCGTAACCGGAGGTTTCGGTTTAATATTATCAAAATAATACTGATAGGTGAGTGAAGGGGCATTTGACAAATGTGCAGCTTCGCTAACATCAGCCACAAAAAGGCTGTGAGTACCATAAT
>BOBG01000174.1 GCA_026002265.1 Spirochaetia bacterium
ACTCCCTATATAAACCTATCTCCTCAACGCTTCCACGGGCTCCACAAACGCGCTTTTGAGCGACGGGATCAGTGTGCAGATTGCCGCTATCACCACGCCGAAACAGAAACTGCCCGCCAGTATGCCGGGAGAGAACTCCAGAAACATGGTGCCTGCCGAGGGGAACTCCTTCATGCCGCCGCCCGTCATGGCGTTGAAGTCCAGGGGGAAGCGGGAACCAATAAAAGTCAGGATGCCCCCTAAAAATACCCCGGCAAGGGAACCTAGAATACTTAGGAACAGGGCCTCGAAAAAGAAGACCTGCACGATTTCACGGCGGGTCATGCCCAGGCTCCCCATCATGCCTATCTCCTTGATCCGCTCGTGGATGATCATCACCACTGTGTTGATGATAAGGAAGCTCGCCACGATGAGGAACACCAGCTCGATCACGTAAAAGATAGTCATGCTCTGCTGCATCATCACCATAAAGTAATTGTCCCGCCACTCCCGCACCACATCGGCTCTGCCCAGCAGGGAAGAAAGGGAAGCGGCGATGGTTTTGCTCTGACGGGGATCATCGGCAAAGATGAAAAGCTGCTGCACCGTGTCTTCCATCACGAGGAGCCGGGAGAGGCTGTCGTAGTCCAGCAGGATCACATCTTCGTCAAACTTGAGATAGTCGAATTCGTAGATGCCCACTACCCGGGGGCTGTAGAACTTATCCGAGAACTGGGCTGACACGGTTTTGAAAGAGACCTCGTCGCCGATAGCCAGCTTCGCTTTTTCCGCCATAGACACACCGATGGCACATTCCCGTTTGCCCGGTTCAGGGAAGCGCCCGGTTACAAGGCCGTTATTACGGTCAGTCATGTTGAAGTGGTTCACTGCCGTTTCCTCTTTCGCCCGTATGCCCCAGAGCAGCGCGTGTTTAATCGTGCTGTCTTGTAAAGTGGCGAACGCGCTGATCCGGGGGAACACCGCCTTTACGCCGGGAATTTCCCTGACCGCCGCTTCTAACTCAGCCGCGCTTTTACCCCCGGCAATAGGATACTGCACGGGCATATACTCCTTATCCGCTTCGTATTCGGCAGAGGCGATGCTAACGTGTCCGGTATCGAAAATCTGGATCACATCTTCCATACTTTTCGTCATTCCACCCATCATGGACTGCATGATGATGGTGAAAAATACCGCAATGGCTACCGCCATAAGACACATAACCGTCCGCCGCACATTCCGCAGAATGTTCCGCCGGGCTATGGTAACAAGGGACCAGAATCCTCCGATAGTACTGCTCATAAGTTCCTCCTAATCAAAGCGCAAACTTTCGGTGATGGGCATTTTAAGCGCCCGCTGTGTGGGGAAGAATGCCATTCCCGCTGACAGAACCGTGGCGACAATGCCGGTAAGCACGATGACCGGCGGATTCCAACCTGAACGGAACACGCCGTTGACCCGGTAGCCGATGTCACCGCCCATACTGGAAGTCATGGCGCTAAAGTCCACACCATGGTTTACCATGGGGATATTGAGGAGGCAGCCAATCACGAGACCGGCGATAGAACCGATAAGCCCCACCATCCCCGCTTCCATCATCAGGGTCAAGAGAAGCTGGCTGTCGGTCATGCCCTGAGCGCGCATCATGCCGATTTCCCGGGTGCGTTCCAGAATTGCCAGCAGCATAGTGTTGGCGATCCCCAGGAAAGAGAGAATGAAAAGGATGCCGATCATAATGTAGGAAGTCCAGTTGTCCCCGGCCGAGGCGGCGAGGTAGTCCCTGGCGTAGCCTTCCCAACCTTCCACAGCCATATCTTCCGGAAGCGGTCTCAGCGCCTCAAGCCCCGCTCTAATACGCTCAGGCGATTCGTCAGCCTTGGGCAGTGCCGTGTCACTGGCATTGTGCTTGCGGATAACCAGCTCAGTCACATGCCCTTCCAACATAAGGCCGGCATCGTCCTGTAACACGTCCAGAGGGATAAACGCGGTGTTGTTGTTGAGCTTGGGATTCGGTGCGTTGACAATCCCCACCACCACCGCGGAAATAAGCTGGTTCACATGACGGATCGCGCCTGAGTAGTCAACCCGTACCATGGCCTGCAGTATTTTTTCCATGGGACCGGGATCTTCGGTATCAAGCAACCACGCATTGAGCAATTCATCAAAGGTATAGGCGTTTTCAAAAAGAGAACGCTCCTCCGCGGTAAACAGGGGCAGCAGGTCGGCCTCGTACTTATCCTGCCGTACCGAATCCGGCGCGGCCTTTATATCGATAACCGTGGAGATGCGGACGCTCATCCTGCCTGATTCTTCCAACAGCGCCCAGTAACGGCTCGTCTCTTCGGCGCTGATATTCCTACGAAGTATGTAGCGGGTATTTCCTTCTTCCAGTTCAACCTGTTTGGGGGCAAAAATGCCGCCGGATTTAGCTGCTGCGGTTTCGTAAAGGCCCCGCACAAAAGCGTGTTCACTTTCGGGAAGCGTGGGGAGGATTTCGTTCTCCAGTTCGAATTTCGTAGGTCTGATGGGGATGCCGGTCCTGAGTTTATCCGCAGTCATAGCCCCCAGGAGTATGCCGAATTCGCCGCTATGCAAATACCGGCCGCTTTCAACCGCGCTTGATACCCGCAGTACCTTTGCGTCTAGGACCGGATCAATGGCGTTAAACTCCACCGGCGCGGAGCCGGTTTCGCTGTACAAGGTTCCGGTAAACACAAAGCGGGGAGCCGCGTCGTAGCCGGCCTGTTCCAGCGCTTCAACATAGCTCTCCCATCTGTCGAAGTTTTCGTACATGGGCCGGTCGTCGAGTTTTTCAAAGTACATTTTAGTTTGCAGCTTTGCCGCGCCAGTTTCATAACTCACGATGTTCCGCCGGGATTCCACATTCATCCCCACGAGCCAGCTATCCATAAAGATATACACGGCCACGCTGATGGTTATAGCCAGAATTGACAGAGCAGTCTTTACCTTGTGCCGGGCCAGGTTGCGGAATGCAATGCGTTTCAGTTCATTAACGCTTGAAATGATCATAAAAGCTCCTTTGGAGAAATG
>BOBG01000175.1 GCA_026002265.1 Spirochaetia bacterium
GTAGCGGCATCTTTGTACACCACCCGCGGGCCAGCCTTGGTAAACACATAGCCCAACTCATTAAACTTTTTTACCAGATTCGGCGACACTAAATGCTCGACCAGATCACCGAATCTATTCCCCAACTTTCCGATTGCCCGGTTCAGTTCCCGGTTCATTTCTTCTATTCTCCGGTCAGTCTCTGCCATCATCCGGTCATGTTCAGCTTTTGACTCTTTCAACTCCCGGTCAAATTCAACGTGCCGTTCAACCATTTCGTCATGTGACTTTTCAAACATTGCCCAGACCTGCTCAAAGGTCAGGCCCATTCGCGGCTCTGCCATTCAGTCCTCCTCTTTTTGCTACTTCCATAAAAGCGGTAAAAGTCGCTTTTACCGCATCCTCCGCTTCCGCCATAGAATACTCCGTTTTTTACCCTGTTCATTCACCGGAATACCTTCCGATGTTTCAATGGACGAATTTTCTTTGACCCGCCACCATGCTTTGGGAAACTCTTCATCGCCCTTCACCCAGCTAAATTCTTTTCAACATATTCCGTACCGGCATCCATCTTACCCGGTTGTGGCTTCGGTTCCAGCCGAATGCCAGTCTCTTCCATAACCTTTTCAGACGATCCTTTATAGATCTCTTTTTGGTTTTTCAACAAAAAATCAATATAGGCAAGTGCATTTTCTTGCAAATCAGGGTCTAACTGCTCAAACGATTCTGTAATCTTCTGATCTATTGGTTTTCTTAATGGAGAAAACATATCGCCCTCGCCGGTACGAAGCCATTTTTCACTCACCCCAAAGCAAGAACATATCAAGATTATGTTTTGTTCTGTCAATGGAGCAATACCACGTTCCACAGCCGATATAGCTTGCCGAGTCAAGCCTATCCTCTCGACAAATTGCTCTTGAGTCATACCCATATTTTTTCGTAGTTGCACTAATCTTTCTGATTTTTCAGAAATAAGTTTTTTCATAAATATAGAATATCATGTTTTCAAAAAAAAAGCAAATATTTTGCAAAAAACTATTGACAATAGCAAATACTTGTCTTATCATAGAAAATAGATTGCAAGGAGGAGTAGTGAGCAAATCTAACAAGAAAATCAATACCACGGGACTTACCATTGCAAATAAAAATTTGGCAATGGCATACATTGAGGGGATGTTGGCGGCTCAGTCCCTACGGCAGACGTACAACCTGCCGGCTGCTGATGCAGACGCGCCGGCCCGGCGGCACCGGAAGGAGAAGGAGACGGTATGAGTACACTATTTAAAGCGGAAAAGCTTATCCTCAATGCGCTAGAGGAATTGTTGCCAGCAGATAAGCTTAAAGCAATGGGCGGGTATGTATCCGGCCGCCCTGTCTTCAATGAAGAGCATTTCGGATATGTCACTATTACTTTTGGGTTTTCTCCTGCTTCTCTGGAGAAATATAACGCTGAACGTAGTACTGCTCAGCAAGAGCAGAGTGCCGATCCGGACCCGGATCGGAAGGAGACGGTATGAATGAAGGTACTTGCGATCACCTCGAAGCTGCTCAGCTCATTCTTGCTGCTCTCAGCAGGCTACTTCCAGCGGCGAACCTTGAAAAGGAACACGCGATTATCGACTGCCCGCCATACCTTGACCCGCACCCGCAATCTCTATGCCGGGTCAGCGTCAGCCTTCGCTTCGACCTTAACGCTTTGAGAGCAGATACTGTGGAGAAAGGACAGAGCAATGAAGATTGACTTAGAGAAATTAGTCGAAGCAGTAAATCAGACCATAGCCCTGTATGGGGGCTATGTAGACGAGAAAACGGTAACGGACAAATACCCCACTGCAGATATGGAAGAGGTCAGCCTTACTATGGTGTTCGAAAAAGATCTCTCAGTTGCAAGCTCCATTCTGAAGTTGCTGAAAGAGATTGCGAATTTTGACTGGACGTAATGCTGTCAAGGTCTCTGCCGTGCGGAAGCTGGCCCAGCAATAGCAACGGCGATCTCCAGCGCACGAGCGCGGAGTTCTTGGTCATCAGTCATTTGTCCCTCCTGTGGGATTTTGTTTGTGGTAATTCAATACTACCATCGGAGGGATTTTTTTTGAAAGGAGTTTAGATGAACGCGCTATCCGGTGAAACGTGGACTGCTAAACAACTAGCAGAGCGGTTTAACGTGACCTCGGCCACGATTAACAATCATGCACGAGTCTTATTCGGAAAAGTACCGAGTGGGCATCACAGGCATTTCGATGAAGCGCAGGTGACGATGATTCTTGAATCTATCAAGAACGCAAAGCCCGATAATCCAAGATTTACAAAAAGAAAGAAGGTTCTTTCTTCTCTAGAAACGGAGTTGACTCCGGAGCTTGTAACGCTTGAATCTGTTGCAAACATGACCGGCGCAGCTTATAGCACAGTAGCAAGTTACGCACAAAAAGCGGGTTGGACTAAAGATGGTAAACAAACACTGCTAGATGAGAATCAAGTCACGATTATTTTAGAGGCTATGAAACGGGCTAAAAAAAACCAGCACGACCTTCCAAGCAGCGTAGAAGCTATACATACATCGAAATCACGAGCCTTACGCATTGAACTTTTACATAAGCAGATCGAGGCAGAGTTAAACGATGAGATAGCCGAGCTTAAGCAAACGGTAATCAAAAAGGATCAGGTTATAGTCCGGCAAGCCGAGCAGATCGAAGATCAATCGATTGAACTGTCGCAGTCCAAACGGTATAAGTCCACTATCCAAGTCATGCGCGAAACCGGCGAGAAGGAATACCCGTGGCGACCGCTCAAATCCTATTGCAACGCAAACGACCTTCCGATCAAAAAAAGTTATACCCAATCCTTCGGCGAGATCAACGCGTACCCAATCGAAGCGTGGGAAGCAGTTTTTGGGATAAAATTTTAAGGAGGTACCGGTAATGAAAGTATTAGAGATACGTAACGGACATTTTTTGGATCTAAATAAAACAAGTTCCATACAGTTTATAGAAACGGCTACTTCGTTGTGGCACCACGATAAAGATTTCGAAGATGAAGATTT
>BOBG01000176.1 GCA_026002265.1 Spirochaetia bacterium
AAATCCTTTCCCGGAATTGCCCGCATGCGCGGCTTCTATGGCAGCATTCATAGATAAAAGATCGGTTTGAGTCGCAATATCACTGATTACCCGGCAGGTTTCAATGAGTACATCTGATTGTGTAGAAACTTCTTCGATCAATGCTCTTATTTTTTTAACCCGGTTTTTACCTACTGTTGATGATTCATTTAATTGCAGTACTACATCTGCATTATGTTCCAGGGAAACAGTTATCGAGCGGATATTTTTTACCATTTCTTGAATAACCGAGGAGGATTTAAAAACAAAATCTACAGTTGTATTGATATGCATGGATAAGCTGCTGATGCCGTCAATGCTTTTATTCATTTGCTTTAATGCCCGGTTCATATTACGGTCAAGGCGTTCTCGCGCCTGTTGTTCAATGACGATACTTTTTTCAACATCATTAAAATGCCGGCAATTTTCCGGTTTATTGAATTTGTTGAAAATGGCCACAGCCATCTGCTCACAACTTTTATAGCCGCAGGCACCGCAATTGAGTCTATCCTCCGGATTTTTTTTGTGCATTCTAATATATATTTCATCAAACTGTTTTTCTGTTGGTGAAACAATTAATCTTTTAAATACCGCTGAACGATCTGTGTAAGAGCGCTGATATTGCCCTGTTTTCCAGTAACGGTTGAGTACTTTTTCAAGTTTATCTTTGGCGAATATTTTTTCAAAAAAGCCGTGGGGCCGGTATTTTTCCTGTACTTCCCGGTTCCGTTTTTCCATAAACTGTTCCACTTCGTCAAGATACCGGTCCTTGTTTCTCGTACCGGCTCCGCCATTGCACCCCATACGACAGTGAAGACAGTCAATAAGCGAATAAACCGGATCATGCCCACTTTTAATAAAACGGTCGAGATAGGTGAGATAGTCGTACACATGTGGCGAGCCTTCAATTTTCCGGGTATGCCTGATGATGTCAGGATCATAGCGTGCAACGGTCTGCATAAGCCCGCCCGGACTCGAAAACGAAACAGCGCGTTCAGCAGATGGATTGTCATAGTCGGCCGCTGGATACTTTTCAATCTGGTCATGAGTATCGTCAAAATAGTGCTGCAATGAATTAAAAGTTATATTATAATCGCCAAAACCGGTTACATCAAATTCACGCCGCTTTGAGTAGCAAGGAGTTATTGCCGCAACTTTGTGCTGTGCATATTCGGGGTAGGAATCCTTAATCATTTTTATGGTATGCAGCATGGGACTGTCCACCGGTGCTAAATAGGGAATGAGATTCGGCCGGTATATTTCGATAAAAGAAACCAATGTAGGGCAGGGCTGGGCAATCACCACCTTAGGATGTTCCCTTTTTATGTAATCAACATAAGATTTAACGGTTAATTCCGCGCCGAACGCAACATCAAATACAGCTTTTAGCCCAAGGCTTTTCAAAAATCCATTCATCTTGAGATAGTTTCCATTAAAACTTGTTACAATGGAAGGAGCAACGATAGCGATAACGGGAGTTCCCTTTTTCAAATCCTGCATAAAACTATCAAAGTCATCGATGCCGACTCGTGCATGATGACTACAAGCGCTTATACATTCGCCGCATCCGATACAGAGATCGCTATGATGCTCGATGATCGCTCCGGATCCATCGTTACACATTTTCACCGGACACACCGCTATACACTGATGGCAACTGACGCACTTATCCGGAAAAACTTTGATCAATGGGCGAAGCTTTGTATCTGTCATACGGATTTTTATGATAACAACTTTCTCATTATAATCAAGCTCGCAAATTTAGCTTGATCGATTACAGCTATCTTGACGAGAAAAAAGCTGTGTAGTATCCTCAAAAAAGTTTTTGTTAAGAAGGGGTATATGGCTTCGAAAGAACAACTGCCAAAAAAAATGCCGGATGATTCCGCACGAGAAGAAATTGCTCAAAAATTCAAACAACGTCCGTTTATTTTTGTTGGAACCATTATAGTATTGATTATTGTGATCGTTGCGTTTGTGTTTGTACCGGCCATTCCGGGTGTGCAGGCCGGGTCTTCAATCGATCTGACTTTTGGTACGTACAACAAGACTCCTATCACCTATGTGGCCGGAAATTATTTCGCGCAGGTGCGGGAAAGTTATGCCCGGTATATGCAGTCACAAAGTGAGACTATGAATTGGTTTACCGAGTATCAAGTGTGGAGGGGAGCTTTTACCGAAGCTGTTGTACGAACCGGTATGCTCGATGAAATGAAAAAAGCCGGCTATACCGCACCGACAAAATCCGTTAATCTGGCTATGGCCAGTCTTCCCCAATTCCGGGAGGAAGGTCGTTTTTCATCGACCTTGTACCAGGCGATGACCAGTGCGGAACGCCTGAAATTGTGGCGCCAGATACAGGAAGAATTGACCGCAGGGCGTTACCAGGAAGATCTAACGGGACTGCTCATTTCTTCAAAAGAAGCTCCGTTCATAAAAACTATGGCGAGTCCGGTCAGGACCTTTGAATTAGTGAGCTTTCCGCTGAGTAATTATCCAGCCGCGGAAATTGCAGCTTATATTGCAAAAAGCCCGGATCCGTTTCGGACAACGCACCTTTCGAAAATCACCGTTGCAACGAGTGAACGGGAAGCCCGGCAGGTTCTCACTTCTATCCAAAATGGAACAACTACCTTTGAGGAAGCGGCCCGGACTCATTCACAGGATGGATATGCTGACCAGGGCGGGGACATAGGAATGAGAATGGCGTATGAACTCGTCAGTGAGATTCCGGATGAAGCGAATCGCACTGCTGTCATCAGTCTTAATTCCGGACTTTTGAGTCCTATTTACCGGATAAACGATAATTGGGTGTTTTTCCGGGCAGAGGAAAATCCTTATCCGGCCGATGGATCTGATGAAATAACCTTATCAAAAGTACGTGCCTACCTTATGGAGTATGAGCGGGGTATTATTGAAGATTACATGCTCGACCGGGCAACTTCTTTTGCTAGCGCGGCATCCACGGATTTTGACGAG
>BOBG01000177.1 GCA_026002265.1 Spirochaetia bacterium
GAACCATTTTCACTACTAGCAGGCAGCTCAAATATTCCCAGCGGAAAGAGCAGAAAAGAACTATATGAAAAATGCGTCTTATCTTTTAACGAAATTACCGCAGCATGAATTCTGCCTGAATAACCGTTATCTTGTATTTCAAAACTGACAATATTAGTCGGCGAAAAAATACTGAACCGGTCGATTCCAGTGATAGTTCGTTGCGGCGATAGAATTAACGATGGATCGTACTGAAAATAGGGACTGCGTGCCCACCCAAAATTGCTCGGATTTCCGGCCGGATCCAAAACCGGAACTGCTTCTTCAATTTCAATCTGCGGCATGGGTTCTCTGAAAATGCATGGGATCACCATATCACTTTTTATGATTATTTCAAATATTCCCCTGGCTATGCAAAAGCCGGAATTTAAGCTAGAATAAACCGCATGAAAAAAGAATTTCTCCCTTACGATGTTGTACGGAACAATGCGTTCAAATTGGCGCAGCGTATTTATCATGACGGATTCACACCTGATGTCATTTATGTGTCGCTCCGGGGCGGGGCCTATATGGGGAATGTGATAAGCGAATATTTCAAAATAGTACGTGCAGGGTCGCGTCCTGTCTATTATGCCGCGGTTGTGGCGCGATCCTACACCGATGTCGGTATGTCCGGCAAGATTAATGTCGAAGGCTGGACCTATGCACCGGAACACCTGCGTGTCGGGGACAAGGTACTGCTCGTTGACGATATTTTCGATTCGGGCCGGACCATCAATTTTCTTGCAAATATTATCATCGACCGGGGCATTCCTCGATCCGATTTAAAAGTTGCGGTCCATGACTACAAATATTGTTATGACAACCTGGAACAACTCCCTATTCAGCCGGATTATTGGTGTAGAAAGCACGAAAGTTCGATACATGATGAGAGCTTATGGATTCATTATATGAGTCATGAACTCGCCGGCTTGACAAAAGACGAATGGGAAAAATACTATTGCGCCACAGATCCGGATCTACAGCAAGTGCTTGATGGTCTAATCTAAATCATGAGGTCGTCCCGGATAAACATGAATATTTTCGGATGTTCTTATTCGTGTGCATTTCTTGTCTGTTGTGAATATTTTTGAAAGGAGGATTTTTTTATACATGGTCGGTAAAACCCAATGCTTCAACTTTGGGATATATGTCGCAACGAAAATATTGGTAACAACTATTGACAATAGTTCTCGTTCTTGTATACTTTCTATGAAAGTCAATAAACAAGGAAGTAGAAAATTCTGGTGGTGATACCAGAAGCCCTAGCCTTTAGCCTTGGGAGGCTCACACATGGTTTTTAATCCGGAATATGAATCGATGGATGTTGATGCCCGGAAAAAATTGCAGTACGCCCGGCTCAAGAATTTGGTGGAAAAACTCTATGCGGATGTTGCATTTTACCGGAAAAAAATGGACGCGGCCGGCGTGAAACCGGGTGATATTAAATCACTTGGTGATATTGCGTTGCTGCCATTTACCACAAAAGATGATCTCCGTGAAACCTATCCTTTCGGGCTGCTGGCTTGCCCTTACCCCTTGATCGAGGAGATTCATATGTCCTCCGGCACCACAGGGATTCCGGTTGTCGATGCCTATACAAAAAAAGATATTGAGATTTGGAGTGAGGCAATGGCCCGGACTCTGGCTGCGGGCGGCTGTAGCCGGAATGATACCGTACAAAATTGTTATGGCTATGGGCTTTTTACCGGCGGTCCCGGCGCGCATTACGGAGCGAGGCTCATTGGTGCAAATGTCCTGCCGATGTCTTCCGGAAATACTGCCCGGCAACTGATGGTGATGCAGCATTTCGGCTCGACTATGCTCACCTGTACGCCGTCCTATGCGCTGTATATGGCTGAGGAAGCCGAGGAAGCCGGAATCGATCTCAAAACATTGCCTATTTCCAAAGGTTGCTTCGGTGCGGAACCGTGGAGCGAAAATATGCGTAAAGAAATCGAATCCCGGTATAACATGAAAGCATTTGACATCTATGGTTTAACAGAGATCATCGGTCCCGGGGTAGCTTTTGAATGTGAAACTCAAGATGGACTTCACATAAATGAAGATCTGTTTTATCCGGAAATTATCGATCCAGCCACCGGTACCATTCTTCCGGATGGAGAAAAAGGCGAATTAGTTTTCACCACGCTGACAAAAGAGGGAACTCCCCTTCTCCGCTACCGGACACGGGATGTTACGTTTCTCCGGCGGGAACTGTGTACCTGCGGACGGACCACCGTCAAAATGAACCGGCTCTTTGGGCGGACTGACGATATGCTCATCATCCGTGGCGTCAACGTATTCCCCAGCCAGATCGAGCAGGCGCTCATCGAAATCGAAGGGACGGACCCGCACTATCTCATCATCGTAAGCCGCGGACCGAATCATCTGGACGAGGTCGAACTTCAAGTCGAAGTCAAAAAAGAATTTTTCAGCGATGAAACGAGAAACCTTGAAAGTTTGAGAACCAAGATCGAAAACGTTATGAAGTCAAAGCTTCAGATCGGTGTCAAGGTGAAATTGGTAGAACCGAAAACTATCGAACGGTCAATGGGCAAGTCAAAACGGGTGGTGGATAACCGGAATATATAAAATGCCATATTCAGGGAACGTGGCGGTTGGTGAACCGCCGTCACCCCTGTCAACCTTTTGGACCCCTTTTTAAAAAAATTAAAACCCAATACTAACCCCTTTCAGGAGATGGTGGAATTTTTACCTGAACCACCCTCTTGGATCGATTCCGGAAGAGCATGAAAGAATACGATCCGCGAATGTCAATACCGTTGAGAATTCCGGAATAATCATTGGATCGGTTCCGGAGCACGCCATCGAGCCGGTAGCCGTAAGCCGGAGTCATCGTTTCGGCCGCATAAGTTGGAGAGACGGTGTTGATCCGATCCGCGCTACAAATTCCGGCCTTGAGCAGATTCATCATGTTTCCGTCTGCAAAACCGGCAT
>BOBG01000178.1 GCA_026002265.1 Spirochaetia bacterium
ATTAAAGAAATAATTAAAATAAATCCGATTTATTAAATACATCTTTCTTACCAAAAATTAGCCGACAATAAACCAGCGCATAATTACCGGTTTACGCCATTCAAACGGCGCAAACCTTCACATTATGTGCAATTTGGGCTAAAATTCATTGAAAAAACACTTGACAAAAATATACAAGTATTGTATATTAATGATAAGAGGTAAGTTTATGGCTGTATCTACGGTAAATATTTCATTTCAAGAGGATTTGTTAAGGCAAATTGACAATATTGCCCAAAATGAGGCAAGAACGCGGTCTGAACTAATCAGGGAGGCTGCAAGATTATATATTGAACGTAAACGAAAATGGGAAAGTATATTTGCCTATGGTCATAGTATTGGGGCAAAACTCAACTTAACCGAGGAAGATGTAATGAAAGAAATCAAACAATACCGAAAAGAAAAAGCGAACTAAAGTTCGGAAATGAAAGTCGTAATTGATGTGAACATTTTTGTATCTTCATTTCTATGGGAAGGAAACCCCAAAAAGGTAGTTGATCGGGTTATTGAAGGTACAGATGAATTATATATAACACAGGAAATTCTCGAACAAATTTTTGAAGTATTGAATCGTCCTAAATTCAATGCTGACAAAGAAGGTGTTAAATATTATATGAAACTAATTGAAGAAATAGCAAATGAATTAATAAGTGACATAAAGATACAGAATGGAAGTAGGGATATAGATGATAATATTATATTGGAATGTGGCATAACCGGAAATGTCGATTATATTATAACCGGTGACGATGATTTGCTGGTGTTAAAAGAGTTTAATGGAATTAAAATTATTACACCAAAAGAATATTTGGAGATAATAGAATAGGTAAAATGGGGTACGCCCAAACTTCGCCTAACATCCACTTTACGCTTCGCCCGCAGTAGCGGGCTTGGCCTACGTTTTTGCTAGGTCGGTCGCTACGCTACTCCCACGCAAAAACTCCGGCACATTTTTCGGCGGGCGGACAAGCCGCTTTTATCCGCCGAAAAACGTCGTAAAGTTATCACGTTATACGACATTTGGGCTAAGATTTGTTAAAAAATAAAATACTGTAAAAACTGTATTGACAAAAGATAAAGTTATGTATATTATAATAAAAAATATATTGGAGGAATGATATATGGCTGAAACATTTGATTATAAAAAGGAATATAAAGATTTATATTTCCCCAAAAATCAACCTGTAATAATTGAAGTTCCTGAAATAGCCTTTGTTGCCGTTGAGGGAAAAAGAAACCCAAATGATGAAGATGGCGAATATCAAAAAGCAGTAGAAATATTGTATGGAATTTCATACACAATAAAAATGAGTAAGAAGGGAAACAATATTCCCAATGGTTACTTTGATTATGTTGTTCCGCCACTTGAAGGATTATGTGTACAATGTATGCATATTGGGTCTTATGATGAAGAACCAAAGACAATTAAGTCAATGGAAAAATATATTGAAGAAAATAACTTGGTAATTGATATAAATGAAAAAAGAAAACATCACGAAATATATTTATCAGACCCAAGGAAAACGGAAAAATTAAAAATAAAAACAATATTAAGAATACCTGTAAAAAAATATAAATAAAAAATTAATGGAGTACGCCCAAACGTCGTATAACAGGTCTGTATACGCTTCGCCGCCAGTAGGCGGCTCGGCCTACATTCGCCTAGGTCACTACGTTCCCACGGCTCATTTCGGCACATTTTTGTGGTTGCTGGAAACCTACGGTTTCCCTTATCGCAACCGCAAAAACGTCATATACAGCCGGAACGTTAAGCGACATAGCCCGATTCATTTATATTGTAAAAAGATATACCGAAAATCATCCGGTACTATACCATAATGTTTATAACTAGCCGAAATAGCATCAGTTACGGGCTACGATCGCTTAACAGGGTTGTTTATGCTGCGCCGGCAATAGCCGGCTTGGGCTATGCCACGGTTTCATTTTGCTAGAAAATGCTATGGCATTTTCTTTATCGCAAAATAAAACCGTCATAAACGCCCGGAACGTTAAACGCAATACTGCCTAAATGTTTGAAGAATAGTATAAAATCAATAATATAAAGGAACGGGAAGAAGAATAAGAATATTATGGTGCCGCTAGAGGCGGCACCCGGCGGCTGAGCCGCCGCATTATGGTTTAAAACTATTATTGTATTGGCGCTGCTCGATGCAGCGCCCAGCGGCTTAGCCGCTGCAATGGTCGTATAAGAATAGTAAGAAAGAATAATAATTAAGGAATAAACTATAGTGTTTCGGTGCTGCGAGAGGCAGCACCCGGCGGCTTGGCCGCCGCATGTAGTGGCAAGGTATCATAATTTATTCTATAATAATAGGATAAAACAAGATGGGATACGGCAGTACAGCGTTTAACACCCGGTTTACGCATCGGGGCTAAAGCCCCTCGGCCTTCGTTCGCCTAGGTCATGGCTACGCCATTCCCACGGCTCACTGCGGCACATTTTGGGCGGGCGGTCTTGCTGCTCAAGCTCTTATTAGCCCGCCCAAAATGTCGTAAACCTCTGAGCGTTATGTGCCATAAAAACGCAGAAATTTTTAAAAGATAGCTCGCCATCCGTGACGGGCTGGAATACGAAAATCTTTTGAGTTTAGGCAAAATCAAACATAACTCTTAAAATAATTTGGAGGTAGTTGTGAAAACTACAGAAAAATGGAACAAAATGTTCCTGTTGGCAATGCTTGGCATTATGCTGGCATTGGGTTTGGTGCTTGTTGGATGTGATACTGGCTCCGGGGATAGTAGTTCAGGAAGTAGTGGAGGGACGACAACCTATGAATATTGTTTTAGCAATTATTCATCCAAATATCCTGTAACAGTAAACATCTCAGGCTATGGATCATTTACATTGGGTACAAGTGCTGGTTGGCAAAGGTACGTTGATTTATCTTATAAATATTC
>BOBG01000179.1 GCA_026002265.1 Spirochaetia bacterium
ATTTATATTGGGATGAAGCCGGGCTTTTCGGCAATCCTGATCTCAAAAGTGAGGACGGCTGGGGCGGAGATCTTAGTTTTTTATATACAAAATCTGTTTTTCAGGTTGATCTTTCGCTTTTTGCGACTGGAATCCGTGACGCAATTCTGTGGAATAATGCAGGCGGATCATGGCAGCCGGATAATGTCGGTGCAGCCGCACTTTTTGGAGGGAGCGCACGGATCCGGGGGAAAATTCCAGTGCAGTGGGAAAATGTTGAAAGCTTGACCGCGGCACTTTCATACGAATATTTGTTGAGTTACCTCTTGAGCGGATCGTTCCAGTTCAGCGATTCCCTCCGGATGCCCTATATGCCGGCGCACACGGCCGGCTTTTCCCTTGAAATATCGGGGCCAAAATTTTCTTTCACCGTTACCGGGCATTATGAAAGTACCCGGTTCACCGAAACGACTAATACGATCCGGCTCGCGCCTTTTTTTATTCTCAACCTCGGCTATACTCAGACAATCCATTCCAATTTCAGTGTGTTTGCCCGGATAAATAATCTACTTAACACCCGGTATTTTTCTCAATACGACTCTCCTCAGACGGGTTTCACGCTGACAATCGGCGCCAAACTGCGGTTGAGCTCTGTCCTCTAATTGACTCGTAAGAAAAAATCACATTCCTTGCTATAATATTTAACATCTTGGTCTAAACTCAAAATGTCTTTGCTAGAACGTTTAACATCTTGGTCTAAACTCAAAATGTCCTTGCTAGAACGTTTAACATCTTGGTCTAAACTCAAAACGTCTTTGCTGGAACATTCAACATCTTGGTCTAAATTCAAAACGTCTTTGCCGGAAGATTTAACGCCTTGGTCTGAATTCCAAAATAATATAAAAATAATCTCTCTGAGATCCGGTCCATGATACCATTGTTTTTCGTAAGCACTTGACTATTTAGAAAAAAAATATAATACTTAGATTCCATAATGGCTTCACTATCTTGGAATGAAATACGGACACGGGCATCAACCTTTATTCTCGAATGGAAAGACAAGGCAAGCACAGCACGGGAAGAAGCAGATGCACAAACCTTTGAAAATGGCTTTTTTAACATTTTTGGTATATCACGGGCAAAAGTAGCTATCTTTGAAAAGAAAGTAAAACTCACAGATGGCTACAATGATTTGTTCGAAGGTACATCTAATAACAAAGAAAGCGTACATTTGCATAGCAAATCTACGAAAACAACTCCCCTTGGGGCTACCGGCTATATTGATCTATTGTGGAAAGGGCATATCCTCATCGAGATGAAAACACCCGGTAAGGATATGCAGAAAGCCTACGAACAAGCAAAAAATTATGCAAACGCTTTAGCTGCTGCTGACTTGCCGAAGGGAATTCTTATTTGTGATTTTGTCACATTTCATTACTATAACCTTGAAGAAGATGGCGCATTATATGCGTTCCCCCTTGTCGAACTGGACAAGCATATCGAATTATTTGGGTATCTTGCCGGATATACCACGGTAACATTCAAGGAACTTGACCCGGTAAACATTGAAGCTGCTGAAAAAATGTCCCGGCTCCATAATCACCTTGCCGGAAATGGCTATTCAGGGCATCAATTAGAAATGTATCTTGTCAGAATCCTTTTCTGTCTTTTTGCCGATGACACCGGTATCTTTCCGCATAGTCATTTCATTAGCTATATCCTTGAGCGCACGAACCCTGACGGCAGCGACCTTGCCCTGCATCTTGCAAAAATCTTTGAAATTCTGAATAAACCGGTCGATAAACGCCTCAAAAATATTGATGAGCAAGTTAATAGATTCCCGTTTGTGAATGGCGGACTCTTTGAAGAACACCTTGAAACAGCCGACTTTGATTCAAAAATGCGGGACACCCTCATAGATTGCTGCACCTTAGACTGGAGTTTTATTTCACCGGCGATATTCGGTGCAATGTTTCAAAGTGTGATGAATGATGCTGAACGGCATGACATCGGAGCGCATTACACCAGCGAAGGTAATATTCTCAAGGTAATTCACCCGCTTTTTCTTGATGATTTACGCGCAGAGTTTGAAAAAATCAAAGCCTATACCTCGGAGCTACGCACAGAACGGCTTGCCGAATTTCATACCAAGCTTTCAAAGCTCAAATTTCTCGACCCGGCCTGCGGCTGTGGTAATTTTTTGATTATTAGTTACCGTGAACTTCGGCTTTTAGAGATGGACCTTATCAAGGAATTACTCGGCGGCACCCAGCTTTTGGATGTTGACCAGTATATCAAAGTCAATGTCAATCAATTTTATGGTATAGAGATAGAGGACTTCCCGGCTAAGATAGCGCAAACTGCACTGTGGCTGATGGATCACCAGATGAATATGCAGGTTCGTGAACGCTTTGGGCAGTATTTTATACGCATCCCGCTCAAAGCATCTGCAACAATCATAAACGGAAATGCTCTCACTCTCGATTGGGAAAGCATAATCCCACCATCAGAACTCTCTTACATCATGGGCAATCCGCCGTTTTTAGGAGCGCGGATAATGAGCAAAGAGCAGAAAAAAGAGTTGGAACAGATTTTTGGCGGTCTAAAAAACAGCAGCAATCTTGATTATGTGTGTTGCTGGTATAAAAAAGCGGCGCGATACATCAGAGGAACAGGAATAGAATGCGCTTTTGTGTCCACAAATAGTATTTGTCAGGGTGAACAAGTGCCGATTTTATGGCAAGACCTGATGAATAATGGGGTAAAGATCAATTTTGCTCATCAAACCTTCAAATGGAGTAATGAAGCACGGGGGAAAGCTGCTGTTTACTGTGTTATCATCGGGTTTAGCCTTTTTGATAGACCAGAAAAGAAGTTGTATCTGTACGAAACAGTAATGAGTGAACCTGTTGAAACTACTGTTAGACAGATCAACCAATAT
>BOBG01000180.1 GCA_026002265.1 Spirochaetia bacterium
GCGGACTGGCAGGACGAATACTATGTGTGGGACTGCGCAGCAGGAACGGGAAATCTACTTGCCGGATTAAAAAATGAATATAATGTGTGGGCAAGCGACGTTGAACAAGGCAATGTAGAAACCATGCAAAGTCTTATCGACATTGACGAAAACCTTAACCTATTAAGCGGACATGTGTTTCAGTTTGATTTCTTGAATGACAGTTTTGACAAACTGCCGGAGGAGTTGAAGAAGATAATTGACGACCCGGAAAAGCGCAAGAAGCTGATTGTGTATATCAATCCGCCGTATGCGGAGGTTTCCAGTAAAGCCGTTACCGGCAAAGTTGGAGTAAATCTATCGAAAGTACACGAAAAATATAGTTCTTTGGTGGGAACTGCTGGGCGTGAATTATTTGCTTTGTTTCTTACCCGCATTTATTATGAAATAGCGGGGTGCAAAATTGGTGAATTTTCAAAGTTAAAAGCATTAAGTGGTTCGGCTTTTGACAATTTCCGCACCTTTTTCATGGCTAAACTAGAGCGATGTTTTGTTGTTCCGGCTGACACTTTTGATAATGTCAAAGGTAAATTTCCTATAGGTTTTAAAATATGGGATACAGATAAAAAAACAAAATTTGAAAGTATTATTGCAGATGTGTTTAATGAAAGCAATGATTTTATCTCGAACAAAACCTTTTTTGCTATTTCTAAATCTCAATTTATAAACAAATGGATTTCTGAATTTAAAATTGAGTATGATAAAACAGCTATCGGTTATATGGACGGTATAAATGGCAATGATTTTCAACACAATAATATTGTTTATATTTGCAACAGCAAAGAACAACTTCCTAATCCTCGGGGTATTTGGATTTTTGAACAAAACCTTTTGGGTATATCTATTTATTTTGCTGTCCGTCATTGCATTGAACCTACTTGGTTAAATGACCGCGACCAATTTCTATATCCAAATGATGGGTGGAAGAATGATATTGAATTTCAGAATGATTGTCTTATTTTTACGTTGTTTAATAACAAAATACAATCACAATACGGTATCAATCACTGGATACCATTCACTGAAAAGGAAGTAGGCGCACGGGAAAAGTTTGAATCAAACTTTATGAGCGGTTTTCTAGCAGATAAAACATTTAGTACCGAAGCCGCCGCTGTGCTGGATACAGGAAAAGAACTTTGGAAATACTATCACGCCACAATAAAGAACAACAAAACCGTTTCGCACAATGCTTCGTATTATGACATTCGGGAATACTTTCAGGGACGCAAAGAAAACGGCACGATGAACACAAAATCAACAGACGAAACATATAATGGTTTGATTAAAATCTTACGGGAGGCGCTCAAGGTTTTGGCAAAAAAGATAGAGCCTGCGGTATATAAATATGGTTTTTTGCGGGAATAATGGAATTTGAGTATGGAAAAAAAACTGGTTATAAATAATCTTCGAGAGATTAGAGGCTCGTTCTTTACGCCTAAAACCTGGGCTGATAAATCAAAGGAGTATCTTGCTTCTGTTTTCGGCGCGGACTGGCAGGACGAATACTACGTGTGGGACTGTGCGGCAGGGACGGGAAACTTGCTTGCGGGATTGTCGAATGAATATAATGTGTGGGCAAGCGACGTTGATCAAGGCAATGTAGAAACCATGCAAAGCCTTATCGACATTGACGAAAACCTTAACCTATTAAGCGGACATGTGTTTCAGTTTGATTTTTTGAATGACAGTTTTGACAAACTACCGGAAGAATTGAAGAAGATAATTGACGACCCGGAAAAGCGGAAGAAGCTGATTGTGTATATCAATCCGCCGTATGCAGAGGCAACCAGTGCAACGACTGTAACTGGCACCGGAAAGAATAAGGCGGAAGTAGCCACTGCACACAAAACAAAAGATCGATTTAAGTTGACAATCGGTGCTGCAACAAATGAGATTTACGCACAGTTTATGGCGCGTATCTATTGTGATATACAAGGTTGCTGCCTCGCGCAGTTTTCAACAGTGAAATATATCTGCACTCAAAACTTTATTAAGTTCCGTCAATTTTTCAAGGCAGAATTCAAAACCGGATTTATCGTTCACGCCGATACTTTTGATAACGTTGACGGTAAATTCCCAATTGGTTTTACTATTTGGGATTTGAACGGGAAGCCATTTACTCATTGCGTTGAACTTGATGTGCCGGAAGAAGGTGGAACAAAAAAGTTTTGGGATGGCGCAGAACCGTCCATAAACAAGTGGATAAAGAAGTTTGATGTCTACAAAACCAACGCTATTGGTTTTATGGGGAATTATGCACCAGACTTTTTAGTAATGCATCAACCGTATATTACGGTGGCGAGGGGAACACACCATGTCAATTATTTTGCTTTTAATGAATGCAACATAATGGAAGGCTGTGTTTATTTAGCGGTGCGTCTCTGTATTGAATTAACGTGGCTTAATAACCGGGACCAGTTTTATTATCCTAATGACGGCTACAAAACTGATACCGAATTTCAGAACAATTGTCTCATATTCACGCTGTTTCACGGACAAAACCGTATTTCTTCCCAGTACGGCGTTAATCACTGGATACCTTTCACCGAAAAAGAAGTTAGTTCCAAAGAAAAGTTTGAGTCAAACTTTATGAGCGGTTTTCTAGCAGATAAAACATTTAGTACCGAAGCCGCCGCTGTGCTGGATACAGGAAAAGAACTTTGGAAATACTATCACGTAAAAATAAAGAACGATAAAACCGCTTCCCACAATGCTTCGTTTTACGATATTCGGGAATACTTTCAGGGGCGCAAAGAAAACGGCACGATGAACACAAAATCAACAGACGAAACATATAATGGTTTGATTAAAATCTTACGGGAGGCGCTCAAGGTTTTGGCAAAAAAGATAGAGCCTGCGGTATATAAATA
>BOBG01000181.1 GCA_026002265.1 Spirochaetia bacterium
CGATTCTAAAAAAGCCGGATCCGGTTCAAACACCGGCAGATCTGGTTCCGGAAAATACCGGTAATCGTGGGCATTTTCCTTGTTCCGCATCGGCGCGGTTTCGTCCCGGTTTTCATTCCACAGGCGCGTTTCCTGCGTCACTATTTTTCCAGCATCCAGTACCGTGGCTTGCCGACCGATTTCATAATTCAAAGCAAGTTTAACAAACCGGGAGGAGTTGAGATTCTTAACTTCGACCTTTCTGCCTAAACCTTTACCGGGCAAATTGATCGATACATTGGCATCAGCCCGGAGGCTGCCTTCTTCCATATTACCGTCACACACACCGAGGTAGCGGACGATCCGGCGCAGTTGCTGGATAAAAAGTTCAGCTTCTTCACCTGTTTCCATATCCGGCTCGCTCACGATTTCCAACAGAGACACGCCAGCCCGGTTATAATCGAGGAGGGAGACTGTCCCACTGTGAATCATTTTTCCGGCATCTTCTTCGAGGTGACATTCATGAATCCGGACCCGTTTTTTAATGCCCTTCCCCTCAATATCAAGGTATCCTTCCTGACCGAGCGGTGAGGCAAATTGCGAAATCTGGTAATTTTTTGTCATATCCGGGTAAAAATACTGCTTGCGCTCAAACCATGTCCGTTCCGGAATCCGGCAGTTGAGAGCCTTCGCCGTGAGGCAGCCCATCCGGAGCGCTTCGACATTGAGATTGGGGAGCACACCGGGGTAGCCCATACACACCGGGCACACATTGGTATTCGGTGCATCGCCGAACGCACTCCGGCACCCGCAAAATACCTTTGTTTTGGTTGAAAGATGAATGTGGACCTCGAGTCCGATAAATGACTGGTACATTTAATTCATTGTGGGGATCCGGAACGCTTTTGTCAAGGATGAATGAATCTATGCACACAAATTTAGCTGTCGATCTTGAAAAGTGTGTGATCTTGGGGACAGACCTCTAGCTGGTTTTGTAAAAGTGTGCCGATCTTGGGGACAGACCTCTAGCTGATTTTGTAAAAGTGTGTCGATCTTGGGGACAGACCTCTAGCTGGTTTTGGGAAAGTGTGTGATCTTGGGGACAGACCTCTAGCTGGTTTTAACCGGAACGACTATAAATCAGCTATAAACGAATCTGCCCGGAACCGGTGATCTGGTATTTTATCGTTGTCAATGCGTCCAAACCCATTGGTCCGCGGGCATGGAGCTTTTGAGTACTGATCCCCAGTTCCGCACCGAAACCAAATTCTCCGCCATCGCTAAACCGTGTCGATGCATTGAGATAAATACAGGCAGCGTCAATGGATTTGTAAAATATTCCGGCTGCATTTAAATCATTGGTGAGTATCGCCTCGGAATGTTTTGTTCCGTACCGGTTGATGTGAGTTATTGCCTCGTCAAGAGAATCCACTGTTTTTACTGCCAAAATATAGTCAAGAAATTCTGTTTCCCAATCTTCTTCCACCGCGTCAGAAACGATCAAATGTTCCGGAATCGGTCCAATATGTTCACGGGAAAAGGAATCGCACCGGAGTTCAACGGTTCCGGCCAATCGAGCCGCAAGTTTTGGCATAAAAACCGGAACAATTGCCCGGTCAATAAGAATCGTTTCAACCGCATTGCACGCTCCGGGTTTTTGTACTTTTGCATTTTCAATGATGGAAAGGGCAGAATCCATGTCCGCACTTTTTTCAACATAAATATGACAATTTCCCTCGCCGGTTTCGATCACTGGAATCCGGGCATGTTTTACAACATGACGGATCAAATCACGACCACCACGCGGAAGCACCACATCAACTTCCCCACGCGCCTGTAAAATATCGTCAATTTCCTCCCGGTGCCCGGAATCGGCCAACTTGAGCGCATCAGGAATCCCGCCGCCTCTTTCCAATCCGGCATGAATCCCGGCAACCAATGTCCGGTTTGATTCCAACGCTGCAGACGAACCCCGGAGCAGTGCCGCACAGCCGGCTTTATAACAAAGAGAAAAAGCTTCTGCTGTTACATTGGGGCGCGATTCGTAAATAATTGCCACCACGCCAATTGGCACGGAAATTTGCTCAACGAACAATCCATTCGGCAGTGTCCAGCCGGCCCGTACTTTTCCAACCGGATCCGGTAACTCTGCCACGGTTTTTATTCCGGAGATCATGGCATCGATCCGGCTATCATTTAACCGGAGCCGGTCCAGCAGCGCATCTTTCATGCCATTTTTTCGCGCGATCTCTTGATCAATATTATTTGCTTCGAGAATTTTCGGTCGGAATCCGTCTATGGCTTCAGCAACCGCAACGAGTGCCCGGTTCCGGGCAGCAGGATTTTCCATCTCAAGCAAAAACTGGGCCTTTTTCAGGGATTCAAACATTTTTTCCTCGTTTTCCGGAATTGTAACGTTTTTTCAAATAGTTCCGGATATCAATGGCAACCTCAAAACTTCTATGTTAAAGATAAAGCAAGATTCTATTTTTGCAAGAGGTTTTCAATATTTTTACAAAAAAATGAATGCAAAATACCGGATCCAAAGCGTACTAATAGTGAGGAGTTTTTATGAATGATTTGGTGAATATGGATCCGGCCCGGATATCTGAATATCTTGATACGGTCGTGAAAACAGGGACTCTGCTGCCGGCTGAAAAAGCAATGTTTATCAATATTGCACGGGAATTTGGTTTAAATCCTTTTAAACACGAAATTTACATCACCGCTTTTGGCGAAGGGGCCTATAGGCAATGTTCCATAATTGTCGGTTATGAAGTCTACATTAAACGTGCGGAGCGTTCCGGAAAATTAGATGGATGGCGGGTTTGGACCGAAGGCACGGGCCGGGAACTCAAGGCGGTTATTGAAATTCACCGGAAAGATTGGAAGGAGCCATTCCGCCACGAGGTTTTTTATGAAGAA
>BOBG01000182.1 GCA_026002265.1 Spirochaetia bacterium
AATTGAAGAAAACAAAGAGAAAGCCGAATGGTTAAATAAGTTTATTGCAGAACTCAATACCATTCTTGAAGTATAGGAGGCCAAAATGGAAGGCATTAACAAAACCCTTGACGAGGCGATTCGGGCAGAGGACATAGAAGAGGTAAGGAGTGTTCTGAAATTCTTCTCTAAGATTAAGAATGCAAGAGATGCTGCCAACAGCAATACTCAGGGCTTGAAAGATTTTCTTGCCCGGGAAATCGAAAGGCTGGATAATGCCTTAAAAGAGGCAATAAAGAGAGAAGAGGATTCTGTTAAATCCCAGGAAGCGATTGAGCAGAAAATTGAAGAAAACAAAGCGAAAGCCGAATGGTTAAATAAGTTTATTGCAGAACTCAATACCATTCTTGAAGTATAGGAGGCCAAAATGGAAGGCATTAACAAAACCCTTGACGAGGCGATTCGGGCAAAGGACATAGAAGAGGTAAGGAATGTTCTGACAACCAGTATGGTTCAGGATCCCGGCTTTAGCAAAGGCGTTTTTGAAGAAAGGTTTAAACGCTGCCTTATCGGCCTTTCTGAAACAAATATTTTCGATCCATTTGACGGCGAGCCGCTTAATCTTAATCAGTCTGCATGGACAAAGGACTATTATGCTGCACAGCAGACTGAATTCAGGTATAATTTTTCCCTGGAACGCCTTGAGCACTTGAAAAAAGTTGGCAGGAAACTTTTCCCATCCGCGGCGCCTAGACCTTTCTTACCTGATGATGAGGTCAAATTTTTTGGGTGCAATGGTGTAAGGCTGGAGAGCCGGTTTCTCATGGGTCAACACCTGCAAACCGCCCCAAAAATATGAGGCGGCTCTTTTGCGATATTTGACAAAAGGTAACAGGCAATTCGTTTTTTTAGCGCGTCAAGAGCGGTAGTATCAGCAATATCCTGATAAACATTCCTTGAGTCAAATGTATACTTTGTTTTCGGTATCTTGAAATGTTCAACCTGGCACAAAACCGGCTGTAACCAGTCGTTCTGATAGACCGCCGCTATGCCCTTTTGCAGACGTGCAAGTTCAACAATCTGGTCATCGTTAAGGCTTGCCGCTTTACCAACCAGTTCACGGTCGCTTTCATCTGGTAAACATAATATGATTTTTGTGTTGGTATTGCGAATAACAGACGTATCCAGCAGCCCCGGCGACTGGTCGGCAATAATAAACCCTTCACCATAGGTACGCATTTCCGCTATAGCATTTGCAAGCATTTCTACAGATTTTCCAAGGAGGTTTGATGATTCACTTGACTGTTCCGTTGAGGTGCGCTTCAAAAGAGTATGCGCTTCTTCAAGAACGGTAATATGCTTTAAGTCGGCATTCATTTCCTCGCTTGTCATTCGGTATTCCTGGAGCTTCATAACCAGCAAGCCCATAATGAGCGCTTTGGTTTCCATTGAACCGACACGGGAAAGATCAACAATCACATTCTTGTCAAACAGGTCTGTATTTGCCAGTTCGTCGTTTGTAAAGATCATCCCATTAATGCCGTTGGCAAGGGATTCAAGACGGGTTACAAGCGCCCCCTTGTAGTTGCCTTTGTTTTCTTCCGAGTATTCAGAAGAATTGATTACCGTTACGATTTTACTCATCACATCGGCAAATGTTGGGTACAGTTTTTGGGGATACTTGTTTTTAGATGTCCGTAAATCCCAGCCAGCTTCTTCATACGAAGCTTCAATAGCGTTTTTAAGCACAGCGGGCATGGCGGCATACATGGGCCAGCAGACATTGAAAATCTCTACAAGGCGGTCGAGGTGTTCCAGGACGTGAATGTCATCGGGGAATGTAAACGGATTGATACGCAAGAGCGGCGTTTTTGCCGGATTGGTGCCGTAGACCGATACTTCAGTTTTATTGTCAAAAACATTTTTGTACTCTCCTTTTGCCGGTTCGACAACAAGAAAATTGCAGTCGGGACTTTTTATCTCGTTAAGCAGTTGGTATATCGTGTTTGATTTACCGCTTCCGGTTGAACCGGTAATAAAGGTATGGGAACAAAGACTGTTTTTGTTGAGGACAACAGGCAAATCTTCCGCATTGCCCATGTGATATATTTTCCCAAGATTAATTTTATTCCCATACTGCTCCTCGCTTTGCCAATGCGCCGAAACTTCCCGGCCAAATGGGGCCATTTCCAGTACCGGAAGACCGCCAACACTGCTTTGCGGAATACCGGCGTGTATGGTAAGCTCGGTTCCGCTGATAAACGATGCCGGTTCAATTTTATTATTGGCAAGCAGTAATTTTGGGTGGTGCATTTTTTCAAGCCAAGGTAAAATCTTAAACGCGTTTGGTTCTGTCCATTCGGTAATAGCCCCGGTTTCAATGGATGAGTTTTCGCCCCTCAATAAGGCCTGATAAGAGCTTGCAACGATTTTACAAGTTGAACTGTCATCTGCGAGGCAGTATACGGAACAGTTCCACATGCCGGTATCGGCGCTTGCGTCAAGCCGCTTTAATTGCAAATCGATTTTTTCTAACAGGTTTTTTACTGCTTTACTTTCAAACTTTAACTGAATGTTCCGGCTTGTTCCTTCAGTATTAGTTTCTGTTTTTGTTTCCTGCTCCGTTGTTGTTTCCGTTGTCCCGTCTGTATGAGCTTTGGACTTTGACACGCTTTTGCTGGTACTATGGCTATCGCTTTCATTCTTTGATGTTGAAGAATTAAAACCTACAGTACCGCCTACGGCCCCACCGATAGCGCCGCCAAGCATCATCCCAATAGGGCCACCCGCTAAAAAACCGATAGCGCCGCCAAGCAAACCGGCTATTCCGCCGGGATTGATATTCTTGCCCTTCGTTTCTGTTATTCCGTCAGTATGACTTTCCGAAGTGCCT
>BOBG01000183.1 GCA_026002265.1 Spirochaetia bacterium
AAGAAGAACATCCTATACCAAGAAATAATTAAGAAACAATCTGTAAAAAGCGCAAAAACTGCATATAACAGGACTATTTCCAACTTTCTCCCTATAACGTGATGAGGGGTTAATATGCGGTAATCAAAGGATATGTGATTTTATGCCAAACACAAACTTGGGAAATGCTAAAAATGGGGGTCCGGCTTTTAAGATTACAAATAAATATCTTACAGGAGCAGCAAATCGTCAAAAGTATTTTGAAACGGCTGTTACATGGGAAGCCGGCGGAAGTTCCGTTGAAGTAATAGAGAGTTATTTTCCCATAAAAATAATTTCCGGCTCTAACGTGAATCCCGTTGCGGTATACACTTTTTCCATAATCATATCAACAAGATTCCTGATGTCGGTAGACGTTGCGGTACCGGTATTTATAATAATATTTCCATGAAATGGTGCGATCATTGCGCCGCCGATACTCATTCCGCATAGCCCTAGCTCGTCAATGATTTTCCCGGTTGCTTTGCCGAAATTCCGGTTGTTTTTGAAAATAGATCCCGCACAGGGAAACCGGTAGTGACCCTTTGTGTCACGATCTTGACGGTGGGATTCTGCATCTAAACGAATTGAATCCCCCGACCGGGTTATAAGTTTGAATGTTGCATCTAAAATCACCACGGAGCGGTTCTGAAAGGGACTTTTTTTGTACTCATAGTCTTCCGGTCTAAAGGGTACCGTCACTTCATCTCCATTTTCATTGAGAATCCTAACTGCTTCCAGCACATCAGAAATGGAATATCCGTAACACCGGGCATTCATCCACACTGCTCCGCCGATTGTTCCAGGTATTCCGGCAAGAAATTCAAGCCCGCCTTGATTCCGGTCTGCGCTCAATGTGATTGCATCATCAAGAGCGGTGCCGGCCCGGAAGGTATTTTTGGAAGAATAGCCGAACCATGCTCCAGTATGAATTACAATTCCCCGGATTCCTTTATCAGATATGAGAACATTTGACCCTCCGCCTAATAAATGTACTAGTATTCCAGCACTAGAGGCTTTTTTTAACAATGCGGACACAAAATCCGGGAATACTGAGGCGTCCGGCTGTATCCATACGTCTGCTAGTCCACCGACTCTGAAGGTGCTATGAGCCGACAATGATTCATTATACCGAATGATTCCGGAAAAATAGGTTCCACGCATAACTTCTTGTACAAGTGCTGCGGGAGATGATAATTCTTGGTTCATTGCCGGAACTCCTCGTGAGAAGAAAGTATATATTCCCTTTTTCCTAATATATTATTCTAAGTGGACTAAACTTTCGATCTCGTTAGACTAATATTTTAGTCTAGGCAGACTAAAATTTCAATCTCGTTAGACTAATCTTCACTCTACACTAGCTCCGGTTTCAATATCTTTTATTATATATCCTTTCATTGGTTATCTAGAACATCATCTATAGTGAAAAGACCTTTTCGGTGCTGGGCTGTGAGCCATTCAGCCGCAGCTAATGCCCCAGATGCAAAACCCTCGCGATTCCGGGCAGTGTGTTGGATTAAGATCGTATCAGCCGAAGAATCAAAACATAAACTATGAGTTCCGGGTATAGCTCCCGCCCGTAAACTCGCCATATGAATCTCATTAGGCAGAGTCGGCCGTTCTAATCGATCCCAAAGTACCGTATCTTTCCGCTTCATCGCTGCTAGAATATGTTCCATAAGAGCAATTGCTGTACCGGAAGGGCTATCTTTTTTCCGGTTATGGTGTGCCTCAAATCCACCAACATCGTACATAGGAAACGGATCCATCAAGTTGGCAGCAAAAGCCGCTATTCGGTAAAATAAATTCACTCCGAGGGAAAAATTCGCCGCATATACAAGGGAAGATCCAGCTTTTTCAACGATATTTTGTACTTCATCAAGCCGAGAATACCAACCTGTCGTTCCCACAACAGTCGGAATCCCTTTTGACGCAAGGTTCCGGATATTTTCCACAGCAGCTTCTGGACGGGTAAATTCAATGGCACAGTCAATATTACTACAATCTATGTCACTAATGCTTTGAAAGTGTGCATCCGGAGCAACCGGATCCACTGTAAATATAAGCCGGTGTCCCCGTTCCAAGGCGTGTTTTTCGATTAACTTTCCCATGACACCATAGCCAATTAATGCAATATTCATGTATTTTCCTTAATAAATTGTGATAATGTGTTCCGGATTCCTTGCCGGTGTAATTGATCCAGATAATTCCGGAATAATTCCGATAAATCGATCATTTCTTTTTCATTAAGACCGTTTATTCCTATTTTTTTCAAAAAAATATCCGGAAATTCCCTGGCTTTTTGAGCGGCCGTCGAGAGATCCGGACCATTTGGATCATCTACCGGAATAACAGTGCCGGATTCATCAATGCCGGCTAAAAAACGCGCCCAACCGGACAGTGAAAAAACAAGGGCATTATGCGGAGTATTATTCCGGATCGTTTCAATTAATGCTTGTAATATTGCATTCGGAATTTTTTTTGAGCCGTCTGATGCAAGCCGGAGAATAGTATCTGCGATATTCCGGTTAGAAAACCGCTCAATAAGTGTATTTTTATACTGCTGGAGATTAATTCCCGGAACCGGTTGTAGTGTTGCAGTAATTTCTTCCATATAAAAATTCCGGATAAATGTTTGCAGTGCCGGATCTTCTATAGCACTCGCTACATCACGGTATCCGCATAAATACGCTATATATGAAAGCGCAGAATGACTCCCATTGAGCAGCCGGATTTTCATCAATTCATAGGGTTCAATTTCCGGTACAATTTGGACACCGACTTTTGAAAGAATATGCGGATCGAATGGT
>BOBG01000184.1 GCA_026002265.1 Spirochaetia bacterium
GATGATTCTATCATCGAGCATGAGGTTGTAAATGAGCCGGCAACAGCCAAGCGTTTTGTTGAGAAAGGTACGCTGAGCATCAGTAGGATAGATGCGTACTTTCAAGGCTCGTTGAATGATCATTAGAGGTATGTTAGCATGTAACTGTTTTTTTGTGCAAGTATAGTTGTTTGATATATTTTTGCTGCGGCTTATATCCCGGAGCTAAATTGGGTTTTACGCCGACCATGATTAAGAAAAGATTCGACAGCTAAATTTGGTTTTCGTCAAAAACACCCCCGTTGGGAGACGGCAAAAAAATGCCCTCTGCCGGAAATCCGGAGAAGGGCATATCATGAAACTAATTACTTCCACACATCGTGTGTATCAGCCGCCGGCCTACCGGATTAACTTTTGCACAAAATCATTCTCGATGACTATGTTGCTAGAAAAAATATGAATTTGATTGGGCTTGTCAGCACCAAGCCGGTGAAGATTGCACATTGTTCCGGCTATAGATGAGCTTCATCTAAAATAACGATGTCAACCCTCCGGTTCTGAGCCCTTCCCTCCGGAGTATCGTTTGTGGCAACCGGGTTGGTAGAAGCGAATCCAGAAACTTGAAAACGCTTTTCATCAACCCCTAAATCAGTAAGATAATGGAGAATTGCTATGGAGCGCGCTGTAGAAAGTTCCCAATTCGATTCCCATGGTCCGTTTGAAGAGACTGGTATGCTATCGGTATGACCTTCAATCCGGAAATTTCTGCCCACCATGTTTGGATCCGCGGAGTTAAACATTCCGGCCAACCGGATAAGAATATCCCGCGTTTCTTCTATATTTACTCGCGCACTTGCAGAATCAAAAAACGCATCAGAAGCCAAACTTATAATAATACCCCGTTCATCATGGGTGATCCGTACTTTGTTCGATTTTACTTCCGGACTAAAAAGCGCCATCGCCCGTTCAGCAGAGTTACCAGTGGATTTGCCTCTGTCCATAGACGGCAATGAACTGACAGTATTGCCCAAATTAGCGCTTTTACCGGCAGTGACCGTACTTCCCCCGGTTGCTACCCCCATTCCAATATTGTTGAGTGAAGAAATCATTGCCTGAACTTGATCTGGAATCGCTTCATCAGTTTGAAAAAGAGCAACAAAAAAGCAGAGTAATAACGTCACCATGTCTGAATAGGTAACGATCCAATCACCTTTTGGAGCTGTCGCCGATTTTTTCTTTTTTTTCGCCATTAGCTAATCCTTAAGGAATTCTTTTTCCATCTCTTTACGGTCTCCCGGACCCAGGTAGGAAAGGAGTTTTGAAGCAAGTACCCGGGTGTTATCGCCAGACTGAATAGAAAGAATTCCCTCGATTTCCATTTCCCGGAGTTGAGCTTCCTCTCCATCTTGAGTAGAGAGTTTCCCGCCAATGGGAATAGCAATAAGATTAGCGATCATTGCTCCGTAAAGGGTTGTGATAAGAGCTACTGCCATGTTTGGACCCAATGCACTTTTGTCTTCCAAGTTTTTTAACATGGCTATGAGTCCAACGACCGTTCCTAACATTCCCAGTCCCGGCGCCAGTGTACCCCACATATTAACTACAGTAATTTTGGTCGCATGACGCCCCTGCATCTGATTTAATTCATTTTCTAATAAATCCCGGATAATTGGACCGTCAGTACCGTCAACTACCAGCCGCATCCCTTTTTTCAAAAAATCGTCATCAAGATCCTCTAGCTCCTCTTCCAATGCCAAGAGTCCTTCACGCCGCGCTTTATCGGAGAATGCCAGCAGCTTGGCGACAATTCCTTTTACATTATAGTTGTGCAACTTAAACGTCAGGCCGATAGTTTTCCACATACCAAGCGCTTCAGGAACTGTGGTAAAAACAAATATACCGAAATACGAACCAATGACAGTCATAAAAAATGACGGCAGGTCCATATAGGTCAGTATAGTACCACCCGAAGTGAAAATAGCCATAACAGTCATAGAAAATACACCAACGAGTCCAATTAAGGTCGATATATTCACGCCCTACTCCTCATTCTTAAAAGCACCAATCCTGCGGCGGTATTCAACGATTCGGTCAATAATTTCCGGAACCCTTTCTCGTACAACTAAATATTTTCCGGATAACATCAACATCGTAGTATCCGGTCTACACTCGATATACTCGATTTGATGAGGATTAACATAATACTCCTGGCCGTCAAGCCGGGTAACTAAAATCATGACACTTTCCTCTTTCGGGTATTCCGGAGGTTAACCGGGGACCAATAATTGATCATTATAGCTATTTAGCGTTTCAGACTCAAGAGCTCTTGGAGGAGCTGATCCGCAGTCTGAATGGTCCGGGAATTTGCCTGAAAACCGCGCTGAGTGACGATCATATCGGTAAAGTGTTCGGGGGAGAGAAAATCTTATGATGCGATCATTGTATTCCGGTGTTTCCGGGCTGCAGAATCATCAAACAAGAATGGATGTTATCGGCAACAACCTTGCCAACATCAACACAACCGGATTCAAAAGGAACCGGGTTCAGTTTCAGGATCTGCTCTATCAGCAGCTTCAAGGCGCGTCCCGGCCGACCGAGGAATTAGGCGGCGTCAACCCCAAGGAAGTTGGTTTGGGCATGACGATTGCCAGCATCGACACGATTCATACCCAAGGTTCCCTCCAGAATACCGGAATCGGTACCGATCTTGCGATTCAGGGAACTGGATTTTTTGTGTTAAAAGATGGTAACGAAACATTGTACACCCGTGCCGGCGCATTCGGTTTGGATCGGAATGGAACGCTGGTGAATCCGGGGAATGGAATGAGGGTTCAAGGCTGGATGGCC
>BOBG01000185.1 GCA_026002265.1 Spirochaetia bacterium
CTTGAATCTCCCTCCGTTAATCACCGGATCCTTTTATCTCGCGGCCGCAACGGAATGTATTTTTCTCTCCATAATAACCGGTCATAGACCTATCCTTGCGATCTCTGGAAATAGGCTGGCGGATCATGGCGATAGATCCGCAGTGATTGGCTGCCTCATAACAACTGGCATTGGCGAGAGTGTAGCCGATTTTTTCAGCGGTGTTAGATAGCAGCGATCATTTAGCCGGTTATTCTGGGTATATACGCGTATAAAAGGAGTTATGTGCTATAAAATCTGAACTTATGGGAGCGGCGGCATCGCCTATACAGAATACCCATAAAATCATTTATTGGGCAAATATAAACATAATTTCTGAAACTTTGTTGCCAAAGTGAAGGAGAAAAGAGATGGCAAACAAAAAGTTTTTTGGAGTAATGCTGGTAATGGTGCTGGCATTCGGATTGGTTCTGGCAGGTTGTCCCACGGACAATGACGATGACGACGAATTTAAGTTGGATGAACTCCTACGCGAGTACATGAGTCCAAATCCCCAAACTTGGGGTGAGGGTGAGGAAGCGAAAGATGTGGATGTTTACTATTTGGATCCTATTCGTTTTGTAGCATTTAAAGCTGAACTGGATGCAGGGGGTGAATATACTGAGGCTTACGATTGGAATGAGGAACCTGGAGACAGAACCTATGCAATCTTGGGTGTACGCTCTGATGGTAGTTTTTCTTTGAAGCTGTATAAGAAAGACAATCAAGGGTCCATGTATGGGTATCAGAAAAACCCTGGAGCGTCAGGACTTAAGTTGGATAAACTTCTGCGCAAATACATGGCTCCAGATCCGCAGACTTGGGATGAAGGTGATGAAACGGAAGAGGTAAATGTTTACTATTTGGATCACCTTCGTTTTGACGAATTTAAAGCTGAACTGGATGCAGGGGGTAAATATGTTCAATATAACAATGGGACTTGGACTCGAGACTGGGATCTGGGAAAGACCTTTGCACAGTTGGCTGTAAGGCCTAATGGTAAGGTTGAATTGACTCTCGCTAAAGCAGACAATTCTACTCTTGCGTATAAGTATAATCCTCAATGAAGATGCCCGCCGCGCGGTCCTTGGTGCGGCGCTTCGTAGCAGATTTTACGGCACATAACAGGATTTGTATATGCTGGGGGCGCAGTAGCGGCTTCGCTTGCGCTCTCACGCCTCATTTCCGGCACATTTTTTGTAGCGCTGGAAACCTAGTACCATTTTTGTATGGGATCAGGGGAGAAAAATACATTCCGTTGCGGCCGCGAGATAAAAGGATCCGGTGATTAACAGAGGAAGATTCAAGGACCGGCTCTTTTCACGGGCTGTCCGGATTGCGGATTCTGTCTCCGGAATCAACTCGACAGATGGATTTTTTCCGGCAAAAGCGCGGTACACAGCTTCCGGATCGCTTTTTTTAAAGGTACCCGGTACAGTAATAATGATATGCGAGAAAGCGGCAGCACTTTCAGCCATAACGTTGGAATCTTTATCAATGGCGCAGCCGAAAAGGAGAATCCCGCCGGTTCCGTACAACTCTGTAAAGGTAGCGGTACAGGATTTGAAACTCTCCGGCGTGTGCGCTCCGTCACGAATGCAAACTGGATTTTCAGCGATCCTTTCAAACCGGGCTGGAAGTTTAAGGTTTGCCAAACCGGACTGAATCGCGGCATCATATATGGAAGGAAATATAAGCCGGATTCCCAAAACCGCGGACGCGGCATTTTCAGCTTGAACGGTTCCAGGAACCGGAACATGAAGCTGCAAGGGAGAAAAAGGAGCCGGAAGGAGATAGTTGAAATGAAAATCACTACCGGCCGGCGAAAGGTGAATCCGGTCAACAGTTGCAATGTCCGGCACATAGTAAAAAGGGGAATTCTGGTCCGCGGCAACATGGCGAAAGAGTTCCGCAAGTTCCGGCTTTTGCCGTGCAACAAGAACCGGTCGGTTGGCTTTGATGATTCCGGCTTTTTCGGCCGCAATTTGTTCCAGAGTCGTGCCCAAATACTCAGTATGCTCCAATTCGATCAGGGTGATAATCGAAAGAACCGGATCCACGATATTTGTTGCGTCAAGACGCCCGCCCATGCCGGTTTCCACAACCATTGCATCGCACTGAAATTCTCTCGCGCACAAAAAAAAATACAAGGTCATCACTTCAAAAAAAGTAGGAGCACCGGAATCCAAAAAACGTTCAACACAGGAATGTAATTCCCGGCCGGCCGCGTCGTAGATTTCTTCCGGGAAAAAACCCGCACCGGTACTAATGCGTTCTCGGTAATCCTTTATATGAGGAGAGGTGTACCGGGCAACTTTCATACCGGCGCTCTGAAGAACCGATGCGATCATAGTCGTGACAGATCCTTTGCCCTTGGAGCCGGCTACATGAATCACCGGCGCTACCCGTTCCGGATTTCCAGCCAGTGCGGCAAGAGTCCGCATCCTTTCAAGCCGGAACATGGCACGGTCAGGCGTTTTCTCGAAGTTGATAAACGAAGAGATCCATTCAAAAATGTGTGAAATATCATTCATATTTTTTTTCAAGATTCCGGGAGCATAAAAATACGGTCCACGTAATGTACACGAATAAATATTGATAATAATATATTCGTTTCATTCGCGCTATTCGTAGCCATCTTCCGGTGTTCCCCTTGACTGCTTCGACCGGCTCACCAACCGCCTGTCGAGATAGCCAGAACCACCTCGCGAAATTATGCTGTAAAAAGATGCTAGAGGTCTGACCCCAGATCGGAAAAGCAAAGAATACGATCCACGAATGTCACATAATGGATATTAAT
>BOBG01000186.1 GCA_026002265.1 Spirochaetia bacterium
TAAAATATAAAAACAGCCCAAACAGCGCATAACAGGATTGCTTACGCTTCGCCCTGTGGGCTCGGCTGGAGAAAAAATGCAGTCGGCCTACGGCCTTTGTGGGTTTTTTCTCCGGCACATTTTTGCAGTTGCTGGAAATCTACGGTTTCCTTTATCGCAACCGCAAAAACGTTGTATAGCTTTCACGTTATGCGACATTTGGCCAATGGAAAAAACTTGTACGGAATATAATTTTAATTGTTCTCAGACATGGAAATTGGTTCAATATAGGGTATTGTTAAGGATACCCGAATGTTATCTCACAGTTTTCGTCCATTGTGGATTGCTTGGCAGGACTAATTTGCATATAATTAAAGAACATATGCAAAGCGCCCGGACGGGTGCTTTGACATGAAAAAATGGAGAGAAATTTCATGAGTAAAGCAATCAACAAAGACAGTCAAGACGAAAAAGATCACAGTAAAGTAGAAAAAGGAGATGTTTATTTAATGAAAATCACGAATAGCTCGATATACCACCAAATGCTCACGATGGCACTGATTGCCATTATGTTATTTGCGCTCGCCGCCTGTGCTTCGAATCTGCAGCTGACCGCGGAATAAAAAGGCGCATCTGTATACACCGAAAAAAACAACGGCGCAGTTTATGACCTGTTGGATTTTGACGACAGACAAGAGTTTGAGTTCGCCGAAAAAGGTCTGATAGCAGCGCCCGACGCGTTAGAGATTTTTAACGCAAATGGCGATGTTATTTGGAGCCAAAAGGCGTTCGCTTTCGTGGAGGATGCAGATGCACCAGGCTCCGCCAATCCGAGCCTGTGGCGCAATACGCAACTCAACCACGCCTATGGATTGTTTGAGGTTATGGACGGCATTTATCAGGTTCGCGGCTATGACCTTAGCAACATTACGTTTATCAAGGGCGAAGAGGGCTGGATTGTATTCGACCCGCTTTCAAATATCGAAACGGCAAAGGCGGCATTAGACTTGATAAACAAAGAGCTTGGCATGCGTCCCGTCACCGGCGTGGTGATTAGCCATTCTCACGGCGACCACTTTGGCGGCATCAAGGGCGTGGTGGAAGAGGCAGACGTTCAATCCGGAAAAGTGTCCGTCATAGCGCCGGAAGGGTTTGAGGAACATGCTGTCAGCGAAAACGTCTACGCGGGCAACGCCATGCTGCGCCGCGCCGATTATATGTACGGAAAAAACCTTGAACCGAGCGCGGTTGGCCGGTTGGGCGTAGGGCTCGGTGTAGGGATGCCCGGTGGCATGGCTTCGTATATCAGCCCCTCTGTAACCATCTCCAAAACGGGCGAGGAACTGACGGTGGACGGAGTAAAAATGGTTTTCCAACTTACTCCGGGAACAGAAGCCCTCGCCGAGATGAACACATGGTTCCCGACAAAAAAGGCACTGTGGATGGCGGAAAATTGCACGGGTACGCTTCATAACCTCTATACGCTGCGTGGGGCGCAAGTGCGCGACGGCAACGCGTGGGCTTTTTATATCATGGAGTCTTTGAAACTGTACGGTAACGAAGCGGAGGTAGTGTTTCAGGCTCACAACTGGCCGCATTGGGGAAAGGACCTTATCCCCGCATATTTTACCAATACCGCTGCGATGTACAAGTTTATAAACGACCAGACGCTTTTGTATATTAACCAAGGGTACACGTCAGACGAAATCTCCAACATGCTGACTTTGCCCGACGACTTGGAAAAAGTGTGGTATACCCGCCAGTATTACGGCACGGTCGCCCACGACGCGAAAGCCGTCTATCAGCGCTATATGGGCTGGTATGATGCCAACCCCGTCAACCTCAACCCACTGACGCCGAGCGAAAGCGCAAAGAAATTAGTGGAATACATGGGAGATGCGAACAAGGTTCTGGCAATGGCTAAAAAAGACTTTGACAAAGGCGAATATCAATGGGTGGTGGAAGTTACAAACGCCATCGTGTTTGCCAACCCCAAAAACGAAAACGCGAGACTGCTGTGCGCCGACGCGTTAGAACAGTTGGGTTATCAAGCCGAAAGCGGCGTGTGGCGAGCGGCATACTTGACAGGCGCCAAAGAGCTGCGTGAGGGCGCACCCACGAGCGGCATCTCATCTACAAGAAGCGGCGATATGGTGCGAGCGATGTCGCCGACAATGCTGTTCGATTATATAGGAATACATTTAGATTCAAACGCGGCGCAGGACTTAAATATGGTCATGAACGTAAACGTCGCCGGCGACGGCGAGTATTGCTTAACGGTTAAGTCCGGCGTGTTGCTCTACCAAAGAGGAACACAGGCGAAATCTCCCGATGTTACGGTGAGTGTTCCCAAACAGGCGATAGCCTTGTTGCTTACCTCAGACGCGCTCAACAACGAACTTGTACAGGTTGAGGGAAACAAAAGCCTGCTCGAAATATTGTACGCAAATATGATAGATTTTGACCCGTATTTTAATATCGTTGAACCATAAAGACAGCAAATGCGCAGTCGAACAAGCCTAATATTCAAAGGGGTATATATGAATAAATTATTTTTGGCTTCATTCTTTTCCGGCGTGGGTAGATGAATTGGAAATAACAACAGCAACCAAAGAAGAAATTAAAAATAAACTTGAAACCAATGATTATATATTTATTTCTGGTGGGAGTACATTTTATTTATTACAGGAATTAATAAAAAAAGGGAAAATATATATTGGGGCATCGGCTGGTTCAATGATTTTATCTCCTAATATAGAATATGTCAATGAAATGGACGACAGTGAAAAAGCGCCTGAATTAAAAAATAATTTTA
>BOBG01000187.1 GCA_026002265.1 Spirochaetia bacterium
AGATCATTCATAATAGCATAAATCGCCGTTTTTGCACCCACATCAACGCCCTTGGTCGGCTCGTCGAGAATGATCAGCTTAAGGTCGGTGGTGAGCAGCTTTGCCACGATAACCTTCTGTTGGTTGCCGCCGGAAAGTGTAGAGACCTTGTCATGGACACTCACCGCCTTGACCGCGAGCTGTTCGGCAATTTGTCCAGCTTTTTCGTTCTCTTCTTGGTTGTTGAGCCAGCCATGCCGGGCAAAACGCGACAACGCCGGCAGCGTCACATTTTTGGCAATTTCCCACCGAAGCACCAGTCCCTGTTTCAGCCGATCCTCTGGCAGATACCCAATACCAGCCGCAATGGCCTGAGCCGGAGTGGGGTGATTAAGCGTTGTACCATTTAAAGTAACCCTCCCTTTATCATACCCGGTGATGCCGTAAATTGCTTCGCACACCTCGGTCCGCCGCGCCCCGACAAGTCCGGTCAGCGCTACTATCTCACCGCTCCGGACTGAAAAACTTACATCACGGAAATGTCCGGTCCGGGACAGTCCCTCCACCCGGAATATTTCATCACCGATTGTTACTGTACGTTGCGGGAAAAACTGCACGATTTCGCGCCCCACCATAGCCGTCACCAAGGTATGGTTGTCAATATTTTTAATGTCCCATGTATTGATGTACGTACCGTCACGAAGCACCGTCACCCGGTCGGCAAGCCGGTACATATCCTCAAACCGGTGAGAAATAAAAATAATAGATACACCTTTTTCGCGCAGCGATTCGGTTATTTTGTAGAGATCTTCACTTTCACGGTTGGAAAGCGGTGCGGTCGGCTCGTCCATGATGATGATCCGGGCATTGGTAGACAAAGCTTTAGCGATTTCGACAATCTGCTGCTGTGCCACTGACAGAGTCCCCATCACGGCGCGCGCACTAAAGACAGCTCCGAGCTGATCGAGAAGTGACTGGGCCTCAGTGTTCATCGTCTTCCAATCGATCCGGTGTGCCGGTTTCGCCACCTTTTCATGTCCCATAAAGATATTTTCCGCCACGGTCAAATCCGGAAAACAGGTAATATGCTGATACACCGCTGCAATACCTAAAGCTTGAGCATCTAATGGTCCAGCAACAGATGCAGGCTTATTATCAATAAAAAATTCACCTGAATCCGGCTGGTGGACCCCGGTGATAATTTTGATAAATGTTGATTTTCCGGCCCCATTTTCACCCATAAGTGCGTGTATCTCGCCATGCCGTAACGTAAAATGCACATCTTGTAATGCCTTAACACCGGGAAAGGTCTTGGTGATGTGCTGTAGTTCTAAAATATTATCCACGGAGCCTCCGGTTGAGTGTATTTCCGTCTATTGTAACACAAGCTATTCCTAAAAGCATAGCAAATTTTTCCAGTTTATCCGCAATATGACCGATTCCGATGGCGCAGTGGTGCGAAGGCCCCTGTTTGGACCACTGACTCACAAAATCCCGCGCCGGAATGTCAAACTTGTACCGGCTGTTTGTGTTGCCGATTTGCAAGGTGGGACCGGGAACACATTCACCTTCAGCGCAGAGCAGAAGGGTCGAACCATCAGACCGCTGTACCACAGAAAGAAGGGTAACCGGCCCATGTTTCACGCTCATCTGTATCGAAAGCCCTTTTCCGGGTTTGCCATGGTACAAAGGCAGCGGCACCAAGGCTACCGGCCCATCGGCTATGGCAGGGTGAGCCGGCCCATCGTGACCCCAGAGAACGACATCGTCATTAAAATCCATCGCATAAAGCTCGGAAAAAGAACCTCCTGCGCCAAAAAGGTCGAGTATCTTCATCGCCATCACATTTTTGATTTCACATTCACCGGCCACCGGCACATGCGCGGCTGTGAGAAGCGTATTTCCCGCAATGACACTCGTAATGATATTTTCATGTTCATTACCGGCAGCGCCTTCATAATAGTAGGCCACGGCGCCAAGGCCCTTCTCCGCGACCAGTGCGGAAAGCGCACACGCACTTTGAGCTGCCCGGTCAAGTTCATATTCCTCACACTCCGGCGACACGGCAAAAGCACTCTCAAAAAGCCGGCGCTTCTCTGCAATATGCTCCGGCGTGACAGCTCTACGCAGTACAGCAAGCGTATCCATTTCTAGTATTTCAAAATGAGACCCGAACACAGCGCTCAGCCGCGCTACATCGGTATACACATCAAGCATACCGCAATAATAATGACCAAGTATGCCGACCCGCGTATCCCGGATGACCGCACGGGTATGGAAAGCCGCACCCCACGCAGCTATTTCATCCCATGAGCGTTCCTCTTCAAGATAGCCGGTAACAATATCATAAGAGATTCTGGCGTTGTTAAAAACATTGGCGATTTCCGGCACCGAACAAGCTTGACAATGGGCTAACCATTCACCGGTCATGAGACCTCTGTCCCCAAGTGCATTAAAATGTTCATAGTCAATAGCAGCAGACGGTTGCAGATTCAAGATGATGATAGGAACTCCCGTCTTTTGCGCCACGGGCAGTACAGTAGAAGACAGCGCATACGTGGAAATAAAAAGAAAAATGCCCTCCACACGTTTTTCGCGAAACAGCCCGGCCGCCTCCTGTGCCGCGTCAGGATTATCAACCAGACCCGCGTCAATCACTTCCATACCAGAATCTGCCAATCGTTCCGCAATGCGGCACTCATAACCGAGGAGCCGCTCACGCAAACCCGCAAACTGCCCCCAATAGG
>BOBG01000188.1 GCA_026002265.1 Spirochaetia bacterium
ACGGTTTACCCGCCCCATACCGCCATTGTACGCCATCAGTGCAAATAAACGATTTTCCATTCGGGGCATCAAATATTGAAGATATGATGCCCCAATGTGCAAATTCACAGCCGGATTGAACACATCAATGGTTCCGGTTGCAAGATAATCCGGACCGCCTTGCCGGGCAATGGTTTTTGCCTGATCATTAGCCGTGGCCGGCATCAGTTGCGAAAGTCCAAGCGCACCGGCCCACGAAACCGCATCCGGATCAAAAAGACTCTCGGTACGGATCAATCCAAAAAGTACTTCGGCCGGAATTCCTGTCTCTCGAGCATTATCCTCAACAATTTCTAAAAAAGGCCGGGGATATGAAAGGTATAAATCACCCAACGTCAAGGTATAATCCGGCCGAGATTGATAGAGGGCAACAGTCCGGATCGATTCCGTATACCGGCCCGCACCAGCTAAAGCTTGGGCAATGGCCCGGAGTTCCGGAATAGAAAGTTCCGGCGCACGCTGCCGGAGATAGGGAAAGGCAGATGCAGCAAGATTTTGTTCAAAAAAACCGAGAAAAAATTGTAGTGCAAAAGTCGAGGAAGCCGGCTCCGCAGAATCCACAGACGGCAGGAAGACATTTTTGTCAATATAAGACGCACTCAACGCACGATAATAGTACGAAGCGGCCGGCTGTTCCAAGGCATAATTGAAAAAGGCCCGGGAAACATCGGGTGCAGACGTACTTTTGACCGGAAGTGCAGTGGCAGCCTGATTTGCGGGAAGCAGATTCGTGGCAACTGCCCGGCCGAGAATACATGCGTACTTTGCCGCGATTGCCGGGCTCTTGGTTCGTGCATTCAGTTGTAAAAATATATCTAGTAACGAATTCCATTGACGTTGTGCAACAAGGTAACGGCAGAGACTGTCAAAAATATCTGAAAAATAGGCATCGTCATGCCATTTTGATTGATACACATGTATCAGAGGAATTGCTTTTTCCGGATTCTCCAAAAATGCACTGTTGATCAAATACCATATTGACGCATCTTTTTGTTCAGTATCCGGTGCAACCGGAATTGCCTGGCCAAATTGTTCCTGTGCTTGAGGATAACGACCACGGCTCCGCTCCATCCTGCCCGCGTAATAGTGAATCCGGTACAAAACCGGCTCCGGAATCTCCTTTTCAGATTCCCATTCTGCAAAAAGTTTTAGACCCGCGGCCGGATCCGCATATTGAAAAGCCCGCCCCAGATCACCAGTTAAAACCGGATAGCGCAAAAAAAGATCCCGGTTTTGCTCAAGCAACGGCAGAAAATGACCAAGAGCCTCTTTGTACGCTGAACGCGCCACGGACTGTCGTCCTGCAATTACTGCGGATTCATCAAGAGTTAAATCCGGATCAAGCTCAGAGAGTGCCCATATGTATGCAGCATCAATCGATTCTGTAAAAAAAAAGCCAGAATCATGCCCGGCCGCTGCACCCAAAGCTTTATCCCATGAGGTATTCGCAGTGTGAGGAACAAGATCAACAACATCGTCAAATTTTTTGAGCGCATAAAGCGCGGCACACCGGAGCGTCAGTTCTCCCGGCGAGGCATCTTTTCGTTTTACAAGACGGATCACACGGTTGGCCATTTTTGTATCATGCAGCACCGGAATGATCAATTTCCGGGCAGATTCCTCCCGGATAAGCGGATTTGTACTTTTGAGCGCGGATTCAAACAACGTTAGAGCCTGTTCCGGATCAGCCTCCTCCAACGCCAATCCAGTGTAAAATGCCGTACCATCACCCGGAACTGGCGAAGCGTCTCCCGTACAGTGAACGAAATTGAGGAGACAGAAAAAAAATATCAGGGCAAGACTAGATTTCCGGTTCATACTTACAGTGTACCGGTACCTTCTCTAAAATGCAAGGGTTAATCAATATAACAGAGGTCGAGGTCTGTCCCCGTTATTTCTTTTTAATATAAAGAAATATAGAGGTCTGTCCCCATTTTCGCTATTCTTGCACTATTGATTAGATTCCTTGTATAATGACCGGAAATATTGATAATTCACCTTTCGGAGGCACTATGGCTGAATCTGAGTACGATTTTGTGATTGAGGAATTGGGGAAATGCAATGTCCAGTCGCCCATCGTTATGTCAAAAGCCGATGACGATTATATGGCAAATTATGTCCGGGACGATCAGTATATCCGGCTTAAGGTTGATAGTACGTTGGGCAAACAGCCGAATCTGGATCGGCACCAGGTGTTTGAGGTTGCGGGCCCTCGTGAGATGATCTATTTTAGTCCGCCTCATGTGCATGCAGGGATCGTCAGTTGCGGAGGCTTGTGTCCGGGTATTAATGATGTTATCCGGTCCATAGTAAATTCTTTATGGTACCGGTACGGTGTGCGCCGGATTTCCGGAATCCGTTATGGTTATTTGGGATTTTTGCCAGACTATGGTTTTAGTACAATTAAGCTTACGCCGGATGTGGTTGACGATATTCACAAGATCGGCGGGTCTTTTTTAGGTACGGCCCGCGGCGGCGGCAAAGAGGTCAGCACTATTGTTGATACAATGGAACAGCTCAATCTCAATATGTTGTTTACCATTGGCGGGGACGGTACCCAGCGGGGTTCGCTCGATATTGCAGAAGAAATCGGC